>JAOPXC010000282.1 GCA_025965335.1 Nocardioides sp. | reverse complement strand
CGCCGCCCTGGAGGCGGCCGTCCCGCGGGACGCGGTCGTGGGCGAACGGTACGGCGACATGAGCTCCATCGACGCCTGACTCGGGCCGGCGGCTCTCACCAGTGCCTACCGCTGCGCCGAGTCAGTTATGCCGTCGCCGGAGGCCGGCGACGCAGCCGGCCATCATCCGGTCGTGGTTCCAGGTCAGCAGCGGCCGCACGACGTACGACGCAGCGCTGAGCAGGCCACCCACGGCGACCTCCTGCTCGAAGTCCAGGCGGGTGCCGGTCCGCTGCTCGGTCAGCCGCCAGCTGACCTTGCCGTCGAGGTCGCCGGAGACCGCGACCTCGAGGAGGTCGGGGTCGCGGCGGACGGCGTGCAGCACCAGATCCAGGGTGTAGGGCAGCGCCGAGCGGCACAGCACCCGCGCGTCGTCCGGGCCCAGGGACGCGACGGCGACGACCTGGGGCCACCAGTCCGGGTAGTGCTCGAGGTCGACCAGGACCTCGTGGACCAGGGCCGACGGTGCAGCCACGGTCCACGACCCGCGGAACGTGTACGACGCGCTCACCGGTCCGCCTCCAGGTCCAGGTCCAGCCGCACGGCCATCCGGCCCAGCGCGCGGGCGGCCGCCCGCCGTACGTCGGGGTGCACGTCGTCGATCCGGTCGCGGACCGCGTCGACGTGCTCGACGTCGCCGGCCGCGCCGAGCGTGCGCAGCGCCTGGGCCCGCACCCGCGGCAGCCGGTGGCCCAGGAGCCGGGTGGCACCCGGTCCGGCCGCCCCGAGCTCGCGACGCGTCGAGACCCTGAGGCACGTCTCCGCCGGCCTCCAGTGCTCGTCGTCGAGACCCGCCACCACCGCGTCGGCGGCGTGGTCGGCCCAGACGTAGAGGAGCCCCCGGGCGCCCCAATGGCGTCCCCAGTAGTCCTTCCACCGGCCCGGGTCGAGCTTCGGCGAGCCCGGCTCGAACCGCACGCCGGTGAGGTACTCCAGCTCGGGGAGGTACGACGTCCGATCGGCACCGGCCATCAGGTCCAGGCACACCGCGACGGTGCCGGCGACACCGAGATGTCCGGCCAGCTCGGCCACCAGCACGCCCAGGGTGACGTCCTTGTCGTGCGGCGGAGGCAGCGCGGTCACGCGCCCATGATGCCGGAGCACCCGAGCGGCTACGGTGCCGCCATGAGCCGTCCCGACCCAGCAGACCTGCTCGACCGCGCCCGGGCCTGGGCCGCCGAGGACCCCGACGAGCAGACGCGGGCCGAGCTCGATGCCCGGATCGCCGAGGTGGAGGCGGGCGGCGACGACGCGGACCTCGCGGACCGCTTCGACGGGACGCTCGAGTTCGGGACCGCGGGGCTGCGCGGCGCCCTGGGCGCGGGACCGAACCGGATGAACCGGGTCGTGGTGATCCGGGCGGCGGCCGGCCTCGCCGGCTACCTGAAGGACCACGGCGCCCCCCGGGAAGGCGCGGTCGTCATCGGCTACGACGCCCGGCACAACTCCGACGTGTTCGCCCGCGACACCGCGGAGGTGATGACCGGGGCCGGCCTCAAGGCCTGGGTGCTGCCGCGCCCGCTGCCCACGCCCGTGCTGGCGTTCGCGATCCGCGAGCTCGGCTGCCTGGCCGGCGTGATGGTCACCGCGAGCCACAACCCACCGCAGGACAACGGCTACAAGGTCTACCTCGGGGACGGCAGCCAGATCGTGCCCCCGGTCGACGCCGAGATCGCCGCGCGCATTGCCGGCGTCGGCCCGCCGGCCGAGGTCCCGCGCGGCTCGGGCGGCAGGGTCCTCGGCGAGGACGTCGTCGACCGCTACCTCGACACGGTCGCCGACCTCGCGGTCGACGGCCCGAGGGACCTCGACGTCGTCTACACGCCGCTGCACGGCGTGGGCGGCACGTCCGTCGTACAGGTGCTGGAGACCGCGGGCTTCGGCCCGCCCCGCGTCGTCAGCGAGCAGGAGCACCCCGACCCCGACTTCCCGACCGTCTCGTTCCCCAACCCGGAGGAGCCGGGGGCGATGGATCTGGCGCTCGGCCTGGCGGAGCGGTACGGCGCCGACCTCGTCGTCGCCAACGACCCCGACGCCGACCGGTGCGCGGCCGCCGTACCCGGCCCGCACGGCTGGCGGATGCTGAGCGGCGACGAGGTCGGTGCGCTGCTGGCGCACCGCCTCCTGACCTCGGGGAAGCAGGGCACCTACGCCACTTCGATCGTGTCCTCGAGCCTGCTGGGGAAGATGGCTGCCGCGCACGGGCAGCCGTACGCCGAGACGCTGACCGGCTTCAAGTGGATCGGGCGGGTCGAGGGTTTGGCGTTCGGCTACGAGGAGGCGCTCGGCTACTGCGTCGACCCCGAGCACGTGCGGGACAAGGACGGCGTGTCCGCGCTGCTGCTGCTCTGCGAGCTGGCCGCCAACGCCAGGGCCGACGGCCGCGGCCTCACCGACCTGCTCGACGACATCGCGGCGGAGCATGGCCTGCACGCCACCGACCAGCTGTCGGTCCGGGTCACCGACCTGGCCGAGATCGCCGCCGCCATGGAGCGCCTGCGCCGGACCCCGCCGACCGAGCTCGGGGGCCTCACGGTGGAGCGGGTCGACGACCTCGCGGCGGGCTCCGCCGACCTCCCCCCGACCGAGGGCCTGCGCTACCGGCTGGCCGACGGGGCGCGCGTGGTCGTGCGGCCGAGCGGCACGGAGCCCAAGCTCAAGTGCTACCTCGAGGTGGTCGTCCACGTGCGTCCCGAGGACGGGGTCGACGCCGCCCGGATCGCGGCCGCGGGCCGCCTCGACGCCCTCCGCGACGGCATCAAGGCCGCCGCCGGGATCTGAGGGAACCCGCAGGAACAGGGTTCGGGAGCGTCAGAGGAACAGCGTCACGACAAATGTGACCGAGGCGACGGCGAGGGCGGCGATCTCGAACCACGCGGGTCGGCGCTGCACGTCCGCGGCGAGCGCGACCTGCTCGTCGGAGTAGCGCTCGATCCCGCGCTTGGCGCGCTCGTCGTCGCACCGCTGACGGATCCGCTGCTCCACGAAGTCGGGATAGCTCGCGAGCGCCACGTCTCCTGCGCGTTCCGACTTGTTGGACTTGATGGTCTGCCGCCAGCTCCGGCCGACGGCCGGCGAGACGTAACGCCTCCGGCCGACGCGCACCGCCAGCACCTGACGCACCGCGACCTCCTCGATCGAGGCCAGGGGGATGGACACCGTGTCGAGCATGTTGCGCAGCACCAGGCACTCCTCGGTCACCGACACTCGCGGGCGGAGGGTCGAGGCCCACACCAGCACCGCGATGACGAGCGCCGCGGCCACCACCGGCGGCCCGAAGGCCTCGCGGTCGAAGATGCCGATGACCACCACGGCCAGTGCCACAACCAGTCCGATCGACCCCGTGACGCGGCCGCTGGTGGGACGGAAGCGCTCCACCGACTGGTTCCCCATCTCGCGTCTCCTGTCACCGTGCCGAGGCCGTCCTCGGCCCGGACCGCCTTTTTCTGCTGCCGGCGCGGCCAACCCTATGCTGGGGCTCATGGCTTCATCCCCCACCACCGACGCGCCACCCACCGGGGCCCGCGGTCAGGGCTGGGACTACTCGGACGTCACCCGGTCCGAGGCCACCCTGCGTCGTTTCCTCCACGGACTGCCCGGCGTCGACCAGGTCGGCGCCGACGCCCGGGCGGCGGCCCTCGGCACCCGGTCCATCAAGACCACGGCCAAGGCGTTCGCGATCGACCTCGCGATCCGGATGGTCGACCTGACCACCCTCGAGGGTGCCGACACCGCAGGCAAGGTACGCGCCCTGGCGTCCAAGGCGATGCGACCCGACCCCTCCGACCCGACCTGCCCGGCAACGGCAGCGGTCTGCGTCTACCCCGACATGGTCGCAACGGCCCGGCGGACCCTCGGCACCAGCGGCGTGCACGTCGCCGCGGTCGCTACCGCGTTCCCGAGCGGGCGCGCGGCCCTGGACATCAAGCTGGCCGACACCCGCGACGCCGTCGAGGCCGGCGCCGACGAGATCGACATGGTGATCGACCGCGGCGCCTTCCTGTCCGGGCGCTATCTCCAGGTCTTCGAGGAGATCGTCGCGGTCCGCGAGGCCTGTGCCCGGCCGAACGGGCCGAGCGCGCACCTCAAGGTGATCTTCGAGACCGGCGAGCTCCAGACCTACGACAACGTACGACGCGCGAGCTGGCTCGCGATGATGGCCGGCGGCCACTTCATCAAGACCTCCACGGGCAAGGTGCAGCCGGCGGCGACGCTGCCGGTCACGATGATCATGCTGGAGGCGGTCCGCGACTTCCGCGAGGCCACCGGACAGATGGTCGGCGTCAAGCCCGCCGGCGGCATCCGCACCAGCAAGGACGCGATCAAGTACCTCGTGATCGTCAACGAGGTCGCCGGCACCGACTGGCTCGACCCGGACTGGTTCCGGTTCGGCGCCTCCACCCTGCTCAACGACCTGCTCATGCAGCGCACCAAGATGCGCACCGGCCGCTACTCCGGCCCCGACTACTTCACGCTGGACTGATGACGATGGCAGAGAAGAACGTGGTCTCGACAGGCTCGACCGGCGAGGCGCGCCCAGCCAACGGGTTCGACTACGCGCCGGCACCCGAGTCGCGCAGCATCGTCGACATCAAGGCGTCGTACGGCCTGTTCGTCAACGGCGAGTTCGTCGACGGCGGAGGCAAGGCGTTCAAGACCATCAACCCCGCCACCGAGGAGGTGCTCGCCGAAGTTGCCGAGGCCGACGCGGCCGACGTGGACGCGGCCGTGAAGGCGGCCCGACGTGCCTACGACCGGGTCTGGTCGAAACTGTCCGGACGCGAGCGCGCCAAGTACCTCTACCGGATCGCCCGGATCATCCAGGAGCGCAGCCGCGAGCTGGCGGTACTGGAGTCGATCGACAACGGCAAGCCGATCAAGGAGTCCCGCGACGTCGACGTACCGATCGTGGCGGCGCACTTCTTCTACTACGCGGGCTGGGCCGACAAGCTCGAGTACTCGGGGTACGGCGGCGGCAACCCCCAGCCGCTCGGCGTGGCCGGACAGGTCATCCCGTGGAACTTCCCGCTGCTGATGCTGGCCTGGAAGATCGCGCCGGCGCTCGCGTGCGGCAACACCGTCGTACTGAAGCCGGCCGAGACCACGCCGCTGACCGCGCTGCTCTTCGCGGAGATCTGCCAGCAGGCCGACCTGCCGGCCGGGGTCGTCAACATCATCACCGGCGCCGGCGAGACCGGCCGGGCGCTGGTCTCGCACCCCGACGTCGACAAGGTCGCCTTCACCGGCTCCACCGAGGTCGGCAAGGCCATCGCGCGCGCCGTCGCAGGGACCAACAAGAAGTTGACCCTCGAGCTCGGCGGCAAGGCGGCGAACATCGTCTTCGACGACGCGCCGATCGACCAGGCCGTCGAGGGCATCGTCGACGGCATCTTCTTCAACCAGGGCCACGTCTGCTGCGCCGGCTCGCGGCTGCTCGTGCAGGAGAGCATTGCCGAGGAGCTGCTGGGGCGGCTCAAGCGGCGCATGTCGACGCTGCGGGTCGGTGACCCCCTGGACAAGAACACCGACATCGGCGCGATCAACTCAGCCGAGCAGCTAGAACGCATCCGCGAGCTGTCGGCGGTGGGCGACGCCGAGGGCGCCGAACGCTGGTCGCCGCCCTGCGAACTGCCCCAGCACGGTTTCTGGTTCCCGCCGACGATCTTCACCGGTGTCTCCCAGGCCCACCGGATCGCCCGCGAGGAGATCTTCGGACCGGTCCTGTCCGTGCTGACGTTCCGCACACCCGCCGAGGCCGTCGAGAAGGCGAACAACACGCCGTACGGCCTCTCCGCCGGTGTCTGGACCGACAAGGGCTCGCGGATCCTCAAGATCGCCAACGAGCTCCGGGCGGGCGTCGTGTGGGCCAACACGTTCAACAAGTTCGACCCCACCAGCCCGTTCGGCGGGTACAAGGAGTCGGGCCACGGCCGCGAGGGCGGCCGCCACGGGCTGGAGGGCTACCTCAGGTGACACGAATCGACGTTCGCAAGACCTACAAGCTCTACATCGGCGGCGCGTTCCCCCGCTCCGAGTCGGGTCACTCGTACCCGGTGCACGACAGCTTGGGTGCCTTCGTGGCCAACGCCTCGCTGGCCTCCCGCAAGGACGCCCGCGACGCGGTGAGCGCCGCACGCAAGGCGTTCCCGGGCTGGTCGGGCCGCACGGCGTACAACCGCGCCCAGATCCTCTATCGCGTCGCCGAGGTCATGGAGGACCGCCGGCCGCAGTTCCTCGAGGCCGTCCGCCAGTTCGAGGGCCTGAGCGCGGCGCGGGCCGAGAAGACCGTGGACGAGGCGATCGACCGGCTGGTCTGGTACGCCGGCTGGGCCGACAAGATCACCCAGGTCGTCGGCAACGCCAACCCCGTGGCGGGGCCGTTCTTCAACCTCTCGACCCCCGAGCCGACCGGGGTGGTGGCGGTTCTCGCGCCCCAGGCATCCTCGCTGCTCGGCCTCGTGCACGTCGTCGCCCCGGCCGTGGTGACCGGCAACACCGCGGTCGTCGTGTCGTCCTTCGAACGCCCGCTGCCGGCCGTGACGTTCGCCGAGGTGCTCGCCACCTCCGACGTCCCCGGTGGCGTGGTCAACATCCTGACCGGTTCCGCGACCACGATCGGCCCCTGGCTCGCCTCGCACATGGACGTCAACGGCATCGACCTGACCGGCGTCGCCGGAGACAGCGAGCTGGCGACGGCGCTGGAGGTCGCGGCGGCCGACAACCTCAAGCGGGTACGTCGCGCCCCGGCCGCCGAGCCCGACTGGACGCTCGACCCGGGCACGGCGGCGATGACGGCCTTCCTGGAGACCAAGACCGTCTGGCACCCGATCGGGGTCTGAACAACTCTTCCGGGCAGACTGAGCCGGTGCGCGCCCGGGTCATCGTCCTGGCCGGCCCCTCGGGGTCGGGCAAGTCGCGACTCGCCGACCGGGTCGGCCTGCCCGTGCTGCGGCTCGACGACTTCTACAAGAGCGGCGGCGACCCCTCCCTGCCCCGGATCACCCACGGGGCCAACGCCGGCATCCCCGACTGGGACCACCCCGACTCCTGGCTCCTGCCCGACGCCCTCGCCGCGCTCGAGGCGCTGTGCCGCGAGGGTCGGGCGGAGGTGCCGATCTACGACATCGCCCGGGACGGGCGGTACGGCAGCCACGTGCTCGACCTCGACGGCCACGACCTCTTCGTCGCGGAGGGCATCTTCGCCCAGGACGTCGTGCCGACCTGCCGGGAGCGCGGTCTCCTCGCGGCGGCCTACTGCGTCCGGCAGCATCCCGCCGTCACGTTCTGGCGCCGGCTGACGCGGGACCTTCGCGAGCACCGCAAGCCGCCCCTGGTGCTCGTCCGGCGCGGCCTGGCCCTGATGCGTGACCAGAAGCGGGTCGTGGAGCACGCCATCAGCCGTGGCTGCGAGCCGGTCACCCCCGAGCAGGCGCTGGCCGCGATCCGGCGCCTCGCGGACCGGGACGTCCGCCGATGAACGGCCGGCCCGCCGAGAGGGCGGCCGTCCGACTCGGACGGTCCGTCTTCGAGTCCGCGCGGCTGGGGCTCTCCGGCCGTGGTTCGTCGTGCTGCCGGACTGACTCAGGGCCGCTCGGCGGTCACTCGTTCGCCATCGCGGCGTACGCCGGCTTGATGACGCCGTCGATGATCCCCAGCCGCTCGTCGAACGGCAGGAACGCGGACTTCATGGCATTGATGGTGAACCACTCGAGGTCGCGCAGGCCGTAGCCGAACGCCTCGATCAGCGCGCACATCTCGTCGGTCATCGAGGTCTGGCTCATCAACCGGTTGTCGGTGTTCACCGTGACCCGGAACCGGAGCCGCTTGAGCAGCCCGATCGGGTGCTCGGCGATCGAGGCGGCCGCGCCGGTCTGGATGTTGGACGCGGGACACATCTCGAGCGGGATCCGCTTGTCGCGGACGTAGGCGGCGAGCCGGCCCAGCGTCACCTCGCCGTCCTCGTCCACGGTGATGTCGTCGATGATGCGGACCCCGTGCCCGAGCCGGTCCGCCCCGCACCACTGGATCGCCTGCCAGATCGACGGCAGCCCGAACGCCTCGCCCGCGTGGATGGTGAAGTGTGAGTTCTCGCGCTGGAGGTACTCGAACGCGTCGAGGTGCCGGGTGGGCGGGTAGCCCGCCTCGGCCCCGGCGATGTCGAAGCCGGCGACGCCACGGTCACGCCAGGCGATCGAGAGCTCCGCGATCTCCCTCGAGCGGGCCTGGTGCCGCATGGCGGTGAGCAGCTGGCGCACGAGGATCCGGCCACCGGCCGCCTCCGCTCCCTGGTCGAAGCCCTCCTGGACCGCCGCGACGACCTCGTCGAGGGTCAGCCCGTTCCCCACGTGCTGCTCGGGGGCGTAGCGGACCTCGGCGTACACCACGCCGTCGGCCGCGAGGTCCTCGACGCACTCGCGGGCCACCCGCGTCAGTGCCGGGCCGTTCTGCATGACCGCCACGGTGTGGTCGAACGTCTCGAGGTAGCGCTCCAGCGACCCGGAGTCCGCCGCCTCCGCGAACCACCGCCCGAGCTTCTCCGCGGTCGTCGCGGGGAGCTCGTGCCCGGCGTCGGGAGCGAGGTCGATGATGGTCTGGGGTCGGAGCCCGCCGTCGAGGTGGTCGTGCAGCAACACCTTGGGTGCCCGACGGACCTGGTCGCGAGTAGGGGCGATAGGTTCCGTCGGGAGGGCGCTCATGGGCGCCATCCTTGCACCCACGGAGGACTTCACACGATGCGTATCTTCACCACCCTCGACGAGATCGCGGCGGCAGCCGGCGAGGAGCTCGGCACCTCCGAATGGGTGACGATCGACCAGGATCGGGTCAACCTGTTCGCCGAGGCGACCGGCGACCACCAGTGGATCCACGTCGACGTCGAACGGGCGCAGGCCGGTCCGTTCGGGGGCACCATCGCCCACGGCTACCTCACGCTCTCGCTCCTCCCGTGGTTCGGGAGCCAGATCTTCTCGATGGAGACCCCGGGCGCCAAGCTCAACTACGGCATCAACAAGGTCCGCTTCCCGAACCCGGTCCTCGTCGGCAAGCGCATCCGGTCCACCGTCACCCTGGGCGAGGTGACCGACGTACCCGCCGGCAAGCAGGCCACCATCCGGCACCTGATCGAGATCGACGGCGAGGCCAAGCCCGCCTGCGTCGCGGAGATGGTTGTCCTGCTGCTCTCGTGAATCCCCCGCCCTCAAGTTTCACTGGTTAACCAGTGAAACTGCAGGCCCCCGGCCGTCAACCAATCCGGTCGATGACCAACGGCCCCGGCTCGTACGCCGTACCCGCCGGCGCGACGTCGTAGCCGCCCTCGAGCGAGGCGAGGGCCCGGTCGAACCGCGCCTCGTCGTCGCTCAACAGCGTGAACAACGGCTCGCCCTCGGTCACCCGGTCACCGGGCCGGGCGTGCCAGACCACGCCGGCGCCGGCCTGCACCGGGTCCTCCTTGCGGGCCCGGCCCGCGCCCAGGCGCCAGGCGGCGAGACCCACCGCCATGGCGTCGAGCCGGGTCAGCACGCCCGTGGACGGGGCGGTCACCACGTGCGACTCCCGCGCGACCGGCAGCGGCGCGTCGGGGTCGCCGTCCTGCGCGCGGATCATCGCCTTCCAGGCATCCATGGCCGAGCCGTCGGCCAGCTTGTCGGCGGGGTCCACGTCGTCACGTCCCGCACCCGCCAGCATCTCGCGGGCCAGCGCCAGGGTCAGCTCGACCACATCGGCGGGGCCGCCCCCGGCCAGCACCTCCACGGACTCCGCGACCTCCACCGCGTTGCCGGCGGTCAGTCCGAGCGGCGTGGACATGTCGGTGAGCAGCGCAACGGTGTGGACGCCGGCGTCCTTCCCCAGAGCGACCATGGTCTCGGCCAGCTCGCGGGCCCGCGGCACGTCCTTCATGAAGGCGCCGGTGCCGACCTTCACGTCCAGCACCAGCGCGCCGGTGCCCTCCGCGATCTTCTTGCTCATGATGGATGACGCGATCAGGGGGATCGCCTCCACCGTCCCGGTCACGTCGCGCAGCGCGTACAGCAGCTTGTCGGCGGGCGCCAGCTGGTCACCGGCCGCGCAGATGACCGCGCCCACGGACTCGAGCTGACCGAACATCTCCGTGTTGGTGAGCGCGGCCCGCCAGCCGGGAACGGACTCCAGCTTGTCGAGCGTCCCCCCGGTGTGGCCCAGGCCGCGCCCCGACAGCTGGGGTACGGCGACGCCGCACGCGGCGACCAGCGGTGCCAGCGGCAGGGTGACCTTGTCGCCGACGCCCCCGGTCGAGTGCTTGTCGGCGGTCGGCCGCGAGAGGCCCGAGAAGTCCATCCGGTCCCCCGACGCGATCATCGCGTCGGTCCAGCGGGCGATCTCCCGACGGTTCATCCCGTTGAGCAGGATGGCCATGGCGAGCGAGGACATCTGCTCGTCGGCGACGACGCCCTTCGTGTAGGCGTCGATCACCCAGTCGATCTGGCTGTCGCTGAGCTCACCACCGTCCCGCTTGGCGATGATCACCTCGACGGCGTCGTGTTGCGTCACGTGGCCCTACCTCCCACTTTCACCCTCTGGAATCCCCGCAGCACGAACGTCCCCCGACTCTCCGGCTCGGCGGTCAGGGCCAGGTCCGGGAACGTCGACCACAGCGACGACACCGACTCCGCCAGCTCCATCCGCGCCAGCGGCGCGCCGAGACAGAAGTGCACCCCGACCCCGAATGCGAGGTGCGGGTTCGGGTCCCGGGCGACGTCGAACTCGTCGGCCCGGTCGAACACCGCCGGGTCGCGGTTCGCGGCCCCCAGGAGGGCCGCGATCTTCTGGCCCTCCTCGACCAGGACGCCACCGATCGACACGTCCTCGATCGCGGTCCGCTCGAAGAGCTGCAGTGCCGAGTCGAAGCGCAGCATCTCCTCGACGCAGGCCGGTACGTCAGGTCCGGGCCGCAGGCCCTGTCGCAGCATCGCGGTCAACCCGTTGCCGAAGACGTTGACCGACGCCTCGTGGCCGGCGTTGAGCAGGAGCACCACGGCCGCCACGACCTCGTCGTCGGACAGCTCGGTCGCGGCCAGGTCGCTGATCAGGTCGTCCGTGGGCCGCGACCGACGGTCGGCGACCAGCTCGCGGACGAGCGCGGCGAAGTCGGTCGCCGCCGTCACGGCCGCGTCCACGACAGCGTCGGACGGTGCGACCTCGTACATCCGGACGATGGCCTGCGACCACGCCCGCAGGGCCGGGGCGTAGGACCGCGGTACGCCGAGCAGGTCGGCGATCACGAGCACGGGCAGCGGCTCGGCGTAGTCGGCGATCACGTCGAACCCGGAGGGATCCAGGTCGGCCAGCAGGGCCGCGGCGAGCTCGCGGACCCGCGGCCGGAGCCGCTCGATGTGACCGCGGTTGAACGCCGATGCGACCGGCCGGCGCAGCCGCGTGTGCTCGGGCGGCTCGTTCTCCATCATCTGGTTGCGGTGCAGCAGGTTGAAGGGCTCGAGGCGGTCCGCGGGCTGCCGGTCCGCCCAGATCCGGCCCAGGCGGCGGTCGCGCTGGACGGCGCCGACCGAGGCATGGTCGAACGTGAGGAACATGCCCGACGGCTCGTGCCAGGCCACCGGGTGCCGGGCCCGCTCCGCGGCGAAGTGCGGGTAGGGATCCGCGACGACCTCGGGCGAGGTCAGGTCAAGCGAGGTCGTCGGGACCGAACGCATCCGGCAGCACCTCGTCCATCCGCTTCACGCCCGACACCGTCAACAGCAGCAGGTCCGGCCCGCCGTTCTCGTAGAGGAGCTGACGACAGCGGCCGCACGGCATGATCACGTCCCGGTCGCGGTTGACGCACACGAAGTGCGTCAGCCGGCCACCTCCAGTGATGTGCAGCTGCGAGACCAGGCCGCACTCGGCGCAGAGGGCCACGCCGTACGCCGCGTTCTCGACGTTGCAGCCCACCACCAGCCGGCCGTCGTCGACCAGCGCGGCCGCACCCACCGGGAAGTGGGAGTACGGCACATAGGCGTGCCCCATCGCCGCGGCGGCCTCGGTCTTGAGCGAATCCCAGTCGAACTCAGCCACGCTAGCCCGCGCTCCCCTTGCGATAGATCTGTCCGTCGGCGGCCGGCATCCGCAGCCGTTGCGAGGCGAGGGCCAGCACGAGCAGCGTGATGACGTACGGCGTCATGCTGGTGAACTCGCCCGGCACCTCGTCGCTGAGGAAGTACACGACGCCGATGAGCACCCCGATGCCGACGGTGATGGCCGCCGAGACCCGCTGGCCCTGACGCACCTGCCAGGCCGCGGCCGCCAGCGCCAGCACCGCGAACGCGAGCAGCAGCGCGTGCACGGACGTGCCGCCCTGGCGCAGGCCCAGCGTCTCGGTGTAGCCGAACAGGCTCGAGCCGGCAAGCAGCCCACCCGGTCGCCAGTTGCCGAAGATCATGGCCGCGAGGCCGATGTAGCCGCGACCGCCGGTCTGGCCGTCGCGGTAGTTGCTCGAGGCGACCATCGCCAGGAACCCGCCCGCAAGGCCGGCCAGGCCACCGGAGATCAGCACCGCGACGAACTTGTAGCGCAGCACCTTCACGCCCAGCGACTCGGCCGCCGCCGGGCTCTCGCCGCAGGCGCGGAGCCGCAGGCCGAACGGCGTGCGCCACAGGATGACGTAGCTCAGGACCAGGATCACCATCGCGATGACCACGAGCGACGACAGGTTCGTGACCAGGGCGCGCAGTATGGCCGCGACCTCGGAGACGAAGAACAGGTCCTTCTTCTCCAGGGTGCCGAGCGAGTCGCTCAGCGGGCCGATCGTGATCGACGGGACGTCGGGGATCTTCGGAGACTGGGTCTGGCCACCCCCCGGCAGCCCGACGAACGTCAGCGACGCCAGGTACTGGACCGCGCCCAGCGCGATGATGTTGATCGCGACACCGGAGATGATGTGGTCGACACCGAAGACCACGGTGGCGACCGCGTGCACCAGGCCGCCGAGCATGCCCATCGCGATCGCGCCGAGGACCGCCGCCCAGGCACCGTAGTGGTAGCCGAAGTAGCCGGCCCCGTAGGTGCCGAGGATCATCATGCCCTCGAGCCCGATGTTCACGACGCCGGCCCGCTCGGACCACAGGCCGCCCAGGCCGGCCAGCATGATCGGGACCGTCGCGATGAACGTCGCGGCGATGGTGCCCGACGAGGTCAGGTCGTTGGCGCCGGTGATGATCTCCAGCAGCGCCATGGCCGCGATCGCGGCGACCATAGCGACCAGGAACCACCAGCGTGGCAGCCGGCGACGACCGGACGGCCTGGCGGCGGGTTCGACGATGCCGGTGGCGGTGGCGGTGGCGGGGACGCTCATGCGCGCACCTCCTCGGGCTCGGCGGACGAGGGACCACCCGGGGGCGGTGGGGCTTCCGAGGCCAGGGCCTGGGCGACGTGCTGCTGCTCGAGGCGGACGCCGTAGCGGCGCACGATCTCGTAGGAGATCACCACGGTGAGCACGATGACGCCCTGGGTGATCGCGACGATGTCCGGGGACACGCCGACGAGGATCTGCAGCGCGTTGGACTGCTCGTTGAGGAACGAGAAGAGCAGTGCGCCGATGGCGATACCGATCGGGTTGTTGCGACCCAGCAGTGCGATGGCGATGCCGGCGAAACCCAGGCCGGACTGGAACGTCGAGCCGTAGGAGTAGGCGGAGCCGAAGAGGATCGGCAGGCCGACCAGACCCGCGACGCCCCCGGAGATGAGCATGGCCAGGATCGTCATCTTCTTGACGCTGATGCCATTCGCGACCGCTGCCGTGGTCGACTGGCCGGTCGCGCGCAGGTCGAACCCGAACCGGGTCTTGTTGAGCACGAACCAGAATGCGAACCCGGCGAAGATCGCGACGAAGAGGAAGCCGTAGACCTCGGTCCCGGGCCCGGAGCCGATCGAGAAGCTGGGGATCCGGCTGCCCTCGGGAATCACCTTGGTGCCGAGGCTGTTGCTGCCCTCCACGCGCACCGCGGCCTTGCGCAGGAAGAACGCGACCAGCGAGGTGGCGATGAAGTTCAGCATGATCGTCGAGATCACCTCGCTGACGCCCCGAGTCGCCCGGAGCAGGCCGGCGATGCCGGCCCAAGCGGCCCCGCACAGGATCGCGGCTGCGACGGCCAGCAGGGTGTTGAGGTAGCCGGGAAGCCAGGCCTCGCCCGCGACAACGGCGGCGACGAAGGCCCCGACGCGGTACTGGCCGTCGACGCCGATGTTGAAGAGGTTCATCCGGAAGCCGATCGCGACCGCGAGCCCGGACAGGTAGAGCACGGTCGCGTTGTTGATGATGTTGGTCAGCTTGCGAGTCTCGGGGACCGACAGGATCTGGCCCCAGACCTCGCCGGCCGGGTCACCGGCGGCGATCAGCACCAGGCTGGTGATGGCAAAAGCCGTCACGAGGGCCAGCACTGGGGCGGCGATGCCCAGCAGGAACTTGGTCGCGCGCGGGCTCATGCGGGGTCCCCGGGCAAAGCGGAGCGAAGCGAGCATTTGTCTGGGGTGCTCATGCTGGGTCCCCGGCACCGGTCATCGCCGAGCCGAGCTGCTCCGGCGTCACGTCGCCCGGGTCGAACGCGCCCACGAGGCGCCCGCGCAGGATCACCTCGATCCGGTCCGACAGTCCGATCAGCTCGTCGAGGTCGGCCGAGATGAGCAGCACCGCGAGTCCCTTCCGCCGAGCGTCCTTGATGTGGTCCCAGATGGCGGCCTGCGCACCGACGTCGACGCCGCGGGTCGGGTGCGAAGCGATCAGCAGGATCGGGTCGCCACTCATCTCGCGGCCGACGATCAGCTTCTGCTGGTTGCCTCCCGAGAGGGCCCGGGCGAGCACGTCCGGACCCGGGGTACGCACGTCGTACTGCTCGATGATCCGTTGCGTGTCGGTGCGCGCGCCGCGCTTGTCGATCAGCCCGTGCTTCACGCTGGGCGGGCGGCCCTGGTGTCCCAGGATCCGGTTCTCCCACAGGGGAGAGTCCAGCAACAGGCCGTGGCGTTGGCGGTCCTCGGGGATGTAGCCGATGCCGGACTCGCGGCGGTCGCGGGTCGAGACGTGCGAGAGATCCGTGCCGCTCAGCCGGACGGAGCCGGTGACGCCGTGTCGCATCCCCATGATCGCCTCGACCAGCTCGGCCTGGCCGTTGCCCTCGACCCCGGCGATGCCGAGGATCTCGCCCCGATGGATGTCGAACGAGATGTCGTTGAGGAGCGGCCGGCCCTCGGGGCTGGGGAGACCGAGGTGCTGGACCGACAGCAGCACCTCGTCGGTGACGGTGGACGTCTCGGTGCTCGGGGACGGCAGCTCGGATCCGACCATCAGCTCGGCCAGCTGGCGAGCCGTGACGCCGGCCGGATCGACGGTCTTCACGGTGGTCCCGCGGCGGATCACGGTGATCTCTTCGGCCACCGAGAGGACCTCGTCGAGCTTGTGGGAGATGAAGATGACCGAGAGGCCCTCCTCCTTGAGCCCCCGCAGGTTGGTGAACAGCTCGTCGACCTCGTGCGGCACCAGGACCGCGGTCGGCTCGTCGAGGATGATGATGCGCGCGCCGCGGAAGAGGACCTTGAGGATCTCCACGCGCTGGCGCGCGCCCACCCCGAGTTCCTCGACCAGGCGGTCCGGCTCGACGTCGAGGCCGTAGGCGTCCGAGATCCTCATGATCTCCGCGCGGGCCGCGGCGCCCACGCCGTGCAGCTTCTCGGCGCCGAGCACGACGTTCTCGAGAACCGTGAAGTTGTCGGCCAGCATGAAGTGCTGGAAGACCATGCCCACGCCGGCCCTGATCGCATCCGCGGGAGAGCTCAGCGTGACGACCTCGCCGTTGATCTCGATGGTGCCCGAGTCCGGAGGCTGCACCCCGTAGAGGATCTTCATCAGTGTCGACTTGCCGGCGCCGTTCTCCCCCACGATCGCGTGGATGGTGCCGCGCTTGACGTCGATGTTGACGTCGTCGTTGGCAATGACGCCGGGGAACCGCTTGCCGATCCCGCGCAGGCGAACGGCGATCGATCGCTGATCCTCCGGGGCTGGTGCAGGTGCGGAGCTGGACACGTCGTGGTGACCTCTCTCGGGACGGAGGTGAGGGCTGTCGCGAAGGCTACTCGCAGGCGTCGGTGGAAATGCCGAACGGGGCCCCGGGCACGCGGTGCGCGCCCGGGACCCCGTTCGATGGTGCGTGTCGCCGTCAGCGATCAGGGGGTGGTCGGAACGACGATGGTCCCGTCGATGATCTGCTGCTTGAACGCGTCGAGGTCGGGGACGATGTCGTCGATCTTCCCGCCGCTGGTGGAGTAACCGACACCGTCGACCTTGAGGTCGTAGGTGGTGACCCCGGCCGGGAAGGTGCCACCGTTGACCTCGGCGAGGTACTTGTAGACCGCGACGTTCACGTTCTTGAGCATCGAGGTCATGATGACGTCCTTGACCGACGGGTCGGCGGTCTCGTACTGGTCGGAGTCGACACCGATGGCCAGCCCGCCGGCCTCCTTGGCTGCCTCGAAGACGCCACCGCCGGAGCCACCGGCAGCGTGGTAGACGATGTCCGCGCCGGCGTCGTACATGCCCTGGGCGGCCGTCTTGCCCTTGGCCGGGTCACCGAAACCGGAGAAGTCCGGCACCTGGGTGAGGTAGGTGACGTCGACCTTGATGTCGGGGTTGACCGCCGCGACACCGGCGGCGTAGCCCGCCTGGAACTTCTGGATCAGCGGTGTCTCGACCCCACCGATGAAGCCGACGTGGTCGGTCTTGGTCTTCAGCGCGGCAGCGGCACCGACGAGGAAGGAGCCCTGCTCCTCGGCGAACACCAGGCTGGCGACGTTGGGCACGTCCGCGAGGCTCGCGTCGTCGATGATCGCGAAGTGGAGCTCGGGGTACTCGGCCGAGACCTTCTTGACGGCATCCGCGTAAGCGAAGCCCACGGCGATGATCGGGTCGAAGCCGTTGTCGGCGAACGTGCGCAGGCGCTCCTCGCGGGCGGTTTCGGCCTCGCCGTCCGTGGCCTCGGACTCCGACGGCTTCATGCCGAACTCTTTGACCGCCTGGTCGAGACCAGCAGCGGCCGAGTCGTTGAACGACTGGTCGCCGCGACCGCCGACGTCGTAGGCCATGCCGACATTGATGTTCGAGCTGGGGGCGTTGCTGGCGCCCGGGTCGCTGGCCTTGTTGTTGTCGCTGCCACACGCGGTGACAGCGAGCGACAGGATTCCGGCGGTGAGCAGTGCTGCGAGCCTCGTGCTGCGTCGCAAGGTGTCTCCTTGGTTACTGATTGGCACCCGGAGGGCGCTCGACCTAAGCACCCTAGGGACCTCGCCGACCGACCGTATTGGTCGTGACGAAGTTGTTATCGAGTCGATAGGGCTCCCGAGCGGGGCCCTGTGGGATGGGGGTCAGTCAACCGTGTCGCGATCGCCGCGGCCACTAGCGACTTCTGCCAGACAGCGCGCGTCCTTTTCGGCAGGTTCAGGCCAGCGCCGCGAGCGCCGCTTCCGCCAGCAGCCGGGCCCCGATGCCGACGGCCCGCTCGTCGATGCGCAGGTTTCCCTGGTGCAGGTCGTACGTCGGACCCCCGGGCGTGCGGGTGCCGAGTCGCATCATCGCGCCCGGGACCTCGTCGAGGTACCAGCCGAAGTCCTCGCCCCCGAGGCTCTGCGGGGCCACCACCTCGGCGTGCTCGCCCAGCACGCGCCGGACCGTCGTGCCCAGGATCTCGTTGGACACCGGGTCGTTGACGACGGGCGGGACGCCACGCTGGTAGTCGACGGTCGCGGTCAGACCGTAGGGCTGGACGATCCCGTGGACGATCTCGCGCACCAGGGGCTCGCATTCGGCCCACGCCACGGCGTCCAGGATGCGCACGGTCCCGGCGACGAGACCGCTGTCCGGGATGACGTTGGGGGCCGCACCTGCATGGAGGATTCCCCACACGACCGAGACGCCCGACCGGGGATCCATCCGGCGGGAGAGCACGCCGGGGAGCTCGGTGGTCACCTTCGCGAGGGCGAAGGTCAGGTCGCCCGTGAGGTGCGGTCGGGACGTATGACCGCCGTTGCCCTGGAGGCGCACCTCGAGCTTGTCGGCCGCGCTGGTGAGCGGACCCAGCCGCAGGCCAACCTGCCCGACATCGACCGCTGGGTCACAGTGCAGCGCGAAGATTCGCTCGACGCCCTCGAGCGCTCCCAGACGCATCAGGTGCAGTGCCCCGCCGGGCATCACCTCCTCGGCCGGCTGGAAGAGCAGCCGGACCCGTCCCCTCAGCAGGCCCCGGTCGTGTGCCTCGCCCAGGGCCAGGGCGGCGCCCACCAGGCAGGCGGTGTGGACGTCGTGCCCGCAGGCATGGGCGACGCCCGGGACCGTGCTCGTCCACGGGTCGTCGGTGACGTCCTGGACGGGCAGGGCGTCGATGTCAGCGCGGAGCGCGATCACGGGTCCCACCTCGCCGAGCTCGGCCACGATGCCGCTCGGCTGGAGCCGGTTCACCCGCCAGCCGGCCGTGGCGATGCGCGCGGCGACGAGGTCGGCGGTCCGGGACTCGGCCCAGGAGAGCTCCGGGTGGGCGTGGAGGTCACGGCGCAGGTCCACGAGGTCGGCGTCGTGCTTGTCGACAACTGCGGCGACGAGCTGCGAGGCGTCGAGCTGGGCATCGGAGGGCATTTGCTCAAGGTTAGTTCACGGGGAGACGTGCCGGATGCGCGAGTGGGCCCCGGCCGATGGCCGGGGCCCGCCTGCCACGCACGGAAGCTCAGAGAGCCCACCTCACCAGCTTGCCCGCCGGCGGCTCGTTCTCACCGGGGAGCACGTTGACCGTGGCGTACAGCGTGTCGCCGACGATCTCGAGGGCGCTCGGGAGCGCCACCGACTTGAACGGCAGGACGTCGCCGGTCCCCGCCGGGATCCTGGACACCTGGCCGGCGAACAGCTGGGACACATAGAGGTCCCCGTTGCCGGCGACGGCCACGCCCACGGCACTGACCAGGCCACCGGCCACCAAGGTGGCGTTGCCGGTCGTCGGGTCGACCTTGTAGACCGCGCCGTTGGCGCCGGCGCTGCCGTCGTCGGGTCCGCCGGGCAGGCTCGTGGCGTAGAGCATCCCGTCCTTGCCGACCTCCACATCGGTGGGGACCGACTCGAAGTAGTAGGTCTCCCCGACGGTGCACTCGGGCAGGCCGGCCGCCTCGGCGAACGCCGCGGAGATGGCGGTCGGGACCGCGGGGAGCACGGCGAGCGTGCTGACCGTGCCGTCGCCCTCGATCTCGAGGATCGCGTTCGCGGCGGCATCGGCCAGGTAGATGCCGCTGCTGTCGCTCGCGGTCGCGTAGGGGTGCGTCTCGACGATGCCGGTGTAGTTCGCTGGGCCGAACGCCTCCGGGATCTGAGCGGCGCATTCCTCGGTGAGGTCGCGGAACCCGTACACCACGTCGCCGTCCGGGTTCGCGGTCTTCTCGAACGCGCCCACGTCGGCGATGGTCCTGATCTTCCACTTGTCGCCGGACCTGGTGGCCTGCTTGACCAGGCCGCCGCCGCCCATCGTGGAGACCGCGAACGTCACGACGCCGTTACGCACGGACACGGCGCCGACCTCGTTGGATCCCGGGTCGGACCCTGGGGCCTGGAAGACCACCGTCGGCTTCTTGCCCGGCCTCTTCTCGATCAGCTGGCCCATGAAATTCTGGGCGACGTAGGCCGTGCCGTTGCTCCTCACGGCCGCGCTGAGGGGAGTGACCAGGTTCTGGGTGACGGTGCTCCGGTCGACAGCGGCGTGAGATCTCGCCGCCGTGGCGGTCGACATGGTCCCGGCGCCGGCCAGGGTGGCGGCCGCCAGGGCCGCGGTGATCATCGTCTTGCGTTGCATTGGTGCTGCCTCCATACGCTCGGTGGGTAGGCAGCGATCGTCACCGTCCCGGTGTCCCGAGCGCATGGGGGCGATGTCCCTTCTTGCCGGGACAGCTGTCCGAGCGCGGCAGCCAGTTCGAGCTAGGCACCCTCGTCGTACGCCGCCAGGATCCGGTCGGCGGCGACCGTCGCGGGCAGGTCGCCGGCCAGCACCTGGTCGCGGATCTGTTCGCGGATCGCCTTCACGCCGGCCGAGTGGCGGAGCCGCTGGTCGAGCTCGTCGCGGACCAATGCCCAGGTGAAGTCGAGCTGTTGTCGGGACCGCTTCGCGGCCAGGCCCTGGGGCCCGAGGTGCTCGCGGTGCTCGAGCACGCGGTCCCACAGGTCGTCCACACCCACGTCGTGCAGCCCCGAGCAGGTGACCACGGGCGGTGCCCACTCCCCCGGCGCCCGGACCAGGCGCAGCGCACCCGCGAGCTCGCGGGCCGCGGCCCGGGCCTCCTGCTCCCGGTCGCCGTCGGCCTTGTTGACCGCGATCACGTCGGCGATCTCGAGGATCCCCTTCTTGATCCCCTGCAGCTGGTCGCCGGTGCGGGCCAGGGTGAGGAACAGGAACGTGTCGACCATCCCCGCCACGGTCACCTCGGACTGGCCGACCCCGACGGTCTCCACCAGCACCACGTCGTACGACGCGGCCTCCAGCACCGCCATCGCCTGGACGGTCGCGCGGGCGACGCCCCCGAGCGTGCCCGCCGACGGTGACGGGCGGATGAAGGCGTTCGGGTCCACGCTGAGCCGGGCCATCCGGGTCTTGTCGCCCAGCACCGATCCGCCGGTACGGATCGAGGAGGGGTCGACCGCGAGGACTCCGACCCGGTGGCCGGCGGCGGTCAGCCGGCTGCCAAGGGCCTCGATGAACGTCGACTTGCCGACGCCCGGGACGCCCGAGATACCCACCCGAATGGCGGGCCCCACTCGCTGGTCGAGCCTGTCGAGCCCACTCAGCTCGGTCAGCAGCTCTCGGGCCTCGGCGCGGTGCTCGGGCTTGGACGACTCGACGAGCGTGATCGCCTGCGACACCGCGGCCCGCCTGCCCTCGCGGATGCCCGCGACCAGCGCCGGGACCCTCCCCTTGGTCGGGCGACCCTCGTTGGTCGGGCGACCCTCGTTGGTCGAGCTTGTCGAGACCACTAGTGGTTCAGCTGCTCCCGCAGCTTCGCGAGCAGGTCGAGCGCCGACTCGGCGATCACCGTGCCCGGCAGGAAGACGGCCGCGGCCCCCATCTCCCGCAGGGTCGGGACGTCATCGGGCGGGATGACGCCACCGATCACGATCATGATGTCGGGACGCCCCTGGTCGGCCAGGGCCTGCTTGAGTGCCGGCAGCAGCGCGAGGTGGCCGGCCGCGAGCGACGAGACTCCGACGATGTGGACGTCGGCGTCGATCGCCTGCTGGGCGACCTCCTCGGGGGTGGAGAACAGCGGACCCACGTCGACGTCGAAGCCCATGTCGGCGAAGGCGGTGACCACGACCTTCTGTCCACGGTCGTGGCCGTCCTGGCCCATCTTCGCGACCAGGATCCGGGGGCGGCGCCCCTCGGCCTCCTCGAACTCGTCGGTCGCGTCCAGCACGCGCTGCAGCAACTCGCCACCCGAGCGGCCGGACTCGTCCCTGAACACGCCGCTGATCGTACGGATCACCGCCTGGTGGCGGCCGTAGACCTTCTCCAGCGCGTCGGAGATCTCGCCGACGGTCGCCTTGGCGCGGGCCGCGTCGACGGCCAGCGCGAGCAGGTTGCCGTCGAGGGACGCCCCGCTGGTCGAGCCTGTCGAGACCGCACCGCGCTCGGCGGAGTTGGTCAGCGCCTCGAGCGCTCGCCGTACGTCGTCGTCGTTGCGCTCCGCGCGCAACCGCTCGAGCTTGGCGATCTGCTGGCGGTAGACGTCGTCGTTGTCGACCCTGAGGACGTCGAGCTTGTCCTCGGCCGCCAGCCGGTAGGTGTTGACGCCGATGACGGCCTGGGCACCCGAGTCGATGCGGGCCTGGGTGCGGGCCGCGGCCTCCTCGATGCGCATCTTGGGGATGCCCTGCTCGATCGCCTTCGCCATGCCGCCCGCTGCTTCGGCCTCCCGGATGTGCGCCCAGGCGCGCTCGGCGAGGTCGTGGGTGAGGCGCTCGACGTAGTACGACCCGGCCCAGGGGTCGATGGTGCCCGTCGTGCCACTCTCCTGCTGGAGCAGGAGCTGGGTGTTGCGGGCGATCCGGGCCGAGAAGTCGGTCGGCAGGGCGATCGCCTCGTCGAGCGCGTTGGTGTGCAGCGACTGGGTGTGGCCCTGGGTGGCGGCCATCGCCTCGATGCAGGTGCGCTGGACGTTGTTGAACACGTCCTGGGCGGTCAGCGACCAACCGCTGGTCTGGCTGTGCGTGCGCAGGCTGAGCGACTTCGGGTTCTTGGGGTCGAAGTCGCGCACCAGCCGCGACCAGAGCGCCCGGGCGGCGCGCATCTTGGCGATCTCCATGTAGAAGTTCATGCCGATCGCCCAGAAGAACGACAGCCTCGGCGCGAACTGGTCGATGGTCATGCCGGTGTCGAGGCCGGCGCGGATGTACTCGACGCCGTCGGCCAGGGTGTAGGCGAGCTCGAGGTCGGCGGTCGCCCCGGCCTCCTGGATGTGGTAGCCAGAGATCGAGATGGAGTTGAAGCGCGGCATCATCGCGGCGGTGTAGCTGAAGATGTCGGAGATGATCCGCATGCTCGGGGCCGGCGGGTAGATGTAGGTGTTGCGGACCATGAACTCTTTGAGGATGTCGTTCTGGATCGTGCCCGACAGCTTCTCGGGCGGCACGCCCTGCTCCTCGGCCGCGACGATGTAGAGCGCCAGCACCGGCAGAACGGCGCCGTTCATCGTCATCGAGACGCTCATCTCGTCGAGCGGGATGCCCTCGAAGAGCTTGCGGGTGTCATAGATCGAGTCGATCGCAACCCCGGCCATACCGACGTCTCCGACGACGCGCGGGTTGTCGGAGTCGTAGCCGCGGTGGGTCGCCAGGTCGAAGGCGACGCTCAGGCCCTTCTGGCCGGCCGCGAGGTTGCGACGATAGAACGCATTGGACTCCTCAGCGGTCGAGAAGCCCGCGTACTGGCGGATCGTCCATGGCTGAGTCGTGTACATCGCCGGATAGGGGCCCCGCAGGAACGGGGTGAGTCCGGGATAGGTGTCGAGTGCGTCGAGTCCCTCGAGGTCGGCGGGCGTGTAGAGGCCCTCGATATCGATGCCCTCGGGCGCAGGCCACGGCTCGGCGCCGTCAGTGGCCCGGGCGTACGTGTCGGCATCAGCCACGTACGGCTGATCGGGGTCCAGCGGCAGCCCGGCAAAGCTCTCAGGAATTGTCATGCGAGCTTCTCTCGGGTCTCACGG
>JAOPXC010000108.1 GCA_025965335.1 Nocardioides sp. | reverse complement strand
GGCGATGACGCTGACCGACCGCGAGTACCAAGCCATGCGCGACCTCTCGATCGGCATCATCCGCTCGGTCGGCGTGGACACCGGCGGCTGCAACATCCAGTTCGCGGTCAACCCTGCCGACGGCCGGCTGATCGTGATCGAGATGAACCCGCGGGTGTCCCGCTCCAGCGCCCTCGCGAGCAAGGCGACCGGCTTCCCGATCGCGAAAATCGCCGCGAAGGTCGCGATCGGCTACACGCTCGACGAGATCCCCAACGACATCACTCGTGAGACGCCGGCGAGCTTCGAGCCGACGCTCGACTACGTCGTGGTGAAGGTGCCACGGTTCGCGTTCGAGAAGTTCCCAGGGGCCGACCCGGTGCTGACCACGCACATGAAGTCGGTCGGGGAGGCGATGGCGATCGGACGCAACTTCACCGAGGCCCTGCAGAAGGCGCTCCGCTCGCTGGAGAGCCCGTACGCCGTCTTCGACTGGGGTTTCGAGACGCTCGCCGGGGCTCGCTCCTCAACCACCGATGATCTGTCGAAGCTCGACAAGGCCGCTTTGCTGGAGGAGATCAAGGTCCCGCACGACGGGCGGCTCAAGAAGGTCATGGACGCGATCCGGTCCGGCGCGACGCCCCAGGAGATCTTCGACAGCACGAAGATCGACCCGTGGTTCGTCGACCAGCTGATGCTGATCAACGAGATTGCCGCCGAGGTGACGGCGGCTCCCGAGCTGACCCCGCAGCTCCTGCGCAAGGCGAAGCGGCACGGCTTCTCCGACGACCAGATCGGCAAGATCCGCGGGATGAGCGCCGACGTCGTGCGTGGCATCCGCCACGCCCTCGGCATCCGGCCGGTCTACAAGACCGTCGACACCTGCGCGGCCGAGTTCGCCGCGACCACGCCGTACCACTACAGCTCCTACGACGAGGAGAGCGAGGTCGCGCCGCGCGAGAAGCCGGCGGTGATCATCCTCGGCAGCGGGCCCAACCGGATCGGGCAGGGCATCGAGTTCGACTACTCGTGCGTGCACGCCTCGATGGCGCTGTCGGAGGCGGGCTACGAGACCGTGATGGTCAACTGCAACCCGGAGACGGTCTCGACCGACTACGACACCTCCGACCGGTTGTACTTCGAGCCGCTGACGCTGGAGGACGTGCTCGAGATCGTGCATGCGGAGTCGCAGGCCGGCCCGATCGCGGGCGTCATCTGCCAGCTCGGCGGCCAGACCCCGCTGGGCCTGGCCAAGGGCCTCGAGCTCAACGGGGTGCCGATCGTCGGCACCTCGCCCGACGCCATCCACCTGGCCGAGGAGCGCGGTGCCTTCGGCCGCGTGCTGGCCGAGGCCGGGCTGCCCGCCCCCAAGCACGGGATGGCGACCAGCTTCGCCGACGCCCAGCTGATCGCCCACGAGATCGGCTACCCGGTGCTGGTGCGCCCGTCGTACGTCCTCGGTGGTCGCGGCATGGAGATCGTGTACGACGACGAGGCGCTCGAGGGCTACATCCAGCGGGCCACCGCGATCAGTCCCGAGCACCCGGTGCTGGTGGACCGGTTCATCGACGATGCCGTCGAGATCGACGTGGACGCGATCTTCGACGGCGAGGAGCTCTTCCTCGGCGGCGTGATGGAGCACATCGAGGAGGCCGGCATCCACTCCGGCGACTCGTCCTGCGCGCTGCCGCCGATCACGCTGGGAGTCGCCGAGATCGAGCGGATCCGGGAGGCCACCGAGGCGATCGCGCGCGGCGTCGGAGTCCTGGGGCTGCTGAACATCCAGTACGCCCTCGGCTCGGACGTGCTCTACGTCCTCGAGGCCAACCCACGGGCCAGCCGGACGGTGCCGTTCGTCTCCAAGGCGACCGCCACCCCGCTGGCCAAGGCGGCCGCCCGGGTGATGCTGGGGGAGTCGATCGCGTCGCTGCGGGCGGCCGGCGTGCTGCCGGCCACCGGCGACGGTGGCACGCTCCCGGCCGACCAGCCGATCGCGGTGAAGGAGGCGGTGATGCCGTTCAACCGGTTCAGGACCTCGGATGGGAGGAACGTCGACACCGTGCTCGGCCCCGAGATGAAGTCGACCGGCGAGGTGATGGGCCTGGACGCCGACTTCGGGACGGCCTTCGCCAAGGCGCAGGCGGCGGCGTTCGGGTCCCTGCCGACCAAGGGCCGGGTCTTCGTGAGCATGGCCAACCGCGACAAGCGGCACATGATCTTCCCGATCAAGGTGCTGGCCGACCACGGCTTCGAGATCCTCGCGACCCAGGGCACCGCGGAGGTGCTGCGCCGCAACGGGGTGCAGGCGACCATCGTGCGCAAGCACTTCGAGGGCAGCGGCCCGCAGGGCGAGAAGACCACGGTGCAACTGATCCTCGAGGGTGCGATCGACCTCGTGATCAACACCCCGAACGGGTCGACCAGCGGCGCGTCGGCGCGCCTGGACGGCTACGAGATCCGCACCGCCGCGATCATGGCCAACATCCCGTGCATCACGACCGTCCAGGGCCTCGGCGCCGCCGTCCAGGGCATCGAGGCGCTCGAGCGCGGAGAGATCGGTGTCCGCAGCCTCCAGGACTGGGCGCGCCTGCGTGCCCCGGTGGTCGAGCCGGCCCCGGTGGTCGAGCCGGCCCCGGTGGTCGAGCCAGTCGAGACCACGATGCCGTGACGGCGTACCGGCTGCTCTTCGACCACGTCCTGACCCGGACCGATCCGGAGCGCGCGCACCAC
>JAOPXC010000229.1 GCA_025965335.1 Nocardioides sp. | reverse complement strand
GAGAAGACGGCGTACGAACCGCGCTCGCCGTCGTCGCCCTCCCGAACCCCGCGAGCCAGGCGCTGCACCGGGCCTGCGGCTTCGCGTCGCTCGGGGTGATGCACGAGGTCGGCTTCAAGTTCGAGCGCTGGATCGACACCGAGTGGTGGGAGCTCCCGCTCAGGTCAGCGCGGCCATGAACGCGTCACGATCGGCCAGGCTCACCCGAACTCCGGCGGTGCGGGCTCGGACGGCCGGGTCGATCGTCGCCGCACCAGGCCCCGGGACGAGTGTTCACGAACCACCGCTGAGCGCGAAGCGGGCCACCGCATCGAGCTAGGGTCCGCGCGGCTCAGGTCAGGAGGAGGGTCGCCAGCCGACGGCGCACGATGACGACACCGATCAGCCCCATGACCAGCAGGTAGGCCACGGACACGGCCGAGCCCCAGGACAGGGCGCCCGTGGTCAGCTCCCGGCACAGGACCACCCCGCGGTAGAGCGGCGTGCACTCCACGACCCCGCGCACCCAGCCGTCGAAGGCCGTCACCGGAAAGAACGTCGCCGAGAACAGGAAGAGCGGCAGCTGGACCAGCGTGACCTTGTCGAAGTCCTGCCAGGACTTCATGTAGGTCGTCAGCGCCATGCAGATCGCGCTGAACGCGAACCCGATCAGCAGGGCCGCCGGCAGCGCCAGCAGCGCCCACCACGAGTGGATCAGGCCCATGCCCGCCATCACGACCAGGAACGCCGCGGAGTAGCTGCCGCCACGCAGCTGACCCCAGGCGATCTCGCCGCGGGCGATGTCGGACGTGGTCAGCGGGGTCGCGAGCATCTGGTCGTAGAGCTTGTCGTACTTCAGCTTGAAGAAGACGTTGTACGTCGAGTCCAGCATCGCCCCGTTCATCGCCGACGCGGCGAGCATGCCCGGGGCCACGAACTCGGCGTACGGGATCACCTGGCCGTTGAACTCGAATGTCTCGATCAGCTGGCCGACCCCGATGCCGATCGAGAACAGGTAGAACACCGGCTCCAGGAAGCCGGTGAGGAAGAGCTTCCAGGCGGACCGGTAGGTGATGTAGTTGCGCAGCACCAGCAGCCGGAGCGCCTGGACCGGGGTGAGGGGCGCGACCTGCGAGAAGCCGGCGGACGAGAGGGCCATCAGGACACCAGCCTCTTGGTCAGGCCGGTCACCGACCACCACCACCCGAACGCCGTCAACGCCACCAGGACCAGCGTGTTGACCGCGGCGAGCCACCACGTCACGTGGTCGAGGGCGAACATCCGGGACAGGTTGACCCCGTGCCACAGGGGCGTGAGCCTCGCGACCCAGGCGCCCACGTCGCCGAGGTTGGAGACCGGGAAGAAGGCCCCGGAGAACAGGAAGAGCGGGAACACCCCGAGCCGGAACAGCACCCCGAAGCCCTCCTCGGACCTCATCCGTGACGTGAGGCCGTAGACCACGGCCGCGAACGCCATGCCGACCAGCACCTGCGCCAGGAACGCGAGGATCGCGCCCCACCAGGTCACGAAGACGCCGAACGGCGCGAGCACCAGCGTGAAGACGCCGCACGTCATCACCAGCCGGACCCCGACGAACGTCAGGTGCGCAGCCACCAGGTGCCGGACCTGCAGCGGCGTGGCCAGCATCGAGTCGTAGACGCGCTGCCACTTGATCAGGCCCATCACGGGGTACGTCGTCTCACCCACCGCGGTCTGCATGGCGTGGCCGGCGATCAACCCGGGCACCACGAAGGCGAGGTACGACGTGGCGCCCTCGAGCTTGTCGGGGTCGCCCTGGATGAAGCCACCCAGCAACACGCCCATGGCCAGCACGTAGAAGATCGGGGCCAGGAACGACGAGATGATCGTGCCCCGCCAGGTGCGCTTGTAGACGGTGAACCAGTAGTCGAACTGGCGACGTACGCCCTCTCCCAGCGTGAGCTGGTCCGGGGCGCCCGCTCGCTGATCGGACCCGTCCTCCCGCTGATCGAGCCTGTCGAGATCACTCATCAATCGACCCCGTCCCCCGCTGATCGAGCCTGTCGAGATCACTCATCAGTCCACCAGCGTCCGGCCGGTGAGGCTCAGGAACACGTCCTCCAGCGTCGATCTCCGGACCAGCACGGCCACCGGCTCGAGGCCGCGCTCGTGCACCTTGGCGATGACCTCCTCACCGTCGTCGCTGTAGACCAGCAGCCGGTCCGGCAGCACCTCGACCCGGCTGCCGAGGTCGGCGACCTTCTCGGCCAGGGCCTCGTGCTCGCCGACCCCGAAGCGCAGCTCGGCGACCTCGCGCGTGGAGTGCTCGCGGATCAGCGTCAGCGGCGAGCCCTCGGCGACGATCAGGCCCTTGTCCATGACGACCAGCCGGTCGCAGAGCTGCTCGGCCTCGTCCATGTAGTGGGTGGTGATGACCAGCGTGACGCCGGCCTGCTTGAGCCGGAACAACTTGTCCCAGAGCAGGTGGCGCGCCTGCGGGTCCAGTCCGGTCGTGGGCTCGTCGAGCAGCAGCAGGTCGGGTCGGTTGACCAGGGAGCGGGCGATCGTCAGGCGTCGCTTCATGCCTCCGGAGAGGTCCTCGACCTTGCTCTTCGCCTTCTCGGTCAGCTGCACGAAGTCGAGCAGCTCGTCGACACGCTCGTTGACCTCGGCCTTGGGGATGCCGAAGTAGCGGCCGTAGATGTAGAGGTTGTCGCGGACGTTGAGCTCGTTGTCGAGCGTGTCCTCCTGGGGGCAGACGCCGAGCCGGCCGCGAATCGCCGGGCCGTGGGTCGCCGGGTCCATGCCCAGGATCGTGAGCTCGCCCCCGCTCACGGGCGAGACCGCGGCGATCATCCGCATCGTCGATGACTTGCCGGCGCCGTTGGGCCCGAGGAAGCCGAACGCCTCACCGCGGCGCACCTCGACGTCGATCCCCTTCACCGCCTCGAAGTCGCCGAACGACTTGCGGAGTCCGCGGGCGACGATCATCGAGTCGGAGAGCGAGGTATCGGCCACGGAACGACACTAGACGTGCCCTCCGACAGCCTCACCTGGTTTGCAGGCAACTCGCGACGGGAC
Source organism: Nocardioides sp. (assembly GCA_025965335.1). Lineage (GTDB taxonomy): Bacteria > Actinomycetota > Actinomycetes > Propionibacteriales > Nocardioidaceae > Nocardioides. Next base: position 9,010 of record JAOPXC010000229.1, on the reverse strand, counting down.
GGCGCGGCTCCCTGTGGGCCCCACCCCCTCCACCGCGTGTGACGCGAAACTCATGATTTGGACGCGTCAGACCATGATTTCGGCGTCACCCGCTGGCTCGCACCCGCCGGGCGGACGCCCGCTTCGAGGCTCACTGTCGGTGGCGTGAGCAAGGATGAGGGAGTGTCCGATCCACTCGCGCGCTTCAGCGAGCCGACCCGCACCTGGTTCGGGGCGGCGTTCGCCGAGCCCACGCCCGCCCAGGTGGGCGCGTGGGCGGCGATCGGCGCCGGCCGGCACGCGCTCGTGGTGGCCCCGACGGGGTCCGGCAAGACGCTCTCGGCGTTCCTGTGGTCCATCGATCGGCTGCTCAGCGAGCCACGTCCCGAGGACAGGTCGAAGCGCTGTCGGGTGCTCTACGTCTCCCCGCTCAAGGCGCTGGCCGTCGACGTCGAGCGCAACCTGCGCTCGCCGCTGACCGGCATCCGGCACACCGCCGACCGGCTGGGCACCCCCGTGCCAGACGTGACGGTCGGCGTCCGGTCCGGCGACACTCCGGCGGCCGAACGGCGCAAGCTGGTCAGCACACCGCCCGACATCATGATCACGACCCCCGAGTCGCTGTTCCTGATGCTGACCTCGCAGGCGCGCGACTCCCTGCGCGGCATCGAGACCGTGATCATCGACGAGGTCCACGCCGTCGCCGGCACCAAGCGCGGCGCCCATCTCGCCCTCTCGCTGGAGCGGCTCGACGCGCTGCTCGAGCGTCCGGCGCAGCGGATCGGGCTCTCGGCCACCGTCCGGCCACTCGAAGAAGTCGCCCGGTTCCTCGGCGGCACCGCCCCCGTCGACATCGTCGCGCCGCCCTCGACCAAGCAGTGGGACCTCAAGGTCGTGGTGCCGGTCGAGGACATGACCGCTCCCGACGAGTACGACGAGGAAAGCGGCGACCCGCAACGCTCGTCCTCGATCTGGCCGCACGTCGAGGAGCACGTCGTCGACCTGATCGAGGCACACCGGTCCACGATCGTCTTCGCCAACTCGCGACGGCTCGCCGAGCGTCTCACCGCGCGGCTGAACGAGATCGCCGCCGACCGCGCGATGTTGGCTCCCGACCCGGTCTCGACAGGCTCGACCAACGGTGCTGCCGACCCGGTCTCGACAAGCTCGACCAACGGTGCTCCCGACCCGGTCTCGACGAGCTCGACCAACGGTGCTCCCGACCCGGTCTCGACACGCTCGACCAGCGGTCACCAGCCGGGGATGGGGTCGCCGGCCCAGGTGATGGCCCAGTCCGGGGTTTCGAGACGGTTGCCGGAGCAACCTCCTCAACCGCCGGGCGGCGCCGCACCGGTGATCGCGAAGGCCCACCACGGCTCGGTCTCCAAGGAACAGCGCGCCCTCATCGAGGACGACCTCAAGCGGGGCCGCCTGCCCGCGGTGGTCGCCACGAGCAGCCTCGAGCTCGGCATCGACATGGGCGCCGTCGACCTCGTCATCCAGATCGAGTCACCGCCCTCGGTCGCCAGCGCCCTCCAGCGCGTCGGGCGGGCCGGCCACCAGGTCGGCGAGGTGTCGCGGGGTGTGCTGTTCCCGAAGCACCGCGGCGATCTCGCGCAGACCGCGGTGGCGGTCGAGCGGATGCGCTCCGGGGCCATCGAGTCGCTGCGGGTGCCGACCAACCCCCTCGACGTGCTGGCCCAGCAGATCGTCGCCGCCACCGCGCTCGATGCCTGGGAGGTGGACGGCCTCTACGACCTGGTCCGCCGGAGTGCGCCGTTCACCGGCCTGCCGCGCTCGGCGTACGACGCCACGCTCGACCTGCTCAGCGGCCGTTACCCCTCCGACGAGTTCGCGGAGCTGCGCCCGCGCATCGTGTGGGACCGCGTCACCGGCAGCCTCACCGGTCGACCGGGTGCCCAGCGGCTCGCGGTGACCAGCGGCGGCACGATCCCCGACCGGGGACTGTTCGGCGTCTTCCTGGTCGGCGGGGAAGGACCGGGCCGGCGGGTCGGCGAGCTCGACGAGGAGATGGTCTACGAGTCACGGGTCGGCGACGTCTTCGCCCTCGGTGCCACCAGCTGGCGGATCGAGGACATCACCCACGACCGGGTGCTGGTCACGCCCGCGCCGGGCATCCCGGGTCGGCTCCCGTTCTGGAAGGGCGACACCCTGGGGCGACCGGCGGAGCTGGGCGCGGCGATCGGTGCCTTCACCCGTGAGCTGGGCGCGCTGCCGCCCCAGCAGGCCCGGGCTCGCGCCGAGGCGAACGGCCTCGACTCCTGGGCCGCCGACAACCTCGTCACCTACCTCACCGAGCAGCTCGAGGCGACCAAAGTCCTGCCCACCGACCGCACGTTGCTGGTCGAGCGGTTCCGCGACGAGCTCGGCGACTGGCGCCTGGTGCTGCACTCCCCCTTCGGCACGCCGGTGCACGCGCCCTGGGCGCTCGCGATCAACGCCCGCCTGCGCGAGCGGTACGGCGTTGACGGCCAGGCGGTCGCCTCCGACGACGGCATCGTGATCCGCATCCCCGACACCGACGCCGAGCCCCCCGGCGGCGACGTCATCGTCTTCGAGGCCGAGGAGATCGAGGATCTCGTCACCCAGGAGGTCGGCGGGTCCGCGCTGTTCGCCTCGAGGTTCCGTGAGTGCGCAGCCCGGGCGCTGCTGCTGCCCCGCCGCGACCCCGGTCGGCGTTCGCCCCTGTGGCAGCAACGGCAGCGCTCGGCCGCCCTGCTCGAGGTCGCGTCGAAGTACCCGTCGTTCCCGATCGTGCTCGAGGCCGTTCGCGAGTGCCTGCAGGACGTCTACGACCTGCCGTCACTCGTGGCCCTGATGCGCAGCGTCGACCGCCGCGAGGTGCGGGTCGTCGACGTCTCCACCCACTCCCCGTCCCCGTTCGCCCGGAGCCTGCTGTTCGGCTACGTCGCCCAGTTCGTCTACGAGGGCGACTCCCCCATCGCCGAGCGCCGGGCTGCGGCGCTCTCGCTCGACCAGGGCCTGCTCGCCGAGCTGCTCGGCCGCGCCGAGCTCCGCGAGCTGCTCGATCCGGAGGTCCTCGCCGAGGTCGAGGCCGAGCTCCAGCGCCTGGCCCCCGACCGACGTGCCCGCGACGCCGAGGGCGTCGCCGACCTGCTGCGCATGCTCGGCCCCCTGACCACCGAGGAAGTGGGTCTCCGGTGTGTGGAGGGAGCCCCGACCGGCGAGTGGTTGGGCGCGCTGGCCTCGTCCCGCCGCATCGTCGAGGTCCGGATGGGCGGCGAGCCTCGCTGGACCGCGATCGAGGACATCGGCCGCCTGCGCGACGGTCTCGGCGTGGCCGTGCCCGCCGGCACCCCCGATGCCTTCACCGACCCGGTCGACGACCCGCTCGCGGACCTGATCTCGCGCTACGCACGCACCCACGGCCCCTTCACGACCGACCAGGTCGCCGCCCGGCTCGGCCTCGGTGCGGCGGTCGTGCGACACACGCTCCAGCGGCTCGCCGCCCAGGGCCGGGTGCTCGACGGCGAGTTCCGTCCCTCCGGCGCGGGATCGGAGTGGTGTGACGCCGAGGTCCTGCGCAAGCTGCGTCGACGTTCGCTGGCCCGGCTCCGCCAGGAGGTCGAGCCGGTCGACCCCGAGGCACTGGGCCGGTTCCTCGTCGCCTGGCAACACGTCGCGGTCTCCGACGGGCGCCGCGGCGGCCTGCGCGGCGTCGAAGGCGTCCTCACGGCGATCGACCAGCTCGCCGGCTGCGCGGTCCCGGCCTCCGCGCTGGAGCCCCTGGTGCTCGGGTCGAGGGTCCGCGACTACGAACCCTCCTACCTCGACGAGCTGACGGCCTCCGGCGAGGTGATCTGGGCCGGCCACGCCGCGCTCCCGGGGTCCGACGGCTGGGTCTCGCTCCACCTCGCCGACCAGGCGCCGCTCACCCTGCCGGAGCCGCAACCGGGTCTCGACACGCTCGACCACCGGTGGCCCGAGCTGCACCAGGCGGTCCTCGACGCGCTGGCACCCGGCGGTGCCTGGTTCTTCCGCCAGCTCGCGGGTGCCGTCGGGGCAACCACCGACCCGGCGCTGTCCGCGGCGCTCTGGGACCTCGTCTGGGCCGGCCGGATCAGCAACGACACCCTCACGCCGCTGCGGGCGCTGACCCGCGCGGGCGGGGGCACGCACCGCACCAGGCGCCCCCCGCCGCGCCCCCGGATGGCCTCCACCACCGGCGGTCGGTCCAGGCTGCCCACGCGCACCGGCCCGCCGGAGACCGCCGGTCGCTGGGCGCTGCTGCCCGAGCTCGACACCGACGCGACCCGTCGGGCGCACGCGACCGCCGAGCGGCTCCTCGACCGGCACGGCGTCGTGATCCGCGGCGCCGCCATGGCCGAGCGCGTGCCGGGCGGCTTCGCCGCCGTCTACAAGGTGCTCTCGGCGTTCGAGGACTCCGGACGCTGCCGTCGCGGCTACTTCGTGAGCGGCCTGGGCGCGGCCCAGTTCGGGACGGCGGGCGCGATCGACCGGCTCCGCACCTTCTCCGAGGTGCCGCAGGACGCCAAGCCCACCGCGGTGGCCCTCGCGGCGACGGACCCGGCCAACCCGTACGGCGCGGCGCTGCCCTGGCCGGAACGCATGGTCTCGACAAGCTCGACCAGCGAACGGGGCTCGACCACCGAACCCGGCGCGACCGACGACGGCTCCCCGAGCAGCCCCGGACACCGACCCGGCCGCAAGGCCGGTGCGCTGGTCGTGCTCGTCGACGGCAACCTCATCCTGTACGTCGAGCGCGGTGGCCGGACGCTGCTCACCTGGAGCGACGACGTCGACCTGCTCACACCCGCCGTGGAGTCGCTTGCGGAGGCCGCCCGGCGCGGCTCGCTGGGGCGGCTGACCGTCGAGAAGGCCGACGGGGAGAAGCTGCTCGGGGGCGGGGCCACGCCGCTGCGCCAGGCGCTCCAGTCGGCGGGCTTCGTGTCGACTCCCCGGGGGTTGCGGTTCCGTGCCTGAGGGCGACACCGTCTTCCGCACCGCCCGGCTGCTGGACCGGTCCCTCTCCGGCCGGGTGCTGAGCCGCACGGACTTCCGGGTGCCCCAGCTGGCGACGAGCGACCTGTCCGGCGGCACCGTCGTCGAAACCGTTTCCCGGGGCAAGCACCTGCTCACCCGCGTCGACGGTCCGACGGGGTCCGGCGAGCGCTGGACGCTGCACACCCACCTGAAGATGGAGGGAGCCTGGCGGGTGCACGAGCCCGGCCAGCGCTGGACGCGGCCGGCGCACCAGGCACGGGTGGTGCTCGAGACCGACGCTGCGGTTGCGGTGGGATTCTCGCTCGGCGTCGTCGAGCTGCTGCCGCGAGACGACGAGGACCGCGCGGTCGGCCATCTCGGCCCCGACCTCCTGGGCCCCGACTGGGACGAGCACGAGGCGCTGCGCCGGCTGCACGAGGATCCGGACCTGCCGGTCGGCGTCGCGCTCCTGGACCAGCGGCGCCTGGCCGGCATCGGCACCCTGTACCGGGCCGAGACCCTGTTCCTGACCGGGGTGAACCCCTACCTCGCCGTCCACGAAGTGCCCGACCTCCGCAAGGTGGTCGACCTGGCCAGGCGGCTCCTCCTCGCCAACACCGAGCGGGCCGCCCAGATCACCACCGGAAACCTGCGACGCGGCGAGCAGCACTGGGTCTTCGAGCGCTCCGGCAGGCCCTGTCGCCGGTGCGGGACCCGGATCAGCTCCGGCACCCAGGGTCCGCCAGGCCGCGAACGGCTCAGCTACTGGTGTCCCGCCTGCCAGCCGTCGCTCTAGAGCTCGGTCCAGTCGCGCAAGCCCGCGACGTGCACCCGCCCGGGCCGCCTGCCAAGCATCGAATCAGGCGGCGGAGGCGACCACGTCGCCCACGCGACGGCGGGCACGGACCGAGATCGGCGTGGCGACCAGGGCTTCCTCGACGGCCACGGCGTCGGAGACCTCGCGCAGCACGTCGGACAGCGGCACCTCGAGTGCCGTGCACAGCGAAGCAAGGAGCTCGGACGACGCCTCCTTCTGGCCGCGCTCGATCTCGGAGATGTAACCCAGGCTCACCCGGGCCTCGGCGGAGACCTCACGCAGCGTCATGCCGCGCTGCATCCGCTGAGCGCGGAGCACGTCGCCGAGAAGCCGACGAAACAGCACCATGGTGGTCTCCTTCCTCTTCCGTGTGACTCAACGCTACCCGAGGGTGGATTCTTCCCTCATCAGGATCGCCTCGAACGCCTCGAACGCGTGCCGGCAGGTGGCCTCCTGGATGGCGTGGCGACCGCCCGACAACTCGAGGGAGACGACCTCGAGAAGCCCGGGGCCCGCGATGCCCACGAACACCGTGCCCGGGGGCTTGCCCTCCTGCTCAGCCGGTCCGGCCACCCCCGTCGTGGACAGGCCGTACGTCGCGCCGGACAGGGCCCGCACCCCGGAGGCCATCGCCCGGGCGCACTCGGGCGACACGACGCCGTACCTGTCGATGATCTCGACCGGGACGTCGAGCACGGTGTGCTTCAGCTCGGTGGCGTAGGTGACCACCCCACCCAAAAAGGTCTCCGAGGCGCCCGGCACATCGGTCAGCGCCACGGCGAGGCGACCCCCGGTGAGCGACTCGGCGGTGGCAACCGTGTTGCTTCCGGCCCGCATGACCAGGTGCACGCGGGTGAGCAGGTCGACCATGGTCGCATCCTAGGTGGGGTGGCCAACGCGGCTGGGGGGACGTCAGTAGGGTCGCGGACATGGCCCTGCCCATCGAGGACTACGCGCTGATCGGCGATCGACGTACCGCCGCTCTGGTCGGCAAGAACGGGTCGATCGACTGGCTGTGCCTCCCCCGCTTCGACTCGCCGGCCTGCTTCGCCGGCCTGCTCGGGACCGACGAGAACGGCCACTGGCAGATCGTGCCCCACGGGGTGTACTCGACCGAGCGTCGCTACCTCGGTGACTCCTCGGTGCTGGAGACAACCTTCACGACCGCGCACGGGGTGGTGACCCTCACCGACCTGATGCCCACCGGCGACGGCCGCGCCGACGTCGTGCGTTGCATCACGGGGATCAGCGGGACGGTCCGCGTGCGGCACGAGTGGCGGGTCCGGCTGGACTACGGGGAGATCCGGCCGTGGGTGCGCCGCCAGAAGGTCTGCGGGGAGAAGGTGATCGTCGCGATCGGCGGACCGGACAAGCTGATCCTGCGTGGGTCGAGGCTCCCGATCGCGACCGACCACCGTCACGAGGACGCGTTCGACGTGTCTGCGGGCGAGCAACTCATGTTCTCGACCACGTGGATCCCGTCCCACGTCGAGCTGGAGCACCTGGGCGACCTCGAGGACCTCATCCAGGCCACCATCGACGAGGGACAGGCCTGGGCCGACAACATCCGTCCCGACATCCCGCACCCCGACGCCGTACGCCGCTCGCTGCTGACGCTGCGCCTGCTCACCCACCAGGAGACGGGCGGGATCGTCGCCGCTCCCACCACGTCGTTGCCCGAGTCGTTCGGCGGCGAGCGCAACTGGGACTACCGCTACTGCTGGCTCCGCGACGCCGCCCTCACCCTGGTCTCCCTGATCAGGGCCGGTTTCACCGACGAGGCGATGCTCTGGCGCGGGTGGCTGTTGCGCGCCGTGGCCGGTGATCCCGAGGACCTGCAGATCATGTACGCCGTGGATGGTGCGCGCCGGCTGCCGGAGAACACCCTGGCCCATCTGCCCGGCTACCAGGACTCCCGTCCGGTGCGGATCGGCAACGCCGCGGTCGACCAGCTCCAGCACGACGTGCTCGGCGAGGTGATGATCGCGCTGGAGAGCTTCCGCGAGACCGGGCGCGAGCCCGACCTCAACGCCTGGTCGCTCCAGGCCGCGCTGGTCGGGGAGCTCGCACGGCGCTGGGAGGAGCCCGACTGCGGCCTGTGGGAGATCCGCGGCGTGCCCCGTCGCTTCACCCACTCGCTCGCGATGGTGTGGGCAGCCTTCGACCGCGCCGTGAAGGCGATCGAGACGCTCGGCCTGAAGGGGCCGCTGGAGGAGTGGCGGCTCCTGCGTGACCAGGTCCGGGAGGAGGTGCTCACCAAGGGCTTCGACCCGGTGCGCAACACCTTCACCCAACACTTCGACACCACCGAGGTGGACGCGTCCCTGCTGGTCCTCCCCCTGATCGGCTTCATCGACGGGGATGACCCGCGGATGCTCGGCACCATCGCGGCCGTCGAGGAGGACCTGATCCGAGACGGTCTCGTCCTGCGCTACCGCACGGAGACGGGCGTCGACGGCCTGGAGGGCGACGAGCATTCCTTCCTCGCGTGCTCGTTCTGGCTCGTGTCCGCCTATGCGGCCGCCGGCCGCCTCGACGACGCGCATGCGCTGTTCGACCGGCTGGTGGGCCTGGTCAACGACGTCGGGCTGCTGTCGGAGGAGTACGACGCCGCCAACGCGCGGATGGTCGGGAACTTCCCGCAGGCCTTCAGCCACCTCGCGCTGGTCCAGGCCGCGTTCAACCTCGCCGACGCCCGGTAGCACGCAGCGGGAGCCGGCCCGACCGGACCGGCTCCCTCTGGCTGCCTCGTGGTGCTGAGGTCCGCCCTACTTCCTCTTCTGCTCCGTCACGGTGACCACGTGTGTGATCGTGGCCGCCTGGACCTGAGCGTCGCCGGTGTAGGTGATGACCAGCTCCTTGTCCCCTGCCGTTGCGAAACGGGGCAGGAGGAGCAGGGCCCGGCCGTGCCTGAGGGTCGCCACCTCGGTGGTGTGCCCCGGGATCTGCACCTCCACCGAGCCCGTGGGCGTGACGCCGTCGGCCGAGACGCTGATCAGCAGTCCGGCCCGCGTCTTGCCGGCCACGACCTTGTGCGGGTAGTGGTCGGCCCGCACGGAAGCCTCGAGCTTGTCGGAGGCGACGTCCACCACGACGCTGCTGTTCGACGGCGCATAGGTCGCGTCGCCGCCGTACCGCACGGTCAGCGCGTGCTGACCGGGCTGGAGCGCCGTCCCGGGGATGACCACGTCGGCCGTCCCGCCACTGAGCGCGGCGTCGCCGAGCACG
>JAOPXC010000227.1 GCA_025965335.1 Nocardioides sp. | reverse complement strand
TTGCCGTCGATGTCGACGAATCCGTCGACCAGGGACGCGCGGCCCTCGCGCAGCGACTTCACCTCGGTGCCCATGAGGACCAACCCGGCCTCGTAGGTGTCCTCGATGAGGTAGTCGTGTCGCGCCTTCTTGTTCTGCGCGACCAGCTTGCGGCCCTGCTCCTTCGGCATCCGGCAAGTCTCTCAGGTCAGGGCAACGTGGTTGTGGCGGCCACAGCAACCAGCCGGCTCTGTTCTGAGAGCTTCGCCCTCACATCCAGTTCATGGGGTCGACGGCGGTGCCGTTGACGAGGACCGTGAAGTGCAGGTGGCAGCCGGTGGACCAGCCGGTGTCGCCGACGTAGCCGACGACCTCGCCGCGGCGGACCCGGTCGCCGGTGTGGGCCCGGTACCCGGACAGGTGGTTGTAGACGACGGTGACGGTCTTGCCGTTGACCTGGCCGACGTTGAGGTAGAGCCGGTTGCCGTAGACCGAGGAGTAGTACTCGGACACCACGGTGCCGGCGGCCGCGGCCCAGAGGCCCTCGCCGCAGGAGACGCCGAAGTCGGTGCCGTCGTGAAGGCCCCAGTAGCCGTAGATCGGGTGGATGCGGTAGCCGAACGGGGAGGTGACCGCTCCGTTGACGGGACGCATCAGGAAACCACCGGTGTCACCGGAGTAGCCGCCGTTGCCGCGCCGCGCGGCCCGTAGGGCGGCCCGGCGGGCGGCCGCCAGGATCCGCTCCTGGATGCGGTGCTCGCGTGCCTTGGCGTTGCGCAGGACCAGGCTGTCGTGCTTGCGGGCTGCGCGGGCATCCTGGGCCGCGGCCTTGCGGGAGTCGACCCGGTCACGCACCTTCGCGGTGGCCTTGCGGGACTCCTCGTGGAGCGCACGCATGGTGTCGAGGTGCGCGGCCGCGTCGCGACGCTGGTCGGCAACGTCGTTCTTCGCGGACTCGACCTCGTTCTCGCGGACCTGGAGCAGGACCTCGGCCGCGTGGAGGTCGTCGTACACCCCCGTCTGACGGCCGACGATGACATCGGTGGCCTGCATCCGGCTGGTGAGGTCGGCCGGGGTCTCGGCGTTGAGGAGCGAGACGAAGGCCAGCAGCTGCGGGTCGCCCTGCTCGTAGATGGAGGTGACCGTGGCGGTGACGTTCAGCCGCTGCGCCTCGAGCGCGGCCTGCCCGTCGGTGAGCTGCTGGCGCGCATCGGTCAGCCGCTGCTCGGCGGTGACCAGCTTCGCCTGCATCTGGTTGTCGAGCACGCGGGCGGCGGCCAGGCGGGTGCGGACGTCCGCGAGCTCGGCCTGGGCGTCGTGGAGCAGCCCCTTGGCCGCGTCCACCTTCCTGAGGGCCGCGATCAGGCTGGAGCTGGACTCGTCGAGGTCCTTCGCGGCCGACTTGACCTGGTGCTGGGCGTGCTTCTGCCGGTCCTTGAGGTCGTTCGCGTTCGCGAAAGGTATTGCCAGCGCGCCGAGCGCGACCGCGGCGGCCACGGAGGCTGCGAGGAGGCGCTGGCGGGCGGTACGGGGGAAGAAGCGCACCGGTCTGCCTTTGGTTGTTCGGGGAAGTGAACGCTCTGACCGTAAACCGCGCGGATCAGACTTTGAGGTATTTGCGCGTCAGCAGGAGTGTCGGAAGCACCGTCAGGATCGGCCCGAGGATCGCGATGAGCATGACGGAGTAGGTGTACTCCGGCAGTCCGATCCAAGGCATGAAAGCCAGACCGGTGGCTGCCCGCTGGTGGATGCCGAACCACATGAAGGCGCCCAGGGCCCCGGCGGCGAGCGCGACACCGAGGACAGCGGTGACCAGGGCCTCCAGCAGGAACGGCAGGGCGATGTAGAGGGTGGAGGCCCCCACCAGCCGCATGATGCCGATCTCCTTGCGCCGGGCGAACGCCGCCAGCCGGATCGTGTTGCCCACCAGCAGCAGGGCGGCGAGCACCAGGAAGGCGGCCGTCCCGAGCGCCCCCCACTGGAGGGCGTTGATTGATCCGTAGATCGGTTTCAGCACCTCGCGGGCGTCCCGGATGTGGCTGACACCGTCCAGGTTCTGCACCGCGCTCGTGATGCCCTGGAACTTCTGTGGATCCTTGAGCGTGATCCAGACCGACTGGGGCATGTCGGCGGCGGTGGCGGCCGGGTTGGGTCCCTCGAACTTCTGGGGGCCGAGGAGCTCCTTGATCTTCGCGAAGGCCTCCTCCTTGCTCTCGAAGTGGAAGTTCGCGACCTCGGGGTTGGCCTCGATGACCTTCGCGATGGCCGCCTTCTGCGTCTCGGTGACCTCACCGGTGCAGGCCGCGTTGTCGTCGTTCTTGTCCTTGCACAGCCACACGGTGATCTGGAGCTGCGAGCCCCACTGGGCGGCGGCCTTGTCGGCCTGCTGGTTGAGCAGGACGCCGAGGCCGACCAGGGTCAGCGAGACGAACAGGGTGAGGATCACCGCGATGTGCATCGACAGGTTGCGGCGCAGACCCTGGCCGAGGTTGGAGAAGACATAACGCATGGAGGAGGGACTCTCTTCGGTGCTGGTTCGTGGATCGGGAAGCGGTCGGGGGAACGCTCAGTGCTGGAAACCGTAGACGCCCTGGGCGTGGTCGCGGACGATGCGACCGTCCTCGAGCTCGACGACACGCTTGCGCATCTGGTCGACGATTCCGTGGTCGTGGGTGGCCATCACCACGGTGGTGCCGGTGCGGTTGATGCGGTCGAGCAGCTTCATGATCCCTACCGAGGTGGTCGGGTCGAGGTTGCCGGTGGGCTCGTCCGCGATCAGGATCATCGGCCGGTTGACGAAGGCGCGGGCGATCGCCACGCGCTGCTGCTCGCCGCCGGAGAGCTCGTCGGGCATCCGGTCGGTCTTGCCCTCCAGGCCCACCAGCTCGAGCGTCTCGGGGACGTCTCGGCGGATCTCGGCGCGAGACTTGCCGATCACCTGAAGCGCGAACGCGACATTCTCGGCGACGGTCTTGTTGGGCAGCAGGCGGAAGTCCTGGAAGACGGTGCCGATCTGGCGGCGAAGGCGTGGCACCTTCCAGCCGGCGAGTCGGTTGACCTCCTTGCCGGCGACATAGACCCGGCCCGAGGTGGGGCGCGTCTCACGCAGCACCAGCCGCAGAGCCGTGGACTTGCCGGACCCCGAGGCGCCGACGAGGAACACGAACTCGCCCTTGGCGATGTCCACAGACACCGCGTCGAGGGCGGGATTTCCCGTGCCGGGATATGCCTTGGTCACCTTCTCGAAGCGAATCACTGAAGAGACGGTACGCGAGCACTCCACACGCTCCGGGATCCTCGCCGAGCGGGCGTGGCCCACCTCACCCCGACCAGGGCGGCGTTCGTAGGGTGTCTGCATGGCCGCCGTCCGTTCGCTCGTCGCGGCCGTCGCCCTCACCGCCACGGCGGTCACCCTCGGCGTGGCTGTCCGCGGAAACGGCGTCGTGCACGTGGACGCGGCGGCGCCGGCGCGACCGGGCACGCCGCTCTCGGCGTACGACACCGCGAGCGTGGTGGTGCAGCGGTCGGCCTTCTGCTCCGGGCTCGGCCCCGACGCGGTGGCCGCCGCCCTGGGCGGCGCGCCCGCCTCGTCCTCGTCGTACGGCAACGGCCAGCGGGCCGGGCTCACCCCGAAGCTGAAGGACGTCGCCCACGAGTTCAGCTGCTCGTGGCACGGGGCCGACGGGGCAGTGGCTCGCGCCTGGGTCTTCGCTCCCCCGGTCACCCCCGCTCGCGCCCGAGACCTGGCCGCGGAGGCACTGGCCGCACGGGGGTGCGAGCCGGTCCGGGACGCCCCGGCCTATGGGTCCCCCTCGGCGGCTGCGGTCTGCGGGAGCAGACGCCAGTTGCAGGCGTCCTACCGCGGCCTCTTCGGTGACGCCTGGCTGGCCTGCTCGATCGCGGTCCCGGCGCCTGGCCCCGGGCGCTCGGAGCTGGTCGACCGCACCGGGCGCTGGTGTGTCGAGGTGGCTCGGGCTGCGTCGCATCTGGGTGGCTAGGTCCGGCCGGCGGTGGGCGGGGGTTTCGGTGTGGCGGTCGGCTGCTCGGCTTCAGCACCGGTCCCCGCAGGCTCCGGTACGCCCGTCGCTGGTTGTGTCCAGCGGTGGCCGGGGGTTTCGGTGTGGCGGTCGCCCGGTTCGGCTCCAGCACCGGTCCCCGCAGGCTCCGGCACGCCCGTCGCTGGGCTTCGCCGTGTCGCCGGTCGCCTCGTGTGGTGGTTGCTCGCCGCTGCGGCGCCACGCCTTCGCC
>JAOPXC010000224.1 GCA_025965335.1 Nocardioides sp. | reverse complement strand
CGGGTGGTGCTGCCCCAGGCGGCGGAGCGGCTCGACACCCGCAAGGACCTCTGGCCCGACGAGGTGCGGATCCGCGTCGAGCGGCTCAACCTCGATGCCGCGTCGTTCCGCCAGCTCGGACGCACCCACGGCGACGGCGACGGCGTACGCCGCGCGGTCCTCGACATCGTCGCGACCCGCGGCAAGATGCAGAACCCCGAGACGGGCTCCGGCGGCATGCTCGTCGGCGTCGTCGAGGAGGTCGGCCCGGCCTCGCCGCTCGGGCTGCGGGTCGGCGAGCGGGTCACCACCCTGGTGTCCCTGACCCTCACGCCGCTGGTCATCGAGGACGGCCTGGCCCGCTGGGACGGCCGTGGCGAACAGGTGCCGTGCGACGGGTACGCCGTGCTGTTCGGCCGCTCGATCGCCGCGGTGCTCCCCGGCGACCTGCCCGCCGACCTGAGCCTGTCGGTCATGGACGTCTGCGGAGCGCCGGCACTCACCGCCCGGGTGGTGGGCGAGTACGTGATTTCGAGACGGTCGCAGAGTGACCTTGTCCGCCGGTTCGACGCTGTCGAGATCAACCAACGAGGGGTCACCGTGGCCGTGATCGGCGCGGGCGGCAAGTCGGGCTCCCTGAGCCTCGCGGCCGCCCGACGCGCAGGAGCCGGTCACACGATCGGCGTCGTCCCGCACGAGGCTGAGGCCCTGGCGCTTCGCGACGCGGGCCTCGCCGACGCGGTCGTCGTCGCCGATGCGCGCGACCCGATCGCGCTGCGCGACGCGGTCGCGGCCGCGGGTGGTCCGGCCGACGTCACGGTCGTCTGCGTCGACGTTCCGGGCTGTGAGGGCGGCGCCGTCCTGGCCACCGCGGAGCGCGGGACCGTGATCTTCTTCTCGATGGCGACGTCGTTCTCCGCTGCCGCGCTCGGTGCCGAGGGGCTGGCGGCCGACGTCACGATGCTCGTCGGCAACGGCTATCTGCCGGGCCACGCGGCGTACGCCCTCGAGCTGCTGCGCGAGGATCCCGGCGTGCGCGGGTTGTTCGAGGCGCGCCTGCGGGCGGAGGTCGCGCGATGAGCCGCCCCGTGAAGAAGCTCGACCTCGACCCGGCCACCGTCCGGCAGGCCCGGGCCCTGGCGCGCAGGGTCGGCCGGCCGATCGTCGGCCTGGCCAGGAAGCACACCACCATCGCGGTGGAGCGGGCCACCCTGCGCCTGGCCGGCCTCGCAGGTGCCGACGCCGAGGGCACGCCCTGGGTCAACCGGCTCGCCGACGTGGTCCGCGCCGACCTCGACGAGCACGGTGGCCTGGGGCACGGAGTCGCGCTCCCGGTCTGGGACGCGCTGCTGCGCGGCGAGGCCGACGACCTGGGCACGCTGGCCCAGAAGGCCTCTGCTGGTTCCATCCGCTTCCGGTTGCCGGAGGGCCGGGACGCCGCCCGCGCCCGCGCTGCCTCGCGCAAGCAGGTCGCGACCGGGATCCGCCGGATCGACGCCCGCCGGCGCGAGCGCGACCGGCTGGTGAAGAGGATCGGCGACGCCCCGCGCCAGCCGTGGATCTACCTGATCGTGGCCACTGGCGACATCTACGAGGACATCCCCCAGGCCCAGCAGGCGGCCCGCGAGGGCGCCGACGTGATCGCCGTCATCCGTTCCACCGGCCAGAGCCTGCTCGACTACGTGCCCGAGGGCGCCACCCGCGAGGGGTTCGCGGGGACGTACGCGACCCAGGAGAACTTCCGCCTGATGCGCGCTGCCCTCGACGAGACCAGCCGCGAGCTCGGGCGCTACATCCGGCTCACCAACTACGCCTCCGGCCTGTGCATGCCCGAGATCGCGGCGCTCGCGGGCATGGAGCGGCTCGACATGATGCTCAACGACTCGATGTACGGAATCCTGTTCCGCGACATCAACCCGATCCGCACGTTCGTCGACCAACGTTTCAGCCGCCAGATCCACGCCCGCGCCGGGATCATCATCAACACCGGCGAGGACAACTACCTCACCACCGCCGATGCGGTCGAGGCCGCGCACACGGTGACCACCAGCCAGCTGCTCAACGAGTACTTCGCGAAGGAAGCCGGGCTCGAGGACTGGCAGCTGGGCCTGGGCCACGCCTTCGAGATCGATCCCGACCTGCCGGACTCGTTCCGCCTCGAGCTCGCCCACGCGCTGCTGGCCCGGGAGCTGTTTCCCGCTGCCCCGCTCAAGTGGATGCCACCGACGCGGCACATGACCGGCGACGTGTTCAAGGGCAACCTGCTCGACGGCTTCTTCAACCTGGCGGGTGCCCTCACGGGCCAGGGCATCCTCCTGGTTGGGATGATGACCGAGGCGGTCGTCACGCCCTGGCTCTCCGACCGCGACCTCGCGCTGCAGAACGTCCGATACGTCATGAACGCGGCCGGCAACCTGCACGAGGACTTCCGCCCGGCACCCGACGGGTTCATAGCCACCCGCGCGCGCCGGGTGCTGGGGGAGTCGATCGAGCTGCTCGACCTGATCCTGGAGCACGAGAACGGCCTGCTGGACGCCATCGCGGACGGGACCTTCGGGCTGATGAAGCGTCCCCCCGACGGCGGCCGGGGCCTCGACGGCGTCGCGCGCAAGTCGTCGGCGTACTACAACCCCGCGACCGAGCTGCTGGAGTCACCGGTGGTTCAGGAGCGAGCGAAGCGAGCGTCTCGGGACCCGGAGGCGGCACGATGAATGTCGAGACAGGCGCGGAGCGCCTTCCTCAGTCACCAATCATCCGGCCGTACGGCGACACCACCGGGGACGGCATGGTCCAGCTCAGCTTCACGCTGCCGATCCCGCACTCGAAGGTGGCCGAGGGTGCGGCGGCCCAGCTCGCGAACAAGATGGGCATGGAGCCCGCCCTGGTCGTCCACGCCCGGCCGATGGGGCCCGACTTCACGTTCTTCGTGGTCTACGGCCCGGTCAACCATCTCGTCGACACCAGCAAGGTCGAGGTCGTGGAACGCGACTACCCGCTGCTGACGCCGAAGGAGGCGAACGCTGCGATCAAGAGCACGCTGCGCCGCCGGCTGGTCGTCGTCGGCGGGTGCATCGGCACCGATGCACACACCGTCGGGATCGACGCGATCCTCAACATCAAGGGATTCGCCGGCGAGAAGGGGCTGGAGTACTACCGCGAGCTGAAGGTCGTGAACCTCGGCGCCCAGGTGTCCGTGCCGCAGCTGGTCGAGCGGGCCCGCGTCGAGAACGCCGACGCCGTACTCGTCTCTCAGGTGGTGACCCAGCGCGACGCTCACCTGCTCAACACCCGCGAGATGTCCGCCGCCTTCCGCGAGTCGTACCCGTCCGACAAACGGCCGCTGCTGGTCGTCGGCGGTCCGCGCTTCGACGAGTCGATGGCCGACGAGCTCGGTGTGGACCGCGTCTTCAGCCGGGGCACGACGCCCGGTGAGGTGGCCAGCTTCCTGGTCCACCGGCTCACCGAGAGAAGGGCCGGCTGATGGGCTCGACAGGCTCCACCGACGACCGGGTCGGGACCCGTGTGGTCCACCGGCGGTACGTGCCGTATTCCCATGCGCACTACGCCGGCAACCTGGTCGACGGCGCGTACAGCCTCGGCCTGTTCGGCGACGTGGCGACCGAGATGTGTATCCGCACCGACGGTGACGAGGGTCTGTTCGCGTCGTACTCCGACGTCCAGTTCCTCACCCCGGTGCGTGCCGGCGACGTCCTCGAGATCACCTGTGAACTCGTCCGGGTCGGCACCAGGTCGAGAGTCCTGGACTTCGCGGTGCACGTCGTCGCGCGTGGTGCCGCAACTGCAGAGAGGCCGGGCGCTGCCGCTCTCCTCGCCGAACCGATCCTCGCTACGACGGCCGCCGGCACGGTCGTGATCCCCAGTTGAGGGGGTCCGCGAGGGGGATGCCTGCGGGCACGGTTATAGACAGGTTGGGGAGGCGACGCCGCGACACGCCGGTGCGGCGGGATTTTTCGTGAATTTTCCGTGAACAACAGCCCCCTGCTGACCTGCGCGTTTCCACGTTCGTGCAGGTCAGGAGGCGGTTGACAGTGCGGCCCCCGGACCGCGAATGTGGGCCGTCCGCTCACGCAGATCGTGGCCGGCGAACCGACGTCCGAGTGGCCGCGTCGGAGGGTGTGGTGCCAGACACCTGTCATGCGCGGTTCGCGGAGGTCGGTTCGCTCCACGAGAACGGACACGGAAGGATCCCGTCCCCCCTAGACAACATCTCGGTCTCGGTAGCCAGTCGAGACACGGGGTGGTCCGAAGGGGTCCGGGATCCTTCCGGCGTTCTGCGCGGTCGTGCGGACCGCATCGGTACCTTGTGAGCGTGCTGCTCCGGTCCGTCCTCGCTGTTCTCTGCGGCGTCGCCCTGGCCCTCGCCTTCGAGCCCGTGGCGGCTTGGTTCCTGCTGCCGTTCGCGGTCGCGGGGTTCGTGCTGGCCACTCGCGGCCTCACGGCCCGCAGGGGCTGGATCCCGGGGCTCGCGTTCGGAGTGGGCTTCTACTTCGTCCTCACCTACTGGATGCGCTCGGTCGGCACCGACGCGTGGCTTGGCATGGCATCCTTCGAGGCGCTGTTCTACGCCGTGCTGGGCTCGGTGTCCGCCGCCCTCCACCGGCGACGCCTCTGGCCCCTCTGGATCGCCGCCGCCTGGGTGACGATGGAGTCCTGGCGCGCAGACTGGCCGTTCAGCGGGATGCCGTGGGGACGGCTGTCGTTCGCCGTCGTCGACTCGCCGTTCCAGACGGCACTGCCGTACGTCGGCAGCACCGGCGTCAGCCTGGGACTGGCGCTGCTGGGTGCCCTGCTGGCGTGGCTCGTGGTGTCCCACGGCCGGGACCGGTTGGCGCCAGTGTGCGCCCTCGTCGGCTTCGGTGTCCTCACGACGATGACGAATGTCTGGTCCTACGACCCCCACACCGTCCGGGACGTCACCGTCGCCGCGGTGCAGGGCGACGTACCCGGCAACGGCGACAACATCCTCCTCGACTACCGCCAGGTCACCCAGAACCAGGTCGACGCGACCATCGCCCTGGCGGACCGGGTCGCGTCGGGGGAGCAGCCGCGACCGGACTTCGTGCTGTGGCCGGAGAACTCCACCGCCGTGGACCCGTTCAGCGACGCCATCACCAACGCGGGCATCCGGGCGGCGTCCGAGGCGATCGGGGTGCCGATCCTGGTCGGCGCCATCGTCGACGCGGGTCCGGGCCACGTGCTCAACCAGGGGATCGTCTGGGACCCGGTCACGGGAGCGGGGGAGCGCTACACCAAGCGACACCCCGTCGTGTTCGGCGAGTACATCCCGTTCCGCAAGTTCCTCGACGGCCTGAAGATCGGTCGGCTGACGATGGTCGGTCGCGACATGCTGAGCGGCACCCGCAAGACTCCACTGACGGTCGGCGGGGTCGAGGTCGCAGACTCGATCTGCTTCGACGTGGCCTACGACGACGGCATCTATGAACAGGTCGACCGCGGCGCCGAGCTGCTGACCGTCCAGACGAGCAACGCGACCTTCATCCACACCGACCAGATCGAGCAGCAGTTCGCGATGACCCGGCTGCGGGCTGTCGAGACCGGCCGCTGGGTGGTTGTGGCCTCGACCAACGGGCTGAGCGGTGTCATCGCTCCCGACGGCAGCGTGGTCGCCACCGCGGAGAAGCGCACGCAAGCGGTGATGGACGAGCAGGTCGGCCTGAGCACCGGCATTCCCTTCGGCGTGCGTCTGGGGCCTTGGACCGGCCGCGCCTGCTTCGCACTCACGTGTCTCGGCCTGTTGCTGGGCGTGGTCCCGTATCGTCGTAGGCAGCCGTTGCAGGAGCCGGGCCCCCGCGAAGCAGCTGTCGCACCCGACTTCCCGCACGAGACATCGACCCCCATCAGTACGTGAGCGAGGATCCACCGGTGAGCATCGAGGGTCTCGGCCGCGTCCTGATGGTCATCCCGACCTACGACGAGGCAACCAACCTGGCCTGGATCGTCGACCGGGTGCGTCGTGCCCAGCCCGGCGTCGACCTCCTGGTCGTCGACGACGGTTCTCCCGACGGCACGGGTGACATCGCGGATGACCTCGCGGCCGCAGACTCGCAAGTCCACGTGCTGCACCGCGCCACCAAGGCCGGACTCGGCGCGGCGTACCTCCACGGCTTCGCCTGGGCTCTCGACGAGGGGTACGACGTGATCGGCGAGATGGACGCCGACGGCTCACACCAGCCCGAGCAGCTGCAGCTGCTCCTGGATGCGCTGGGGGACGCCGACCTCGTGATCGGCTCGCGCTGGGTGCCCGGCGGCTCGGTGGTCAACTGGCCGCTCTCGCGCGAGCTGCTGTCTCGCGGCGGGAACCTCTACGTCCGGGTGCTGCTGGGCATCAGGGTCCGCGACGCGACCGCGGGGTTCCGGCTCTTCCGGCGCAGCACCTTGGAGAAGATCGAGCTCGATCAGGTTCGCTCCACCGGCTACGTCTTCCAGACGGACCTGGTCGCGCGCACCCTGCGTGCGGGGCTGACCCTGCGAGAGGTCCCGATCGAGTTCGTCGAGCGCGTCCGCGGCGACTCGAAGATGAGCGGTTCGGTCGCGACCGAGTCGCTCAAGATGATCACCCGCTGGGGACTCGCCGAGCGCCGGGACCAGTTCCGCCGTGCCGTGCGAAGGAGACGCTGATGACCCGCCGCCGCTCCATGGTGTGGGTCCTGTTCCTGCTGTTCATCGTGGTCCCGCTGGTCGAGATCTACGTGTTGATCCAGGTGGGGCAGGTGATCGGCCCCTGGTGGACGATCCTGCTGCTCATCGCCGACAGCATCCTGGGAAGCTGGCTGATCAAGCGTGAGGGCGGTCGTGCCTGGCGGGCCCTGCGCAGCGCCCTCGACAGCGGCCGGATGCCGGCGAAGGAGCTGGCCGACGGTGCCCTCATCCTGATCGGCGGCACCTTGATGCTGGCCCCGGGGTTCGTGACCGACGTCTTCGGCATCCTCCTGATCCTGCCGTTCACCCGGCCCGTGTTCCGCAGGCTGCTCACTCAGGTGGTCGGCCGTCGGATCGTCGTGCTGGGGGGACCCGGAAATGCGAGACGCCCCGGACCCGGATCCGAGGGATCCGTGGTCCAGGGCGAAGTGATCGACGAGGGCTGAGGGACGCCTCTTAACGGTCACCGGGTCTCGACACGCCGGCAGCGACCTCGTTCCTCGGTCGCGCGGCTCGCTCGACCACCCTCGAAGCGCCGGCTACGCCGTCGCTTTACGCTTCTTGGCGTTCGCCCGGTGCAGATGCGCCGGACCGATCTCTCCGCCGCGCAGCAGCTCGAGACGCTCCTTGAGGATGTCCTCGAGCTCCTTCTCCGAGCGCCGCTCGAGCAGCATGTCCCAGTGGGTGCGGGCCGGCTTCTCGGCCTTCTCCTCGGGGAGAATGCCAGCGGTGCTCAGTCCGACAGCCCCGCAGCGCGGGCACTCCCAGTTGGCGGGGACGTCGGCCTCGACCGACATCGTGATTTCGAAGTCATGTCCCTGCGGGCACCGGTACCCGACCTGCTGACGAGCGGCGAACTCGATGCCACGCTCGTCCTCGAAACTCTGGCCTCCGAGCCGCGCTCCCCGCAATGTGCGCTCTGCCATGAGGCACCTCCCGTTCTTCCCCCGTTGAATGTCTGGGCCGTCGCTGCGACGTGGTGGAACTCCCCAAGCGCGGGCGTCGACCCCTCAATCTGTTCAACGGTAGCGAGGCGCTCAAGATTCCGACAATCGACGCCCGGGCCCCAGCGCGCCGCCACCGCTGGGTCACACGACCTGAGGTAAAGCGTTGCCGGCCTCTTCGATGCCTCGTCTGGGGTCGAGCCGAAGCAAGAAGAACGCCCCAAGGACGAAGAAGACGATCAGGGACACGATCGCGGGGCGGTAGGAGCCGGTGACCTGGAACATCACTCCGA
>JAOPXC010000219.1 GCA_025965335.1 Nocardioides sp. | reverse complement strand
CCAACCTGTGCGGCGGCAGCCCCACGATCTGAGTGAAGAACACCGCCGAACCCGTCATGAAGGTGCCCTCGCCGAGGGCATACAGGAGTGACTGGACGGCGAGCCGACCAGCGAGCGGCGACGGCGGTCGCGCGTGGCGAAGGAGAGCAGCAAACATCACCGCGATCCTCCCCGATCCTCGCGGCCGGTGTCGTGCGACTTTCCGCGAACCGGCGTCCAGTAGCCGGTGAGCGATCCCTGCGTCGCGGGCTCGGGCAGACTACGGGCGTGAGCGACCAGACCCGCGCCGAAGTGTTCGAGCAGCCCCGCCGCGTCATCGCATGGGAATTGGAGGCGCGGGTGGGCGTCGAGCGCCCCATCGAGCAGATGCCACCGCTGCTCGCGGACACCGTGTTGGACTTCTTCGACGTGTCCCTCAAGGCTGGCGCGAACGTCTCGGATCTCGGCTGAAACGCACTCATCCGCCGGGGTGAGGGCGGCTACGCTCGCCCGGATGTCTGCCGCGATCAGCGCGTTCGCGTCCGGAGCGGAATCCGCATCCGAGACGGCCTGATCATCGGTAGAGACGCCCGCGATCGGGCGATGAACCGTCTCGCGGCGGGTTGTGCTTGCGGGACAGACCTACCTGTGTTCCTCATGACGTTCCGCATGCGGGACGAACTGACCGGAGCGCCGGGCCCGGTGGCCTCTCGCGCTTGAAAGGTCACACGCGGCGATATAGCGCAGCGGGCAGCGTGGATGTCGACTAGCTGGGAAATCGGAACCAGGCCAGCAGAGGGGGAGGTCACCGGTGGAGCGCGTTAGGTTGCGGCTATGGAGTCAACGGCTCCCGACTCTGCCGCCTGGACTGATGACCTTCGGGGTCGGCTCGACGAGCTTCTTGACGGCTACCGGGCAGCGTTGCACGACAGTCTCGACCACGTGACTGAAGAGCAAGCGCGCCGGCATCTCGTGCCGTCGAAGACGACGTTGCTCGGCCTGCTCAAACACGTGACCTATGTCGAAGGAGTCTGGTTCGACCAAGCCGTGACCGGTCGGTCCTACCAAGAGATCGGCATCGCCAACACACCGGACCGGTCGTTCACACTCGACAAGTCTGACACCTCGCATCTGTACGCGCCGCACACGACAGCAGATGCGCAGCCTCACGCAGCAGGATGATGGAGTTGGCGCTCGATGACGTCGTCGACGGCCGCGGCGAGCACTCCGTGTGGGCGCTCTACCTCCAAGTGCTACGCGAGCTCGCCCAACATGCCGGAAACGCCGACATCCTGCGTGAGCAACTCCTCGCTGGCCGCACCAGCTGAAGGCGAGCAACCGGCGGCCACTCATGGGGTCCGATCCGTCAATGCGCCGTACGCGGAACGACGCTTCCCGCGGGGCACCTCCCATCCACGCGGATCAAGCCATGGGCGTGCGGTTCCCGCGCTGATCAGATCCTCGTTGGGCGCGCATACTCGAAAGCCCCAGCTAGCGGAGGTCCAGCATGGACCGACCGGAAGACAACAAGGGAGCTTCAATGGAGACCATTGCCCTCGGCGCACTGGGCGAGAAGCTGGTGGCGGAGGCCCGGTCCGCCTCGAGCGGGCGGTACGCGGTCACGATCCACGGGGGCCACGTCAATTCGCTGCGGCAGACGGCAATCGGGCTCGCGGCCGGACACGCACTCGACGAGCACGAGAACACGGGCGAGATCACGCTTCAGATGATTCGTGGCCGGGCGCGTGTCGTCGCGGCGTCCGATGTTGCGGAGCTGGTCACGGGCGACTACGTCGTGATCCCGCTCGAGTGGGACTCGTTGGAGGCGCTCGAGGACACCGTGGTGCTGCTCACGGCCGCGGTGCAGGGCGCGCCGTACTGACCATCGCCCCTTCCACGTGGTTCGAGAACTCGGCCACCACTCCGGCGAAGAACTGCACACGCCCATCGTTTGCGGGGGGCGCCCTCACCGCTGATCTTGGCGCAGCGGGTGATCCTCCGGGACTTGGACCAGAACGATCCGAACTCCGTCAGGGTCCGTGATCCACATCTCCACCAATCCCCAGGGCTCCTGCTGCGGTGCGCGGAGCACCGGTACCCCGGTGTCCCGCAGCCGCCGGTGCTCGGCGTGCACGTCCCGGACCTGGATCCAGATTGCCAAAGTGCCGCCCCGGGGATCAGTCGACCGTCCACTGACCTCGAGATAGCCGTTCCCCAAGAAGAACACCAGGCCGGGTGCATCTGGACTGCCGAACTGGCGGTAGATCGCCAGGCCGAGCGTGTCCCGATAGAACCGGTGGCTCCGCTCTGGCTCGGACGGATGAAGGAGAAGCCGGCTGGCAAGAACTTCCATGCCGCCATCCTGCTCCTCGTCAGGACGACCGCGGCGAGGTACTCGGCGGCCAGGACCGGGGATCCGGACTGGGGAAGCCGCGCGCCTCCGCTTGGCACAGCGCCGCCGGCACGCCACGACTGGGCCGACCCAGCATCCGCTTGCGGGACGAGCCGAGCCATCCTGCTGATGACTGATGGGCATCCGTAACCGTTTGGGCCAAGGTGCGGGCGCGGAAAGGAGCATAGGAGGCGCCCAGGTTGCGGGATGCGAGTGGCACACGACGGCACCGCATGTTGAAGGAACCCGATCCCCCCGAACCGCCGATGCACAAGGCTTGGCTATCGTTGGGGTGCTGGGGCCGCGAGTTTACGGCCGCGACACGACAGGGCTCCGAATCGATCGACCGACGCCACGCGAACCGCACAGTGTGAGGGAGTAGTCCCTCGGCTATTGCCGGAGGACGTAGACGATGACGTTCTGCTTGGCGTGGTGCTCCGCGTCGATCCACTCGAGTTCGGTGCGGTACTGCACTTGGTCGCCAGCCCTCAACCCCACCCCGGGTGCGCGGTAGCACTCCACCGTGCTGCCCCCGCTGCTCAGACAGATGGTGCCTTGCTCGGTGTCGATGCTGTCCACGACGCCCGTCTGGGTACCGGCCTCCTCCGGGTCGCCTGTGGTGCTGCGGCCGAGCAGGAAGCCGGCGAGAACGGCCGCCACCACGGCGACCGTCCCCATCCAGATCGGCACCTGCGGCAGTGTGCGCGGCTCGCGGCGGTCGGTAATCATGGTGCTCAATGTACGTCCCAGTTGACGGTCAAGGTGAAGTTAGTCGACTGCCCTGCTTGATTTTCCATCCCGCGGTCCAGGAGGTCAACCAGTTGCGCGGCGCCCAGCCGAGGGCGGCCATCCGCGACTCCCTGCTCAGCGCCTGGCCAGGTCGGCACACCAAGCGA
Organism: Nocardioides sp.; assembly: GCA_025965335.1. Taxonomy (GTDB): domain Bacteria; phylum Actinomycetota; class Actinomycetes; order Propionibacteriales; family Nocardioidaceae; genus Nocardioides. Next base: position 4,106 of record JAOPXC010000219.1, on the reverse strand, counting down.
CTCCAAGCCAGCATCGACCTGGCGCTGAGCTTCCGGACCTGGCAGTCGCTCGTCCGCACCAGCGGCCTGGCCAGTCGGGCGGCCGCGGACCTGATGGCCCAGTCGATCGGCTGCGCCGGCCGAGGTGGAGACAAGGTGCGCTCGTGACCCGTGAGCAGGAACCTGCGCGGCCCCCGGTCACCCTGATGTATGCGGGGTGGCAGGTCTGGGATTATCCGTTCGGGGTGGTCCGGGTCGGCGGGGATGTCGTGGCATCGGTCGAGTTCGTTCAGCGGTCGGCGCTCGACTTGATCGACCGCGGGACTGGATAACCCCGAGCTGGCCGCAGAGCCGGGCGTAGTCCTTGGACGCGTGCTGGGCTCCGTGGTCGGCGCGAAAGATTTGCTCCACGTAGCGAGCCGCGGTCGGCGAGGGCGGCCTTGATGGCGTCCTCTATGAGCTCGGTGCGCACACGGTCGTGGACCGCCGAGCTGGCGAGCTTGCGTGAGCAGCAGCAGATCACGGTGGCCAGGTACAGGTTGCGGCCGTCGGCCGGGGCAGTTACGTGATGTCCTATGCCGACCTGCGGACTATGCCGACGCGTCTGCCAAGGCGCAGGTCATGAGGGGTGCTGAGGGTCGGAAGGTCGGCATAGTCGCGTAGTCGTCACGCTGCAGGCACGGAGTGTCTGGAGGTGAGTTCCGTGACGAAGAGATCGCCGACGGCCCGGCCGGCGGCGCTCCGCAAGCCGATCGCCCAACGGGAACAGATCAGTCAGCGATCGGTTGACGGGCATTGGCGGCGCTATACGCACCGTCCGGGCGCCCGCACCGCGGACGGATTGCTAGGCAACCTCTCAGCTGTGTGAGGCGTCTCAGACAGTGTGATCATGAAGGTTCGTTGGGTCGGGATATGTCTACTGGTCACCGTTGCTCTTGCGGGTTGCACCAGCGGCAACAGTTCCGGATCCGACGCCGAGCCGAACGCTGCTCAAGTCACTGAGCATCCATCTGCTTCGCAAGCGGGACAACCAGGGGATGTGGTGAAGATGCCCTCGTCACGCCCCACAGAGAAGGATCCGGAGCCTGTCTGGCCTCCGGGGCTCTTCGACGACATCGAGGCACCTATCGGGACGATGACGTTTCGGGGAACGGGTCGATGGGTCGGCTCGGTGGGAGGCGTTTCAGTAGCCCTCTACGCCGGGGCAGACGGACAGCATCCGCGGACTGGCGCAGTGATGCTCATGCGTGCCGATCACCAGAGGCCAAGTGGGATCTGGCGATTGCCCAACTCCGGCCGATTGCACGTAGAGAGTGCTCACGGCCACGTTGTCGAGCTGGTTGATGCCGAAGGCAACCTGCACACCTTCAACGCCGCAACTGGCGTGTGGGCACGGGGTGGGCCGACAGCACCAGTCAGCGACAAGCAGATGCCATGCAATCCAGGGTTCGGGTTTCCCAAGGCATCGCCCCCCTGCCCAGACAACGAAGCCACTACCGGCTGGCTGACACGACGGCCGAACGGGAGCTGGCTGTTGGAGCCGATCCAGTCTTATGACAACGACGCGGAGGGGCGTGCCTTCGCTCGAGCGAACAATCTTGAGTATCCGTTCTCCAACGACTACTACGACGCCTCGGTCGGGAGGCCGGAGCCGTTCAGACTCGATGCCGACACCATCTGCACCGGCGTGCTCACCGTTGGATACAGAGAGCCGATGAAGGACCACGTAGTCGATTGCCAGAAAGTTGACGAGGCACTGAACCGGTCACCACGAACTACCGTCGCAGTCTGGATCTCGGACAAGCACGTCGTGCAACTGTCAGAGCTGTATCGGCCGTAACGGGCCCTTCCGCTCATCGGCAGTGAGCGGATGCTACTGACGCCGCTGTGACGCAACCTTCCCGCGCACGCGGGGGCAGCGGACCACGGCATAGATGGGTCACTCTTCGCTGGCTCTCGACCGGCGTCCCAGCGTCGCCAAGAGCGAACTCAGCGCGACGTAGCCGATGAGATAGCCACCCAGCGCCTGTCTCGCTTCGCTTCTGCAGGCCGAGGCTGCCGGAGACGACACTGGCCCCACGTCGGTCTCCGTCATGGCATCGGACACCACTTCATCAGCGACGTCGCCGCACGTGACATCGGTTGCTCGCCCACCGGTGTCCACAGTCGCAAATACGTGGAGACTCGACAGGGCGATGGCGTACACCGCGAATAGTCCCGTCCCCACGATGAGTGACACGCACAGAAGCGCTAGCGCGCTGCGGGCTCGACTTATGACCACCGCACTGGACGCCATGGCGGTGGCACCGAGCACGCTCAGCGAGGCAATTAGAACTGTCGAGCCAGACAAGGAGTTTCCCTTCGTGGTGGAGCGCCTCAAGGGGAGACCTCGAGAATCCGGACTTTGTTGCCAGGCTCGGCATCAGCTGGGGTATGTCTGCGTCTGCGTCTGCGCCTGCGCCTCAACGGGTACACCTATGCGTGTCCTCGGCGGCATAGAGCCTGCGATTCAGGTGGACCAGTCGAGACCGACGAACCATGGTGCGACAGGGGCGCTGCTGCGGCGAGCAACTCATTGAGGTCCATCGTCGGGTCCCTTGTGCGTAGAAGCCCGGCTACGGTGTGTCGGTGGTGGGCTCAGCTGACCCGGGGTTCGGGGGTGGCTACGGCGATTTGCCGGTCACTTGCCGAAAGGCAGGCATGCGGCTCGCCTGCCCGGGTGATCGATGTACCAGTCGGCCTGTTTGAGCAGCGTCCATCCGAGGATGAGGTCCATCGGGCGGTCGAGTGTGCGGTTGGCGGCGCTGAGATCGACGATTGCTACCAGGGCTTCGGTCAGCTGCTCACCGAGAATGCACGGCGCACGCATGATCGCCATCTGTGTCTGCACCGAATGCCCCGTCACGTCAGCTCCTGTCTGGGTGCCCTCGGGCGTGAACAGTTCGTGGTGAAGTGCGGCGAAGCGCTCGTTCACGACGGTCACCGAGGCGCCGGTGTCGAAGACAGCGCTGGCCGCCGTGTTGACATCCTTCCAAGTTGCCTCGAGGTAGATGTGGTGGCGGGTGCCCAGGTGAATGGGATGGGTGTGTACCGGTGGCTCGGGATCCAGCGTCATCACCCCATCGGCCAGCCGGTACATGCATCGGAACTGTGCTAAGACGTCCTGTCCGATGACGTTGAAGTGCCTGGGCAAATCGCTGGACACAATGTCCACCTCAACAGCGCCAGCGTCGATGCCCGCAAGTCGACAAGAGACCACTGACCTACCGATAGATTGCATCGGCACCCCGAAGGCGCCCACAGAGTCCTTTGTGGCCGAGTCCCGGACGATCAGACCCGGCCGGTCAACCACCTGCGTGCGGCCCGCGCCAGAATCCACCAGCGCCTCCAACTCGACGCCATTGATCTCGACGGGGACGAACGGCAAGGACATGCGCGGGTCATCCACTTCCTGAACGAGCGTCAGCGCCACGGTGGTCATGGATCACACGCTATCGGCGGGCATGCCGGGGAATCTTCACCAAGGGTCAGAGCGCGGCGTGCCGGACGAAGCCGCCTCCACGGTTGCGACGCCGCGTCGTGCTGGGTTACGGACCAGAACAATTCGCGCTTGGTCCCATCGAAGAACCGGGCCACGGGATGAACCTGGCTCCCTGCCAAGGACTGATACCTCGCGTACGCCCCACTCTTGTGCCCGCTCACCGGCATAACAAGCAGATCAGGGCGGTTCCCGCAAGAGGAACGCTTACGGCGCGAGTCATGCTCGACGACCATGTTCGAGTCGACGACGCCCGTCGCCGTAAGCGGATGGGCGCGCGGGACGTCCGGTCAGCTCTTCTTCAGTTCCTCGGCGAGCATCACGATGATGCCGCTGGGGCCGCGGAGCACGAGTTTCCGCCGGTCAGGGATCACTTCCGGTCGTCCATGAGATCGAGCGGTCGGACACCCGCTCGTCGGCATCACGTTTGCCTGCCATGTCACAGGTCGTGGGCAGTGACAAGATGGCCACGTGGCATCGGATTCCCGCATGGTGGCGTTGGGCTTCGGCAAGTTCGCGCGCGCCGACCGCATCTTCGCCCTGGAGCGAATCACCGGGGAGGAACGCGGCGATGGCCGCCGCACTCGAG
>JAOPXC010000216.1 GCA_025965335.1 Nocardioides sp. | reverse complement strand
TCCTTGGTCAGCGTCTTGGTTGCGAGCACCTCGCCGTCGTGACTCGACGTGCACGGCACGATGTCGAGCGAGTCGATCGTCTCCTTGTCGCCGGACAGGCCCGGCGCGACGACGCAGTCACCCGTCTTGAGGTCGCCCACGCTGGTGCCGGGTCCGACGATCACCGCGATGACCACGAAGGCGACCAGGGCCAGCACATACAGGGCGTCGATCACGAGCGCCGCGATCGCCAGGCCCTTGCCGTGCGCGCGACCGTCCTTGCCCTTGACCAGGACGACGATTGCGAGCACGACCGAGATCAGCCAGGTGATGCCCAGGCAGCCGATGACCGCGAGCACCAGCGAGGCGATGGCCATCGCCTTGGACGGCGGTTGCTCGCCCTGGGGTGGCATCGCCGTGCCGTACGGCACGCCCGGCTGCGGTGCGCCGTACTGGGGCTGGCCGTACTGGGGTGTGCCGGGCTGGGGCTGGCCGTACTGGGGTGTGCCGTACTGCGGCGGCTGGCCGTAGGGCTGGTTGGGATCGACCGGCTGGTTCGGGTCGACGGGCTGGTTCGGGTCCTGCGGAGTCGTCATGGGGTCTCTCTGCGCTCTGGTCTGGGTGATCCGGGCACCATCCAAGCGGTCCGCGGGTCCCGCTGCCACCTTGTCCAGCCCGGCGTGTTGCGAACTTCCTGCGGCGTCAGCCGCCCACGGTCGTCGGCCGAGCCAGCTGGTCCTCGATGAAGGCTGGTCGCGCGACGTACAACCCGATCATTATCTGCGGCACCGTCAGCACGATGAGCACAACCAGCGGGACCCTCCAGCCTCCCGTAGCTGCGTACAGGGTGCCGATGCCGAATGGTCCGGTCGCGGCCAGCAGGTAGCCCGTCGACTGGGTGAAACCCGACAGGGCCGCGGTCCCCTGCGGCGTCCTCGAGCGCAGCCCGATCAGGACCAGGACGATCGGGAAGGTGACGGCGCCGACTCCCACCAGGACGGCGCCGGCGACGGCCAGGTCGTGCGGCGCGACCAGCAGCGTGACGTAGCCGAGCGGGTAGCAGAGCATCACCGCCAGCATGATCCCGCGCGGGTCCTGGCTCCGCGCCACGGCACCGGGCGCCCAGAGCGACAGCGGGATGCTGATCGCCGCCAGCAGCCCGAGGAGCGCCCCGGCCTGCCCGGCCGAGTAGCCGTTGTCGCGCCACAGCGTGGCGAACCACCCGAAGACGACGTACGCCTGAAGGGACTGCAGACCGAAGAACGCGGCCATGGCGAGTCCAAGGCGGGTGCGCGCGACGTCGCCGAACTTCACCGATCTCGGTGCGGTTTCGAGATTCCGGTCGTGGCGGATGAGCACGAGCCAGGGCAGCGCCGCGACCAGGGCGAGCCCGGACCAGGCGCCGAGGCCGGCCCGCCAGCCGCCGAACGCCTCCGAGATCGGGACGGTCAGGACCAGCGTCGCGGTCAGGCCGATGCTCAGTGCGGTGGTGTAGAGCGCGGTGACCCGGCCGATCCGTTCCGGGAAGTGCAGCTTCACCAGCGACGGCAGCAGCACGTTGGCCATCGCCATGCCGGCCAGCGCCAGCATCGAGAGGAGCAGGAACCCCGCCTGGCCACCGGCGAAGGAGCGGGCGAAGAGCCCGATCGCGAGCGCCAACACGGCCAGGAGGGTCACCCGGTGGATGCCCAGCACGTGGGCGGCCACGGGAGCGAGGGCACCGAAGCACGCGAAGGCGAGCACCGGCAGGGAGGTGAGCAACCCCGCTGTCTCGGACGACATCGACAGCCCCGCGCGCACCTCGGACAGCACCGGCCCGACGCTGACGGCCGCCGGGCGCAGGTTCAGGGACAGGAGCAGGAGTCCGACCAGGACGAGGGGAGCGGTACGTCGTGTCACTCGTCCGATGATCGCAGGGACGGGCAGGATGACCGCATGCGGCACATCCCCGACGTCGAGCGCCGGGCGCGGATCGGGCAAAGGCACGCGCTCGCGCCCTGGGCCCGGGTCCCGGACGCAGAGGCGGCCACCCGCGCCATGACCGTGCTGCACGCCACCGAGCCGGCAACCGTCTATCTCTCCCTGTTCGCCCGGGTCGGCGACCTGCGGGTCGAGGACGTGGACCGGGTGCTGTACGCCGACCGTGCCCTGGTCAAGCAGCTCGCGATGCGCCGGACCCTGTTCGTCTTCCCGCGCGACCTGCTCCCGGCCGCACTCGGGAGCGCGTCCGCGCGGGTGGCCACCCAGCTGCGAACCCGGTTGGCCAAGGAGATCCAGGCCGCCGGCCTCGCGGTCGACGGTGCCGCGTGGGTCGACACGGCGTGTGCCGGCGTGCTGGAGCGGCTCGCCGACGGCTCGGAGCTGTCGGCGCAGGCGCTGCGCGAGCAGGTGCCGACGCTCAGCGGCAGGATCACGATGGCACCGGGCAAGTCGTACGGTGGCGAGTTCCCCATCGCGCCGAGGGTGTTGACACAGCTGGGTGTCGAGGGCCTGATCACCCGGGGCCGCAACGGCGGCCACTGGCGGACGTCTCGACCGCAGTGGACGCTGATGTCCGGATGGCTGGGGGAGGCGCCAGCCCGGTGGCCGGCGGAGCAGGGATACGCCGAGCTGGTCCGCCGCTGGCTCACGACGTTCGGACCGGGCACCGTCGCCGACCTGCAGTGGTGGCTCGGCGGCACCGGGGCCGCGGTCCGGAAGGCCCTCGCCGCCGTCGACGCCGTCGAGGTCGGCCTCGAGGGCGCGGACAGCGGGTGGGTGCTGCCCGGCGACGAGGAACCGCCCGCCACGGCTGCCGAGGGGCCCTGGGCCGCGCTGCTGCCCGTGCTCGACCCGACGGTGATGGGCTGGAAGGACCGAGGCTTCTTCCTGGGTGAGCACGCCGCCGCCCTGTTCGACACCAACGGCAACGCCGGCACGACCGCCTGGTGGAACGGTCGGATCGTGGGCTGCTGGGTCCAGGACCAGGACGGCGTCGTGGAGGTCAGGCTCCTCGAGAAGGTCCCGGCGGCCGGCCGCAAGGCCCTCGCGGTCGAGGCCGAGCGGCTGACCGACTGGCTGGCCGGCACGCGTGTCAGCACCGTGTATCCGTCGCCGGCGATGAAGCCGTCGTGGGGTGGTGGCGGTTTCACTGGTTAACCAGTGAAACTGGCTCTGGACACGGCGTATACGCCGTGTTCAGAGCCAGTTTCCCGTGCCCGCTGCGTGCAATTCACTGGTTAACCAGTGAATTGCACGGGTGGGCGACCCAGCACCTAGGCTGCCCCGGTGCGTGAGCAACCCGAGCAGCAGGCCCCGCCGGCCCAGCGACTCCGGATCCGCTACGCCAAACGGGGCCGGCTGCGCTTCACCAGCCACCGAGACTTCAGCCGGGCCTTCGAGCGCGCGATCTTCCGGGCCCGGGTGCCGATGGCCTACTCCTCCGGGTTCAACCCCCACCCGCGGATCTCCTACGCCGGGGCGGCGCCGACGGGCTCGGCGAGCGAGGCCGAGTACCTCGAGATCGGACTGGCCGAGGTGGTGGACCCCGCGACGATCCACGCCGCCCTCGAGGAGTCGCTCCCCGACGGGCTGGACGTGCTCGACGTCGTCGTGTCGCCGGGCGGGTCGCTGGCCGACCTGCTCGAGGCGAGCCGCTGGCAGGTCGACATCGCCGCGGCGCCGGACCGGGCCGGACCTGCGGTCGAGGCCTTTCTCGGCACCGAGACGGTCCTGGTCGAGCGGATGACCAAGAAGGGCCTGCGCGAGTTCGACTGCCGGGCCGCCGTCGTGGCGCTCGTGGTCACGGCCCGCGGGGACGGCAGCCGCCTCCAGCTCGTGCTGCGGCACGCCGTACCCGCCGTCCGCCCCGACGACGTCCTCTCCGGGCTCGCCGTGGTGGCCGGCCTCGAGGTGGACGCCGCCCCCTATCTGACCCGCTTGTCGCAGGGGCCTCTCGACCCCCACACCGGAGAGATCGGCGACCCGCTGCACGTCTCGCCATAGCGGGGATCTGGGACCCGTGTGCGATACTCGCCGTGGTTGGTACCCGCGGTCGTTCCTTACAAGGACTTGCCGCCCGAACCGACCCGACGACGTTCTCGCCGGCCCTCCAGTGGGGTTGGCACAGTGGAGCCCGTCGTCGCCACACCGCGACGCGACCGGGCAGGTCTGTGACAGCGACCCGCCAATGAGTCCTAGGACCCGGCCCTGCGACCGCGGGAGGCGACGTGAGGTGCCTCCAGTGACGCACCGCGGAGGGTGTCGCCGCCACACGAAGGCTTTGCA
>JAOPXC010000191.1 GCA_025965335.1 Nocardioides sp. | reverse complement strand
CGCTCGGCACGACGCGCGCGGCGGTGAACGTGCACCTGTCCAACCTCGGCAAGAAGGGCGTGATCCTCGGGCGGGGCTACGTCCTGGGCGAGGAGCCACCCGTCGTGGTGATCGGCGGGGCGAACATGGACGTCAAGGCCCGCAGCGCGCGTACCGCCGTACCCGCCACGAGCAACCCGGGCACCGCTTCGATGACGGCCGGCGGCGTGGGCCGCAACATCGCCGAGAACCTGGCCCGCCTCGGCACCCGCACGCATCTCGTGGCCGCGGTGGGTAGCGACGGGCTCGGCGACCAGGTCCTCGCGGCGACGTCGGGCGCCGGCGTGCACGTCGAGCACGTACGACGCAGCGCTCGCGCCACCGGCACCTACACGGCCATTCTCGACGCCGACGGCGAGCTGGTCGTCGCTGTCGCCGACATGACCGCGACCGACGAGCTCTCACCCGAGCACGTCAGCGCGGCGCGCGACCTGATCGCGACGGCCGGCCTGGTGGTGCTCGACGGCAACCTCGCCCCGGCGACGCTCGCGTTGGCGCTCGACCTGGCAACCGCGGCTGGGGTCCGGGTGCTGCTCGAGCCGGTCAGCGTCCCGAAGGCGACCGCCCTCGCCCACCTCGTCGAGCCCGGCCGTCCGCTCTTCGCGATCACGCCCAACCGCGACGAGCTGACCGCGCTCACCGGCCTTCCGTCGCGCACCGAACGACAGCTGAGGTCCGCCGCCAGGTCGCTCCACGACCGGGGTGTGGCCTACGTGTGGGTCCGGCTGGGCGCGCGCGGCTCGCTGCTGAGCGGGGCCGGCGAGCAGGTGCACCTCGACGCGACGCCGGCCGACGTCGTCGATGTCACCGGCGCGGGTGACGCCATGCTCGCGGCCTTCTGTCACGCCCTGCTGGCCGGCGACGGTCCCCAGGAGGCGGCGTCGTACGCCCATGCGGCGGCCGCGGTCACGATTGCCAGCGCCCACACCGTGCGCCCCGACCTGACCGACCGGCTCGTGAAGGCTTCACAGAGAGAAGTGACCAGATGACCCACCCGATGCTGAGCGTGACCGCCGAGGTCGCGGATGCGTTGCGCGACGGCGCCCCCGTGGTCGCGCTGGAGAGCACGATCATCAGCCACGGCATGCCGTACCCGCAGAACGTCGCGATGGCCCGTGAGGTCGAGGGCATCATCCGCGAGCACGGCGTGGTGCCGGCCACCGTCGCGGTGCTGGACGGGCGACCCCGGATCGGGTTGGGCGCGGATGACCTCGAGCTGCTGGCCAGCCACGGCGATGTCGCCAAGGTCAGCGTCCGGGACCTGCCGTTCGTCGTCGCCCGTGGCACCCACGGCGCGACCACCGTGGCTGCCACGATGCGGCTGGCAGCCCTCGCCGGCATCCGGGTGTTCGTCACCGGCGGCCTCGGGGGGGTGCACCGCGGTGCCCAGCAGAGCTTCGACGTCAGCGCAGACCTGACCGAGCTGGGCACGACCGACGTCGCGGTCGTGAGCGCGGGCGTGAAGAGCATCCTGGACATCGGGCTGACGCTGGAAACCCTTGAGACGCTGGGCGTTCCGGTGCTCGCATACGGAAGCGACGAGTTCCCTTCCTTCTTCTCCCGCAGCAGCGGGCACACCGCACCCATGCGCGTCGACACGCCCGCCGAGGTGGCCGCCGTGATGCGGGCCAAGTGGGACCTCGGCATCGCCGGCGGTCTGGTGATCGCCAACCCCATCCCGGCCGAGGACGAGATCCCCGCCGAGGAGATCGGCGGCATCATCGAGCAGGCGCTCGCCGACATGGATGCCCTGGGCATCCACGGCAAGGACGCCACGCCGTACCTCCTCGGCCGCATCGTGGAGATCACCGGCGGCACGAGCCTGACCGCCAACATCGCCCTGGTCCGCAACAACGCGCGCCTGGGTGCCGCGATCGCGAGAGAGTACGCCGCGCACTGAGATACGGCAGGGTGTGCTCGTGCACTACGTCGGGATCGACCTCGCCTGGGGTGAGAAGCAGCCCACCGGGCTCGCGGTGCTCGACGACGGCGGACGGTTGGTCCACGTCTCGACGGTCCGCACCGACGAGCAGATCGCGCTGGCACTCGCCCCGTACGTCGAGGGACCGTGCCTGGTCGCCATCGATGCCCCACTCATCGTGAAGAACGAGACCGGGTCGCGGGCGGCGGAGAAGGCGCTGAGCAAGGACTTCAGGCGCTTCGACGCGGGGACGCACCCCTCGAACACCGGCAAGCCCGAGTTTGCGAACGGGACCCGTGGCGCGCGGGTGAGCAAGCTGCTCGGTCTCGACATGGATCCCCGCTCCGGCAGGGACCGACGGGCCATCGAGGTCTACCCGCACCCTGCGACGGTGGTGTTGTTCGCGCTCGGCCGCACCCTGAAGTACAAGGACAAGAAGGGGCGCGACCTCGAGCTCCTGCGCAGCGAGCTGCTCACCCTGATGCGGCACCTCGAGGGCGTCGTGGAGACGGACGCGGCTTGGGCGGGCCTGCGCGCCCGGGTCGAGACGGCCACCCGCAAGAGCGATCTCCGGGTGGTCGAGGACCAGGTGGACGCCGTGATCTGCGCCTACGTCGCCCTCTTCGCCGACCGCTTCCCGGCGCGCACCGCGACGTACGGCGACTTCGAGAACGGCTACATCGTCACCCCGGCGCTGCCCGACGGGACCGATGCGGTCCGGCTCGCGATCCAGGAGTACGCCGTGCAGCAGACGTCGATCGAGGAGGCGGGTCGGCTGGCGGTGGCGCTGGTGACGGCGATCCTCGACGAGGCCGGCATCAACTACCTGAGCATCACCGGCCGCACGAAACGCGTCTCGTCGTTCGCGGAGAAGGCCGAACGGACGATCGACGGCCGGCTGATGTACCCCGACCCGTTGCGCGAGATCACCGACCAGATCGGTGTCCGGGTCATCACCTACGTGCACAGCGACGTCGCCGCGGTCGCCGGGCTGCTCGCGGACCAGGTGGTCGTGCACGACGACCGCGACATGGGTGAGGAGACCGCGAACGAGGGCCGGTTCGGCTATGCCAGCCGACACCTGTTGATCGGGCTGGACGCGGCGCGCGAGAGCCAGCCGGCGTACGAGACGCTGCGGGGTCGCGTCGCCCAGGTGCAGATCCGCACCGTGCTGCAGCACGCATGGGCGGAGTTCGAGCACGACATCCGTTACAAGGGCACGATCCCCGACGAGCACGTCCGTGACTTCGACCGGCGCTTCACCCTGGCGGCCGGCCTGCTCGAGCTGGCCGATCGCGAGTTCTCGACGATCCGTGACCGGCTCCGGCTCGGGCCGGCCGAACGCGCGGAGCCGACCGACGACGACCCGCGCATCGACCCGCGGGAGCTGGCCGCGTTCCTTGCCGGGCAGTACGCCGACGCCGGCTGGTCGCGCACGGAGCACTACGCCTGGATCTCCGGGCTGCTGCTCGAGCTCGGCGTCACGTCGCTCCACGAGCTCGGTGACCTGCTGCGGACGGTCGACCCGATCGGCATCAACGAACGCATGGAGTACCGCTACCCGCCCGGCGCCGTCCGTCGTCTCGACGACGCCCTGCTCGCCGTCTTCGGCGAGCGCTACGTCGGGCTGTACGGCAACGCGCACCGGGCTCCGCTGCTGCGGCAGCGGCTCGAGAAGATCACCGGGGGCGCGGCAGCGGCAGGGTGACCGAGCACCCGGTCTCGACAGGCGGTGACCCCCGGTGGTCGAGCTTGTCGAGACCCGGTGAGGTAGGGCGGGGAGGTGCGGGCGGCGGTCCGGGCCCTGCGGTCGCGCGGGGTTTCGACACGCTCGGGCCCAGGGGGCTTCGCTGCCCGACCACTCGGGTGCGGCTGGTCGGCCTATCTGCGTGGGCGGAGGCGCCAGCCGCCGTGAACGTGGCGGTGCAGGGTGAATCGGTCGTCGTGGGCGCGTTGGTGGTGGAAGAAGCAGAGGGGTAGTGCGTTGTCGAGGTCGGTTCGCCCGCCGCGGGACCAGGGGACGGGGTGGTGGATCTCGCACCAGGCGAACGGGCGTTCGCAGCCGTCGATGGCGCAGGTGTCGTGGCTGAGGGCGAGGGCGCGGCGTTGGTGCTTGTCGTGGAGGCGTGTCTCGCGTCCGAGGTCGAGGGGGACGGAGTCGGTGCCGAGCACCGCCGGGACCAGGGCGGCGTTGCAGGCGAGGCGGCGGGCGTCGGCGGCGGTGATCCGGGTGCCGGTGTCGAGTCGTGCGGTGCCGAGGCCGCTGAGGAGGGCCTCGAGGCCCATGGTGACGAGCATCGTGACGCCGTTGGCGGCGTGCCCGAGCGAGGGGAGGTGCTCGAGGATCTCGCAGAAGGCGGTGCCTTGGGCTTCGTAGAGGTTGGTGCCGCAGTCGGTGCCGGGTGCGGACTCGTCGACGACGGGGTTGTTGTGGCGGTCGCGTCCGAGGCGTCGGGGGGCGGTCAGGCGGTGGAGGGCGTCGCGGAACAGGTGGCCGTGGAGCTCCGGGATGGTGAACCGGCCCGAGAAGGTCCCGTCGCCGTTGTCGTGCAGGGCCAGGAACGTCTCGGCCTCGGCGTGGCGTCGTTCGCGGCCGAGCAGGATCGCCTCGTGGCGATCGGCGAGGGCGGCGTCGACCGGGTCCAGCATCCGGCGGGCGGCCTGGCGCAGTCGCTTGGCGTTCATGGGTCTGCCCGAGCGGGTGGCCTCGCCGGTGGCCTTGGCGACCAGGATCGCTTCGGCGGTCGCGAGCTGGTCGGGGCTGACCTCGGGGGGTGCCTGCTCGGCGGCGTTGAGGATCACCCGGACCTGGGCGACCCGCAGCTGACCGGCGGCGAAGGCCTCGCGGGTGGCGGCGTACTTGTCCTGGAGCAGTCGCGCGAGCCGGATCCCGCCCTTGATGGCTTCGTGGGTCTCACCGGTCAGGGCCGCGGCCCAGGCGTCCGTTCCGGTGGCGGCGTGCCGGCGCGCGGTCTGGCGGCGTTCGGCTTCGGCGAGCAGGGCCAGCCTGAACGAGGTGGCCTGGGACTCGAGGACCGACACGGCTTCGACCGCGGCCTCGAGATCGGCGTCGGAGGTCATCGACAGCGGCACCTCGCGGGCCAGGTCAAGACCGTCACACGCCTGCGCCACCGCGGGCATCACGGCCGGCCGGGGGAGCGTGTGTACTGACATGACTCAAGCCAAGCAGCGGCCACCGACATTCAGGGCCCCGAAAGCCCTTGTTCCACAGGGCGAGTTCAAGGTCGCGAAACGAAACAATCCTGAGAGATCTTTGGCGGCAACACCGTCCCCCGCACCCGGCCGGCGACTCCAATCCCCGTCGTACCGCCCTGCCTTACCTTCCTGGGTTTCGAGACAGGCGCTGGCGCGCCTTCCTCAACCAGCGGAGGAGGGGAGCCGCTTCTCGATCTCGTCGAGGAAGGCCTAGGTCGCGAAACGTGACGTGGTTGACAGAAAGTCGAAACTGTCTCACGCTCGTGACATGGCAAGCGAGATGTCTACCACCCGGGCGTACCGTCCCGGCACCGCCGACACCTGGGCCAGCCCGTGGGAGATGTACGCCGACCTGCGCGACCACGATCCCGTGCACCACGTGATCCCCCAGGGCCGGGAGCACCACGACTACTACGTGCTGTCGCGGCACTCCGACGTGCTGGCCGCCGCCATCGACCACGCGACGTTCTCGTCCGCGCAGGGCCTCAGCGTCGAGTACGGCGAGCTCGAGACGATCGGCCTGGCCGACAACCCGCCGATGGTGATGATGGACCCACCCGGCCACACGGCCTTCCGCCGCCTGGTCTCGCGGGGCTTCACCCCGCGTCAGGTCGAGACCGTGGAGCCGCAGGTACGCGCCTTCGTGGTCGAGCGACTCGAACGATTGCGGGACGAGGGTGAGGGCGACATCGTGCAGGCACTCTTCAAGCCCCTGCCCAGCATGGTGGTCGCGCACTACCTCGGGGTGCCGGACGACGGGCGCGAGCGGTTCGACTCGTGGACCGACGCGATCGTCGCCAGCGGAACGGCCGGCAACCCGGCCGGGGCGACCGACGCGGTGGCCGGCATGTTCGGCTACTTCTCCGAGCTCATCGAGCGGCGGCGCAGCGAACCGGGCGACGACACGATCTCGCACCTCGTTGCGGGCGGCGTCGGGGACGACGACGCGGGCATCATCTCGATCCTTGCCTACATCTTCACCCTGGTCACCGGCGGCAACGACACCACGACCGGCATGCTCGGCGGCGCCGTGCAGCTGCTCCAGCAGCGCCCCGACCAGCGCGCCGCGCTCGTGGAGGACGTCACCCTGGTCAGGGGCGCGATCGATGAGTTCCTGCGGCTCACCTCCCCGGTCCAGGGCCTCGCCCGCACCCCGACCCGCGACGTCACCATTGCGGGCGTGACGATCCCGGAGGGCCGTAAGGCGTTGCTGCTCTACGGCGCCGCCAACCGCGATCCGCGTCGCTACGGCGGCGACGCCGAGGAGCTCGACGTACGGCGCAACCCCAGTCAGATCCTGACGTTCGGCCAGGGCAACCACTTCTGTCTGGGCGCTTCCGCCGCCCGGATGCAGGCCCGGGTCGCGTTGGAGGAGCTGCTCACCAGGTTCCCCGAGTACGTCGTGGACGTCGACGCGGTGGAGTGGGCGCCGGGACCCTACGTGCGGCGACCGGTGTCGGTGCCGTTCCGGGCCGGCCCATGACCTCCTGGCTGGGTGACGAGCGCACCCGGGTCGCGGCCGAGCGCATTCTCGACGCGGCGGCGGAGCTGTTCGTCGAGCGCGGCGTCGCCGGCGTGGGGATGGGCGAGATCGCCCGCGCTGCCGGGTGCTCGCGAGCGACTCTCTACCGCTACTTCGCGGACCGCAACGAGCTGCACCTCGCGTTCGTGCACCGCGAGGCGCGGCGGGTCGGGCGGCTGGTCTCCGCCGACGCGGTCGCCGCCACCGAGCCCGCGGACCGCATCGTGACGGCGGTGCTGTCCGCCGTACGCCGCGTCCGCGAGACCCCCACCCTGGCCGCCTGGTTCCGGACCGGCGACGCAGTCATGACCGCCGAGCTCGCCCAGTCGTCGCCGGTCATCGAGGCGCTCGGGCTCACCGTCGTCGATGATCCGGGCGCTGCGCGCTGGCTGGTGCGGATCATCGTCTCGCTGCTCACGGTCCCGGGTCGCGACGAGCAGGACGAGCGCGAGCTCGTGGAGCGGTACGTCGTGCCCGCGCTGATTGGGTCGTGTGCCTGACGCCGACACCTAGGGCGTTCTCAGGCACACGACCCGATCAGGGCTGGTACGGCGGCGCGACGCCCCAGCCCCACTTCGGGACCGGAGCCTGCTCCACGACGGGCGCTCCCGGCTGCGAGTTCTGCAGCGCCAGCCGGGTGCCCCATTCGAGGTAACCCATCAGTGCGGCCCGGAACTCCGGGTCGTCCGGCAGGGCGGCGTCGTCGGCGGCCAGGCTCATCGTTGCGGCGAAGCGGTGCCGCTGCTCGG
This sequence comes from Nocardioides sp., assembly GCA_025965335.1. Taxonomy (GTDB): domain Bacteria; phylum Actinomycetota; class Actinomycetes; order Propionibacteriales; family Nocardioidaceae; genus Nocardioides. The sequence goes on along the minus strand of JAOPXC010000191.1, from coordinate 14,573 downwards.
CGGTGATGCCGAGGCCGCGGTGGTGGGCCAGCATCCGCTCGTAGCCGCCGTGCTCGCGCGTATAGGTGTCGGGACCGCCGAACACCTCGCCCCACCAGAGGGCCACGTTGGCTCGGTGTTCCTCCGTGACGCCGCCCGGGAAGAACGGGCTGAGCAGGTCGTCGGCCCCGACCCGGTCGTAGAAGGCGTCGATCAGCCGCCGGATCGCGTCGCTCCCGCCGGCCCACTCGTACAGCGTCGGGACGGGCGCGGGTCCTTCGATCTGCCCTAGCCAGGACTCCAGTCGCTCGGTCCAGTGGGGGAGCAGCCGAAGCCGGGCCGCCTCGTCCGGCAGGCCCTCGTGCGCGATGGAGACCGTGGTGCCTGTTGCGGCCGGCAGCACGCGCAGCTGCAGGCTCGACGGCTGCACCCAGCCGGGCTCGATCCACGACATTCGGGTGACCACGCGCGGGGTGAGGCTGCGGACCCGGACGGCCATCCCCCCGGTCTCGCCCTCGGCGCCCACCTCGAGGGACACGTCCACGCCGAGCAGGGCCGGCGGGTCATCGACCAGGGACTGCCAGACGAAGTCCAGGGAGAGCGGTGCGGTGCGGCGTACGCCGAGCTGCCAGCTGCCGTCCTTCGTCCGACCGGTCATGGCGTGAAGTTACGCGTCGACGTCCGCCAGGTCGAGGCGCCCCAGCACCTCGGGGCCGGCGAGCAGCTCGATCTCGACAATCCTGGTCGCCCTCGAGAGTGAAGGCGAAAGGAGATGACGACGTCGGCGGCCTACTGGCACGGCCGACATCGCAGCCGCGACCGCCTCGCTCGTCGAGCGTCACCACGGTGGTCGCCGCCCTGCCTCGTCCTCGCTGGTGCTCGCTGCTCAACCGCCGGACGCGGCGCGGAGCTTCTCCAGCAGCGGCCTCGCGGCTTCGTCCAGGAACGCCTGCTGGTGCTGGTCGCCGACCTGGACGAGGGCGATGTCGGTGAATCCGGCCTTCCAGAACGCGCTGACCGACTCGACGATCGCGTCCAGGTCCGGGCCGCAGGGGATCGACCCCGCCACGTCATCGGGCGTCACGAACTGGCTGGCTGCCGCGAAACCGGCCGGCGTCGGCAGGTCGGCGTTGACCGGCCACCCGCCCGCGAACCAGCGGAACTGTTCGTGGGCGAGCTTCCTGGCGGCGTCCTGGTCCGGGCCCCAGCAGATCGGGATCTGGCCGATCGCCTTCGCGCCGGAGGGCCCGATCGGGGTGGCGCCCTCGGTGGAGTTCCACGACTCCACCAGGTCTTCCCGGGGCTCGACCGCCACCATGTGGTCGGCGATCGGGGCGAAGTGCTCGACGGCGCGGCCGCCGGCCACCGCGATCGCGAGCTCGACCCCGATGTCGGGGAGGTCCCAGATCCGCGCGGAGTCGACGTCGAAGTGCTCGCCGCGGTAGTCCACCAGGTCCCCGGTGTGCAACCTGCGGATGATCTCGACCGCCTCCACCAGCATCGACTGCCGGGTCGCGATCCCAGGCCATCCGCCCCCGACCACGTGCTCGTTGAGGCTCTCGCCGGCGCCCAGGCCCAGCGTGAAGCGGCCCTCGGCCAGCAGCTGGAGCGTGGCGGCCTTCTGGGCGACGACGGCCGGGTGGTAGCGAAGGGTCGGGCAGGTCACGTACGTCATCAGGTCGACCCGTGAGGTGGCCTGGGCGACCGCGCCGAGCACCGTCCAGGCGTAGGGCGCGTGCCCCTGCTCGACGAGCCAGGGCGAGTAGTGGTCGCTGGACACCTCGAAGTCGAAGCCCGCCTCCTCGGCGCCGACGGCGTACGACACCAGCTCACGCGGGCCGCTCTGCTCGGTCATCAGGGTGTAGCCGAAGTTGGTCATGCTGCGGTCGTACCCACTTCGGCCGCCGGGATCACGGCAGTACGGTCGGGTCCATGACTCCAGCCGAGCTGCTGACCGAGAGCTTCCAACGCATTGCCGAGAGCGGTACGTCTGTGGTCGACGACCTGACCGAGGACCAGCTCGGCCACCGACCCGACCCCGACGCGAACTCCATCGCCTGGCTGGTCTGGCACCTCACCCGGGTCCAGGACGACCACGTCGCGGACGTCTCCGGACTCGAACAGGTGTGGACGGCGCAGGACTTCGTGGGCCGGTTCCGGCTGCCGTTCGCCGCGGAGGACACGGGCTACGGCCACACCAGCGACGAGGTCGGTCGGGTCCGCGTCTCCGCCGAACTCCTGGCCGCGTACCTCACCGCGACGCACCATCAGACCGTTGGCTACATCGGGTCGCTGGGAGAAACCGACCTCGACCGAATCGTCGACCGGCGCTGGGACCCGCCGGTCACGCTGGGCGTCCGGCTGGTCAGCGTGGTCAACGACGATACCCAGCACGTCGGCCAGGCCGCGTACGTCCGGGGCCTGCTGGAGACCTGAGGAGTCGGGGTTTGGTCCCCAACCCCAACTTTCCGGGCCCAGGACCTGCGGTTCTTGACCAAGGGCGTGCTGGTGGGGCCGTCACCAGGGGCTGGGTTCGTAGTCCTTGAGGAAGTGGCCGGACAGGTCCTCGCCGGCCTCGCCGCGCACGATGGGGTCGTAGACGCGGGCGGCCCCGTCGACCAGGTCCAGGGGTGCGTGCCAGCCCTCGGCCGCGATCCGCAGCTTCTCCTGGTGTGGGCGCTCGTCGGTGATCCAGCCGGTGTCGACGGCGTTCATGAGGATCCGGTCCGTCTCGAACATCTCGCCGGCACTCGTGCGGGTGAGCATGTTGAGCGCGGCCTTCGCCATGTTCGTGTGCGGGTGGCCCGGGCCCTTGTAGGAGCGGGAGAACTGCCCTTCCATCGCCGACACGTTCACCACGTGGGCACGCGGCGAGCTCCCCGACAGCACGGCCGCGCGCATCGCGGGACGCAGCCGTGAGATCAGCACGAACGGCGCGACCGAGTTGCACAGCTGCACCTCGAGGAGCTCGAGCGGGTCGACCTCGTCGACGGTCTGGGTCCACGAGTTCGTCATCTGCAGGTCGGGCAGCAGGCCGCCGGCATCGACCGCCGTACCGGCCAGGTGCGCCTCGAGGCTGGCGTTGCCGGCGCTCAGGGCGAGGGCGGTCATCGAGGCGGCGGTCTGGGCGGCGAGGGCGTGCTCGACGCTCTCGCCCTCGTGGTGGGCGATGGCGTGACCCTTCAAGGTTCCGGCGATCGCCGCCGGATGCGCCTCGCTGATCCGGTCGAAGGTCACCAGCTCGGGCAGCTCGACGCCCGGGGGCAGCGGCGCCGACTCGAGCTGGACGAGCTGGCTGTAGGCACCGGGCGAGCGGCGGACCGTCTGTGCCGCGTTGTTGATCAGGATGTCGAGCGGCCCCGCCGCGGCGACCTCGTCGGCGAGCCCGACCACCTGGGTCGGGTCCCGCAGGTCGATGCCGACGATCTTCAGGCGGTGGATCCAGTCGCCGCTGTCGTCCAGTGCGACGAAGCGGCGTACGGCGTCGTGCGGAAATCGGGTCGTGATCGTGGTGTGTGCGCCGTCGCGGAGCAGTCGCAGGGCGATGTACATGCCGATCTTCGCGCGCCCTCCCGTGAGCAGGGCGCGGCGCCCGGTGAGGTCCGTGCCCTGGTCGCGCTTGGCGTGCGAGCGGGCGGCGCAGGTCGGGCAGAGCCAGTGGTAGAACGCGTCGACGAGCGTGTAGTCGTTCTTGCAGACGTAGCAGCCGCGCGGGTTGATCAGCTCGCCGGCGAAGGCGCCCGGCGCGGTGGAGACCAGCGGGATGCCGAGAGTCTCGTCGTCGATGCGCATCGGCGAGCCGGTCGCCGTCGCCTCCGTCACCGCACGGTCGGCGGCCAGCTCGGCCTCGCGCTTGCGGGTCCGCCGCTCGCGCTTGAGCGCCTTGTACATGTGCGATGCCGCGTGCTTGATCGTGCGGATGTCGGGGTGGTCGTCGGGCAGGTTGTGCAGCTGCTGGAGCACCCGGACCGCCGTCGCCAGCTCCTCCGGGTCGACCCCGGCCGCCTGGGCCAGGGTCGGGTCGAGGGGGTCGCCGGACGAAGTCACCGCAGAAGCGTAGGCGGGTGCGGCCGCTCAGGCCGCTTCGGCGACCGGCCGGGTGATCCGGTAACGCACGAACGACGGTACGGCGATCGCCGCGACCACCGTGCCGACCACGACGAGAACACCCCCGCCGGCCGCGGCCGCCGCCGTGCCGACCGCGGCCGCGCTGGCTCCGTGCGCGACGTCCGCGATCCGGGGGCCACCGACCACCACGACGATGAAGACCCCCTGGAGGCGACCGCGCACCGCGTCTGTGGCCGCGGTCATCAGCATGCTGTTGCGGAAGGCCGACGAGGCCATGTCGGCGGCCCCACCGAGGACCAGCATCGCGAGCGCGACGACGAGCATCGGGCCCCGCCAACGCTCGGCGAGCCCGACCGCAAGGCCGAAGCCCGCCATGCAGCCGCCCCACACGAGGATGCAGACGATGACGGCCCGGCCCTGCCGGTCGACCCGCGAGACCCACCCGGAGAAGATCCCGCCGAGCACCGCCCCTGCCGGGATCGCCGCGAAGAGCAGCGCGAAGACCAGGCCGCCCGCGTCGGGGCCGCCGAAGCTGACATGCGCGATCTCCGGGAACAGCGCGCGCGGCATGCCGAAGACCATCGCGATCAGGTCGACGACGAACGACATCATCAGCACGGGGTGGCCGCGGAGGTACGCGAGCCCCTCGATGACCGACCGGAGCCCCGGCGTGCCCTTGGCGGCGTCCTCCACCGGGAGCCTCGGCAGCCGGACCACTGCCGACAGCGTCGCGAAGAGCGTGACCGTGTCGATGAGGTAGAGCCACTTGAACCCCAGCACGGGGATCAGCACCCCGGCGATCAGCGGTCCGCCGATCGCGCCGGCCTGGAGGACCGTCATGTTCAGCGAGTTGGCGGCGGGCAGCAGCTCCAGCGCCACGATCTTGGGCAGCACGGCGCTGCGCGTCGGCTGGTTGATCGCGAAGAACGCCTGCTGCACCGAGAACAGCCCGAGCAGCAGCCAGACGTTGCCAGCACCTGCCGCCGCCTGCAGCCAGAAGAGGGCGCTGGTGCCGATCAGGCCGAACGTCGTGATGATCAGCAGCGTGCGCCGGTCGAAGACGTCCGCGAGCGCGCCGCCCCAGAGCCCGAACACCACGAGCGGCACCAGGCCGAACAGCCCGGTGAGCCCGACGTACGCCGACGATCCGGTCTCGGCGTAGATCTGGGCCGGTACGGCGACCACGGTCAGCTGGGCGCCGATCATCGTGACGATGTTCGCCGTCCAGAGCCGGCGGAAGTGCTCGTTGCGCAGGGGCCGGGTGTCGGCGAACAGGCCCCGGATGTGCACACCGAAACCTACTTCGCACTTCGATGAGTTCTCGCACGCAGGGTGGTCGAACTCATCATGAAGAGGGTGAGGCGCAACACCGGACCGTTGGACGTGACCTTCGAGGCCGAGCTGCAGCAGAGCCCGGCCAAGGGTGGCTGGACCTACGTCGTGTGGCCGGAGTCCGCGGCGTTCTTCGGGACCCGTGGCCTCGTGAAGGTCCGCGGGACCGTCAACGGGCAGCCGTTCGAGGGCTCCTTCATGGCACTCGGCGACGGCAACCACAAGCTGCCGATGAGGTCGGCGCTGCGGCTGGACATCGGCAAGCAGGCCGGGCAGACCGTCGTGGTGCATCTCGAGGAGGGGCTCGGCTGATCGGCGGCCTCCCCCGCCGGGCAGCGGTTGGGTCGACCCGGCAGGATCCACCCTGTGGGGCCGGCCGCATCACAACGTCCTAACGAACCCGCGTCGGTGATTGCCTGCGCCGTAGACCTTACGGTGTTCTGTGCATCGGACAGGAAGGCGTGAGGTGACGGCGGTAAGCGATCAGGGACTCGACATCGGCGAGCTCAGCCGACCCGGCGGGGCGGGCGTCCGGTGCCAGGGCGTCGTCCACCTCTACCGGACGTTCGAGGGCCACGACGTGGTCGCGCTGCAGGGCGTCGACCTCACCATCCAACCCGGAGAGCGGGTCGCCTTCCTCGGCCCCAGCGGCTCCGGCAAGTCCACGCTGCTGACGCTGCTCGGCGGTATCCAGAAGCCCAGCGCCGGGCGCATCTTCCTGGGCGACGAGGAGATCTCGCGGATGGGCGAGCGCTACCTCGCCCGCATCCGCTCCCGACGGGTCAGCACGATGCTCCAGGGATCGACCCGCAACCTGCTGCCCTATGCGACCGCCCGGCAGAACATCGCGTTCGCGCGACTCGCCATGACCGGCCGGGAGCGCCGCGACGCCGTCGTCGACATCGACCTGCTCCGGCGGGTCGGGCTCGACCAGCAGATCGACCAGGTCGTCTCGACGATGTCCGGCGGCCAGCGACAGCGCCTCGCTCTCGCGTGCGCGGTCTCGACCGGACCCCAGCTGCTGCTGGCCGACGAGCCCACCAGCCAGCTCAGCCATGAGGACCGCGACCACGTCATCGAGCTGATCCACGACCTCGGCAACGACCTCGGCACGACGATCGTCGTGGTCACCCACCAGCCCGAGGTCGCCGCGACCTTCCCGCGGACGGTCACCATGAAGGGCGGCCGGGTCGGTCAGGAGGGCCGCGACGGCGCGGAGTACGTCGTGATCGGCGCCGAGGGGGTCGTCCACCTGCCGAGCCACCTCTCGGCACAGTGGCCGCAGGGCACGCTGGTCCGCATCGAGCCCGAGGACCACCAGCGGCTCGTGGTCTCCAAGCCGCCCGACACCAACCCTCTCGACCAGGTCGAGGGGGAGACGCAGTGAGCGCCCAGCCACCGGCCACCACCCTGAACCTCTCCGGCATCCGCTACTCGGTCAACGGCGGTTCGCGGGTGCTCCTCGCGGACATCGACCTCGAGTTCCGCGCCGGGGAGCTCACCGCCGTGTCCGGGCCCAGCGGTTCCGGCAAGACGACCCTGCTCTCGATCGCCGGGGGCCTCCTCGAGCCCACGACGGGCACCACGTCGTACGACGGGAGGTCGATGTGGCAGGGCACCGGCGACCCCCGCCCCGAGGTCGCGTTCGTGCTGCAGGTCTACGGCCTGGTGCCGATCCTGTCGGCGCGCGAGAACGTCTCCGTCGCGCTGCGTGCGCGCGGGATCAAGCCTGCGGAGGCGGACGAACGGGCCGAGGCCGCCCTGGCGAGGTTCCACATCGCCGACCTCGGCGACCGCCAGGTCGAGGAGCTGTCCGGTGGCCAGATGCAGCGGGTCGCGTGTGCCCGCGGCCTGGTTGTCGACTCGGGCGTGCTGCTCGCCGACGAGCCCACCTCGGAGCTGGACGAGGGCAACCGCAGCCTGGTCCTGGCCGAGCTCTGCAAGGAGGCCGCCCGCGGCGCCGTCGTCGTGGTCGCGACCCACGATCCTGCCGTCGTCGACGCCTGCGACCGCCACTACGTCCTCGACGACGGCCGGCTGACCGATCACGTCGCCCCGGTCGACCTGTCCCAGTTCGCGCACCCGGAGCGGCGGATCGTGGAAGAGGCGATCCCGCCGCACTTCGAGGAACCGGTCGCGGTGCCGGCAGCGAAGCCCGAGGCGCACGATGCGCCGGACGAGCCGCGGCCCCCTGCGACCACGGAGCCGCCGTACGTCGGGCGCCGGGTCCGCCCCACCGGTGAGCCCTCCGCCGACGTCGACCCGGACGCCGCGTTCCGGCGGCCCACCCCCGACGGCGGCCCATGATCCGCACCCTCCGGGGCGCCTGGTCTCGTCGAGGGACCCTGCTGCCCCTGCTTGTCCTCACGCTCGTGGTCACCGCCGGGGCGGTCTGTGTCCTCGGCTTCGCGGGGGCGGCGGGCACCTCGCCGATGCTCGCCGTGCCGCTGCTCCTGCTCGGCGCCGTCGCCGTCCCCGCCACCGGCCGCGAGCTCGCGATCGCCCGCCGCGGCGAGGTCGCGTTGGCCCGGCTCCGCGGCCTCGAGGGCGGGTCCCTGTGGACCCTGCTGGCGGTCGAGCCGCTGCTCGTGCTGCTCGTCGGCGGGCTGGTCGGCATCGGAGTTGGTGCCGTGGGAAGCCGGCTCGCGGCCGCAATCTGGGTCGACGCGCCGGCCCCGGGTGTGGGCCTGGCAGAGGTGCTCGCCGGTCTCGCGATCGTGGCCGTGGGACTGGTGGCGGTCCTGATCGGCATGGCCGGCGCCCTGCGGGAGCCGCTCTCCGACCAGGTCAGCATCGCCTCGCGTCCGCGGCGGGCGTCGACGGCGGCCACGTTCCTGCACGTGCTGCTGCTGGTGGCTGCCGCGGTCGCCGTCTACCGCAGCTCGGCCGGCTCCGGGAACGACCCGGACTGGGTCGTGCTGGCTGGACCGGCGCTGGTCGGCCTGGCGGTCGGCCAGATCGTCGTGTGGCTGGTGCGGATCCTGGCCCGGCTCGCCGTCGGCCGCACCGTCGGCCGCTCGCTGCCCGCCTTCCTCGCGGTACGCCGGCTCGCCCGGGTTGCCGACGCCGCGACCGCGCTCCGCGTCGTGGTGGCGGCCGCGGTCGTGGCCGCGATCGCGATCACGGGTGCCGGCCAGGTCGACCAGTGGACCGGCGAGACCGCTCGGCTGCGCGCCGGCGCACCCCTGGTCGTCGATCTCGACGGTGACGCGTTCTCCGCGCTGTCGCTGACCCGCGAGCTCGACCCGGACGGCAGGTGGCTGATGGCGGCGGTCCTCGTCCCGGGTCAGGGCAGCGTGGCCGCCCGGCGCGCGTTCCTCGACACCGCGCGCTACGAGTCGGTGGTGGGCGACTTCCTAGCCGGTACGCCGGCCGCCGACGTGTCCCGGCGGGTCGCCGACCTCGGGGGCGGCGAGCAGGCCATCGCCACCGGGGGCGACGTTCGGGTCACCGTGCGCGGCGTGAGCCGCCGGCTGTCCGGCGACCTGAGGCCCCGCATCGCGCTGGCCTACCGGAACCCCAACGGGTTCACGGAGACCGTCGCGTTCCGGTTGCGGGTGGGGATCGACGGGGCGGAGTCCAGCGCGACCCGTCCCCTGGGGGACTGCTTCGGCGGGTGCGTGGTGACCGGACTGACGATGCGCGGAAGTCCCGGCGACGTCCGACTGCCCTGGATCCTCACCGGCCTCGACTTCGGTGGCCTCGACGCCCTGGCCGCGAACTGGCGGGCCGTCCCCGAGTTCGCGCCGGCGGGGGTCCGCCCGACGGCGATCGTCCCCGTGGCCGACGGACTGCTCTTCCCGGTGACGGACAACCCGCTGGAGGCCTTCCCGGCATCCAGCGGGCCGCGGCTCCCGGTCCTCGCGACCGACACCGTGGACTGGGCCGACGCGCCCCCGCAGGTCGACTCCCCCGGCGGCGACGAACGCCCGGCCCAGGTCCTCGACACGCTGCCGGCGCTGCCCCTCGTGGAGGCCGACGGGTTGCTGGCCGACCTCCCGAAGGCGGCCGCGGGAGCCCCGCCGACGGTGCCCGCCGCCGAGGTCATGGTGCTCGCCCGGGCCGACACTCCGAGCGAGGTCCTGAGCCAGCTCGTCGAGAGCGCGGGACACCAGCCACGCACGCTCGCCCAGGTGAGCGCGGCCACGGTCGAGCACACCGGCGCCGTGCAGGCGCGGGTCTACACGCTGCTGGCGGGCTTCTGCCTCCTGGTCGCCCTGCTGGTGCTGGTGGCTTCGGTGGCCCGGCAGCGGTCCGCCTGGTTCCTTGACGTCGCCGCGCTGCGGGTCCTGGGCATCGGCGCGTCCCAGCTGCGGAGAGCCGGCCTGGTCGAGGTCCTCTCGCTGGTGCTGGCCGGGGTCGCCGCCACTGCCGTGGGTGCGGTGCTGGCGGTGCGGCTGCTGCTGGCCAACCTCGACCTGGTGACGGTGCCGGAGCACGCCGTACCCCTGAGGACGCACGTCGCGGTCCTCCCGGTCCTGGTTGTCGTCGGCGCCGTGGCCGTGGTCGTGCTCGTCGTCAGCGGTCGCGGTCGCGGCATCCAGCTCTCCCGCAGCCGGCCGGCCATTCTCCGTGAGGAGGCCGCCCCGTGATGACGATGTTCGGCACCGTTCTGCGTGGCCTTCGCTCAAGGGCGCTGCTCTCGGCCGGGTCCGTGCTGCTGACCGCGCTGGCGATCGGCTCCGCGGTCCTGGCGCCGATCTTCCAGCTCGCGGTGACGAACTCCTACCTGATCACCCGGCTCGACGAGGCCCCCAACAAGCTGACCGGACTCACCTGGCGGTTCGAGCCGACCGGTCAGACAGCCGGTGCCGCCGATGCCGCCCGACTGGCGAGCGAGGCCACGGCCCGCACGGCGGGTCCGTTCGCGGCACCCCAGACGGTGGTGGAGTCCAGCCGCGTCGACGCCTACGGCGGACACACGATGCTGGCGGCCAGGCCCGGGGCCTGCGACCACCTCGAGGTCCAGGGCGAGTGCCCGAACGCGGTCGGCGAGGTGATGATGCTGGGCCGTGACCTCGAGTTCACCGGGACCCAGCTCGGGGACACGATCGACCTCGGACCCCTCGGGCAGGTCACGGTCGTCGGAACCTACCGCGTCCCGGAAGGAGAGTCCGACTTCTGGTTCAACCTCGAACGCTTCGCCAGCACACCACCCCACGAGTCGCGCGACGGCACCACGCCGTACCTGCCGGCGCCGTGGATCACCGTCCCCGAGGCCTTCGACGAGCTCCCGGCGAACCTCTGGTCGGTGCTGGTCGACCGCCGGCTCGAGGTGCCGGCGGACCTCAGCCTCGCCGACGTGGACGCGGGGGAGCGGGCGGCCGCGACCCAGGACGGGCCCGCCGCGTCCGTGCCCGGTGGCCGGCTCCGGGCTGAGTCGATCAACGACCTCGCGGGCATCGCCGACGAGGCCCGCACGCAGCAGGACACCGCCCGGTCGTCGATCGCACCGGCCGTGATCTCGCTGGTGCTGGTCGCCCTCGCCCTGTTGCTGCGCCTGTTGATGGCGGCGGCCGACCTGCGGTTGCCCGAGCTGGCACTGGCCTCGCTGCGCGGCCTGGGCCGAAGGCAGATGTGGTCCCTCGGGCTCTCCGAGCCGGTGAGCCTGCTGATGCTGTCGGTCCCGATCGGTGGGGCCGTGGGCATCGGGCTCTCGCTGACCCTGGTCCGGTGGTGGCTGGTCCCCGGCCTCCCGCTGCCGCTGCCGTGGACGGCGCTCCTGACCGGAGCGGTGGTCGCGGTGGCGGCCCTGGGCGTCGCGTTCCTGGCGGTGGGACTCGTGTTGCGGGTGTCGCTGTCGGAGCAGCTCACCGGCGTACGCCGCCCGCGTGCGACGGGGCGGTCCGCTCTCGTCGTCCAGCTGGTGCTCCTGGCCGCGGCGGTCGCGATCCTGGCAAGCAAGCTGTCGGCCGGCAAACCGGGCGACCCGGACGTGACCGACCTGATCCTGCCGGTGCTGCTCGCGGTGGTCGCCGGCGTGGCCGCCACCCGGCTGACCGCGGGCGTCGCGAGCTGGTGGACCCGCGCCCGCCCGCGCACCCGGTCCCTGCCCGGGTTCGTCGCGGCCCGAGCGATCAGCCGGCGCCAGGAGGGCACGCTCGTGATCCTGCCGGTCACGGCGGCCATCGCGATCTGTGTCTTCGGCGCCGGCGTCTACGACTCGGCCGGACAGTGGCGGGCGAGCGTCGCGGCCACCGCCGCTCCGGCTCCCGTCGTCTGGGGATCGCCCCTGCCCATGGCCGAGACCGTCGATCTCACGCACCGCCTCGACCCCGACGGCCAGTGGCTGATGGCCGCGAGCACCATGGCCACCCAGGGGCCGTCGTACACCGTCATGGACACGACCCGGCTGAGCCGGGTCGCCGCGTGGCCGGACCAGTGGCCCCCCGGGGTGAGCACCGATGAGATCGCCGCGGCCCTGGGAGTGCGGGCGAGGGTGCCGACGCTCACCGGGAGTCGCGTGGGTCTCACCGTCGACCGCACCGGCCTCGAGACCGAGGGAGACGTCATCGTCCGGCTGCGTCTCAACGCGCCGAACGATCGGATCCGTTACGTGTTCCTGGGTCCGTTCCTCCCCGGGGTCACCAGCATCGAGGCGGGCGTGCCGTTCTGCCGGACGGGCTGCCTGCTCGAGGGGATCACCGTCGGCGGCCCGGCCGCGACACCGACCCCGCTGACGGGCGAGATCCGGCTCTCCGGCTTCGAGGTCGACGGGGCTCCGGTCCGGGCCGTCGACGGCGCCGGTTGGACCCGCGCCCAGGACGCCTCCGCGGGGGATGCCATCACCGGGGTCGAGTCGGACGGTGGCGACCTGGTGGTGAGGCTCGACTCCAAGGGGGCGCCGATCATCGCGCAGCTCTCCGCCGGCGCGATCCCCGCGACGCTGCCCGTCGTACGCGGCGTCGCCGCGGAGACCGTTGCTCGCTCCGGCGCGACCACCGACGTCGAGAGCAACTTCGCCGTCGACCCCGTGATCACCGCTCGCAGCGTGCCGTTGCTGGGACCGATCGGCCTGATGATCGACTACTCGATGCTGGCCACCGACCGGACGCTCTACGACCAGAACCTCGCGGTCTACGTCCTGGCCCGTGCCGACACGCCGGTCGCCGTCACCAACGCCCTGCGTGACAACGGAGTCACGGTCGACACGACCCTCGCCGACGTGCAGCGCACCCTCGACCAGAGTGGCTACGCCCTGGCCCTGCGCCTGTACGCCGTCGTCGCGGTCCTCGTCCTCCTGATGGCGCTGGCGGGCCTGTTCGTCAGCACCGCGGTCCAGCTGCCGGCGCGCCGCCGCGACGCGGCGTCCCTGCGGGTGGTCGGCGTCTCCCGGCGAGCGGTCATGTCGGCGGTGGTCCGCGAGTTCGTGATCGTGCTCGGCGGTACGGCGATCGCCGGGCTGGCCGCCGGGACCCTGGCGCAGTACGTCGTGCTGCGCACGGTCACGCTCGGGTACGTCCAGGACCTGACGACACCGGCGCTGATCGCGGCCGTGGACTGGGGCCGCCTCGCGATCGTGGCGGCGCTCACGGCGGCGGTCTTCGGGGTGGTGGCGCTGGCGAGCGCGGCCCTGACGGTCCGGGGTGCCCGGGGCTCGACGTTGCGGGAGACCGCCCGCTAGCTAGCCAACCTCCTCAGCCAGCGGGGGGAACGAACCGGCTACTCGATCTTGGCGAGTCTGTCGAGGTGCTGGAGCAGGTCGTGGGCGGCGAGCTCGATCTTCTTGTGCCGCCACTCGGCGGCGCGGTAGACGCACGCGATCAGGCCGCTGCGGTGCACGCGGCGGAAGTCGCCGTACACGAAGGCGTAGCGCGCCTTGGTGCCGTCGCTGGCGCCCTCGGTGAGGCCGAGGTGCCAGCTGGCGTACTCGTCCCAGGAGTGCCGAGCGAGGTACGCGTTCTGGGCTTCCGCGTCGGGCTGCGCGGAGCCCCAGTCGCTGTCCAGCACGTACTGCCCCGCGTCGATCATCGAGCGCGCGTGGGCGACCGCGGCGTCATTGACTCGGTAGCGGGCCATGGCGACACCAATGCCCCGTTGGGGCCCTACTCATCTACCCAGGAGAACGCGGGCGCCGGCCGGCCACCAGGCGCCGGACGGGGGCCCGCCGTGGCACTCGCTGGCATCCCCGTCGGACTCCCCGGGGTGCTTGACCCAGAGGTAGCCGTCGAGTCGGCCCTCGAACACGAGACTCGGCGCCTTCCCGATGCGCGCCCAGGTCGGGTTGCAGACGTCGCCGTCGACCGGATCCCCGCCGGCTCCGTTGCGGGCCGTCTCGATGACGTAGTGCTTGCCCGGCAGGCCGCGGGCGCCCAGCTTCCTGGCGAGTGCCTTGGCGTAAGCGAGCTCGTCGACGGTGCGGCGGTAGTTGCCGACGTTGGTGCTGAAGCCGCGGGCGTACCTGATGCCCGACAGCTTGAGCAGCCTCGCCATCTCCGGCGCGCTGCGCCATCCGGAGTGGCCGGCATCGAGGTAGACCCACGCGCCCGCGTCCCGCAGCAGCCTCGCGGCGTAGGCCAGCACCTGCTGTCGTGGCCCGGCGTCGGTGCAGCGCGGATCGCCCATGAACGCAACCGCGTCGGGCTCGAGCACCACGATCGCCTTCTGTCCCTTGACGCCCTTGGCCACCTGCCGGATCCAGGCCCGGTAGTCCGGGTAGGTCACGAAGCCGCCGGCGGAGGAGAGCCCACAGTCGCGGCCGGGAATGGCGTAGACGGCCATCATCGGCGTCTTGCCCGCCAAGATCGCCCGCGAGGTGTAGTCGCGCACCGCCGACCGCACGCTCGTCGTGGGGTAGTAGTCCGTGATCCAGAGCGCCTGGGCCAACTTGCCGATCCGCGCGAACTCGCTGCCCGCCCGCGCGGCCGGCATCTTCGGGTCCACGAACAGGCCACGGGTCCGGCGCGGGTCCGTTCGGGTGACCGCGGAGGATGCCGGGCCGGCGGTGTCGTGGGGGCTCTTCGCAAGCACGGGTGGGCCCGTCAGCGTCGCCAGCACCGTCGCCGCAGCGACCGCGATGGCCGCGGTTCGGAGGACGGGGAGGCGAGCGAGAGTCACCAACGAAGCCTACGGACGCTCGGCTGATCTCATGCCGGAACGGGCTGATCGCTCAGGCGTCGGCGAACAGGCAGAACGGGTGCCCGGCCGGGTCGAGCAGCACCCGCACGTCGCCCTGGGGCTGGTAGGTCGCCTGC
>JAOPXC010000187.1 GCA_025965335.1 Nocardioides sp. | reverse complement strand
CCTCGCGCACGGCGGGGCGGGAGACCCCCAGCACCTCGGCGAGCCGGCGCTCGCTCGGCAGCGGCTCGCCGGCCCCGATCCCCCCGTCGACCACCTCCGCGAGGACCTGGTCGAAGACCTCGTCGGGAACCGAGCGGCGGTTGACGGGCTGCAGGGCCATGTCCGTCACCGTAGATCGACAACGGCCAGAGGTCAAGTGGTCTGACCAGTAGTCTCGATAGTCCGTGACAAAACTGCTGCGAAATGGGCTCCAGGACAGCAGTTTCGTCACGGACTATCGCCGCGAGGCGAGGTGAGGGCGCGCCGGGAGGCCGGCAGGGTGGCGTTTGTAGGCTGGCCGACGTGCCCCGTCTGCTCGCTCCGCGTTTCTGGGCGGTCCACCTCCTGGCCCTAGTGCTGGTGGCGGCCGCCGGAGCCCTCGGCGTGTGGCAGTACGACGCCTGGCAGACGCGCCGGGCGCTCGACGCCGCCGACCTGACCCGGATCGACCCGGTCCCGCTTGCCTCCGTGATCGGCCCCGACGACCCGTTCCCGGGCGACCGGGTCGGTCAACCGGTGGTGCTCGACGGCACCTGGGTCCCGGGCGGCACGGTCTACGTCTCGGGGCGCGTCCAGAACGGCCGCGACGGCTACTGGGTCGTGACCCCGCTGGCCATCGGCGCCGGCTCCGACCCGGCACTGCCGATCGTCCGGGGCTGGGTTGCCGACGTCGCCGCGGCTCCCGAGCCGCCCCAGGGGCACGCCGAGCTCGTGGGCTGGCTGCAGCCCACCGAGGGCAGCGGGGCGGTCGACGCCGATCCCACGGACGACGTACTTCCCCAGCTTCGGATCGCCGACGTGATCCAGCACGTCCACCAGGACCTGTACGGCGCTTACGCCGTCGTGGCCGACCGGGTCCCCGTCGGGGACTGGCCGTCCGGGCCGACGGCGGTCAACGACGGCACGACCGGCCTCGCGCCGGCCACTCTCGAGCAGCTGCCCAAGGCCGGCAGCCTCACCGCCGTACGCAACCTGCTCTATGCCCTGGAGTGGTGGGTGTTCGGGGGCTTTGCCGCCTTCGTGTGGTGGCGCCACCTGCGCGACGTCCTGGAGGAGGAGGACGCCCCGCGGGTGCCCGCGGACGACCCGGTACCTTCGAAGCCGTGAAGCTGTACCGCGCCCAACGCGTCCTCGCCATCGTCGTCGGCGTCCTGCTGGCCTTCTGCTCGCTCGTCGCCCTGCCGCTGAAGTACCTCGCCGCGGAGGGCGGCGCCCTCCAGTCGTTCGGCGAGAGCGCCAGCATCATGTGGGCCGTCCACGGCTGGGTGTTCATGATCTACGTCGTGGTCTCGTTCCTGCTCGCCCGTCGGGCCGGTTGGTCCGCAGCGTTCACCCTGCTCGTCCTCGCGGCCGGACTCATCCCGCTGCTGATCTTCTGGGTCGAGCACAAGGTGACCCAGCGGCTCCGCGCGGAGAACCCCGAACTGGTGTCCGCGAGCGCGGACTGACCTCCTGGCCACGACGTTCCCACTGGGTGGGAGCGGATCGGCCCACAGACAGCGAGAACCGGCCGGAGGACCTGCCTCCGACCGGCTCCCGACGCCGACTGGTACTAGTTCTTCTCGTCGACCGACACGACCTCGGCCGGGTCGTCGGGCGTGGTCACCGGGTGCGGAGCCTCGGCCTGGTCGGCGATCGCCTCGTCGGGTGAGGCCCCGCCGACGTCGTCGGGGGACTCCTCCGCGGCGTGCCTCGACGCGGCCGGGCTGGGCGCCGGTGAGGGGACGTACGACGACTGCCAGTTGTCCGTCTCCTTGGCACCCTGCAGCTTGCGGGCGATGAAGCCGACGACCCCAGCCACGAGGGCCAAGACGGCGATCTTGCGGAGCTTGCCGCGCTTCCTGGGAGCGGGCTCGCCCTTGAGCTGGGCGACCTTGGCGTTCGCCAGGTCCCTGGCGACGGCGGCCTTCTCGCCGGCCAGGGCCGCACCGGAGGCGTAGATGGGTCCGGCCTTGGCCCGGGCGTCGGCCAGCGCGGGGCCGGCCTTCTCGCGCGCCTCGGCGAGCGCGGGGCCGGCCTTGTCGCGCGCCTCGCTGAGCCCGGCCGCGGCACGGTCGAGGGCCTCGGCCAGCACCGGCGCGGCCTTCTCCCGGGCGTCCGCGATCAGCGGGAGGGCGGTCGCCCTGGCCGCGGAGACGGCGGACTCGAGCTGGGGGCGCACCGTCTCGTTCCAATCACTGGCGAGGTCATTGGCCTGTTCGCGAGCCTGGTCCATGAGGGACTTCTTCTTGCGGAGACGCATCGCGCCACTTCCTCTCGTCGGTTCTCGTCCATTCGATCATGTCCCGCAAGTGCCGGCCAGGTCGACCGCTGTCGTGAGGTGCCTTGTGGGCCGTGGGAGGATCAAGGCTGCACGTGACGCCCGACCGAGCCCGTTTCGGGAGTCGGGCGCGCGTGCGTCGTCGTACGCGTTGTACCCACTTGGAGCGAAAGGCAGTCATGGCTGACCAGCAGGCCATCTTGAAGACGAACCGGGGCGACATCACCCTGAACCTCTTCCCCAACCACGCACCGGCCACGGTGGAGAACTTCACCGGCCTGGCCACCGGCGAGAAGGACTACGACGCCGGCAACGGCCGGTCCGGCAAGTTCTACGACGGGCTGGGCTTCCACCGCGTCATCGACGGCTTCATGATCCAGGGCGGCTGCCCCCTCGGCACCGGCACCGGTGGGCCGGGCTACACGTTCAAGGACGAGATCCACCCCGAGCTGGTCTTCGACAAGCCCTACCTGCTCGCGATGGCGAACGCCGGCCCCGGCACCAACGGGTCGCAGTTCTTCATCACCCTCGGCGCAACCCCCTGGCTGAACCGCAAGCACACGATCTTCGGCGAGGTGGCCGACCAGGCCGGCCGCGACGTCGTCGACGCGATCGGCAAGACGGCAACTGCCGCCGGGGACCGCCCCGTCGAGCCCGTCGTCATCGAGTCCGTCGAGATCCTGGGCTCCTGAGCACCGACTCGCCTCCGGAGACCGGGGTGCCGACCTGTTATCGGCACCCCGGGCGGGAGTCGCACATCCGCTGCCAGCGCTGCGGCCGGCCGATCTGCCCCGACTGCATGCGCGACGCCGCCGTGGGCTTCCAGTGCCCGTCCTGCGTGGCCGAGGGTGCCAGGACGAGCCGCGCGGCGCGTACGGCGTACGGCGGTCTCCGGCCGACCGACGCGAGCCGCACCTCGATGGCCCTGATCGCGGTCAACGCCGCGGTGTGGGTGGCGATCCTCGTCACCGGCGGGAGCGGCAGCCGGCTGCTCAACTACCTCGCGCTGGCCGCGCGCGGCGCCTGCCGAACGGCCAACGGGGGGTACTACCCAGGCACATCGGAGTCGGTGTGCGGCAGCATCACGAACAACACGGTCTGGGCGCCCGGCGTCAGTGACGGTGCCTACTGGCAGCTGCTGACCAGTGCCTTCGCGCACGTCGAGATCTGGCACATCGGCTTCAACATGCTGGCCCTGTGGGTCCTGGGACCCCAGCTCGAGCTGGCCATCGGCCGGGCCCGGTTCCTCGCGCTGTACCTGCTCTCCGCGCTGGCGGGCTCGACGTTGGTCTACTGGGCCTCGCCGGAGTACCAGACGACGCTGGGCGCCTCCGGCGCGATCTTCGGACTGATGGGCGCCCTGCTCGTCGTCGCCTTCAAGGTCGGCGGCAACGTCCAGCAGATCCTGATGTGGATCGGCATCAACTTCGTGATCACGGTCGTCGGCCGCGGGTTCATCTCGTGGCAGGGCCACCTGGGCGGCTTCATCGGCGGCGTGCTGATCGCCGCAATCCTCGTCTACGCGCCGCGACAGCGTCGCAGGGCCGTGCAGGCCTCCGGCCTGGCTGCCTTCGCGGTCGCCCTGGTGGTCGCGATCATCGCCCGCACCGCCGTCCTCGGCTGACCCTCTTTCGTGCCGAGTCGGCGCGGGTGCTGACGGGGAGGTACCCGAGTCGGCGGTCCGCGTTGTCCACAGCTGTGGACGGGCCTGTGGAGAACTACACCGCTGTCATTCTCACAGAAGTCATCCCCGTGGGCGTCGGCAGTGGGGGCCGACCCGGCGGGTCACTCCCAGCGGGTGGCGTAGGTGAAGCCGACCGCCATGAAGGCGATGCCCACCATCAGGTTGGACTGGCCGAGGTCGTTGAAGACCGGGACGCCGGCGGCGTTGTTGCTGATCACGTAGAACGTGCAGATCCAGAGCAACCCCAGGAGGAAGCAGCCGAGCATCCCGACCACGACGCCCTGGCCCCGGCCGAGCGGGGTCTTGGGGTGCGCGGCGACCATGAGGCCGAGGAAGAACGCGCCGAACCCGATCACGTAGTTCCAGCGCACGAGGTCGGCGATGGCCTTCGGGCCGTCGGACTTCGGCTTGGGGAGCACGGTCGGGTCGACCCGGACCGCCGTGTAGTAGTACACGATCCAGGCGATGCCGCCCAGGATCAGGAGCAGCGCTACCAGAAACCGGATCGAGAACACGGGTCCTGCACCCGGGTTGGCAAAATCCTGCTGGGCCTTCAGCTTGGACACTGATCTGCTCCTCGAATCCGTGACGCGGCCGCGGCGAAGCCGTCGCGGGTCGCGGGCTACCTTAGTCGGCATGACGAGCCGTTCCTACGCGAGGCCCACCGAGGGTGGCCGGCCGCACCCACGGCTCCCGCGTCGGATCGCCGCTCGGCTCACCCGCCGCCGCGGCAGCAACGCCCCCGGACCCGGGTCCAGCCGGTGGTGGCGCCTCGGGAGCCCGGTGATGGTGCTGCTGTGCGGCTCGCTGTTCGTGATCAGCGCCGAGAACAGCAACGGCACCGACCTGCGTCCGGGCCGCTACACCGACCTCGCGTCGCTGGTGACCAGCCAGTCCGACGAGTACGACGCCCTCCAGGCCCAGGTCACCGAGCTGACCAAGGAGGTCTCCGGCCTCACCGACAGGGTCGGCGACCGGGACGTGAAGCGCCTCCAGGGGAAGGTCGCGGAGCTCAAGGATCCCGCGGGGCTGGTCCCGCGCACCGGCGCCGGCGTCACGATCACGCTCTCCGACGCGCCCGAGGACGTGATCAACCAGGTGATGGCCTCGGGGGCACACGACGTGAACCTCAACCTCGTGCACCAGCAGGACATCCAGGCCGTGGTGAACGCGCTCTGGAAGGGCGGCGCCACCGCCGTCACCATCCAGGGTCAGCGGGTCGTGTCGACCACGGGCATCAAGTGCGAGGGGAACGCCGTGCAGCTGCAGGGGCGCCCCTACTCCCAGCCGTACGTGATCTCGGCGATTGGCGACCCGGTCCAGCTCACGACCTCGATCGACCGCGACGCCTATGTCAGCACCTACCGCCAGGACGCGGCCGATCCCGAGATCGCCGTCGGGTGGGGCCTGAAGACCGAGGCGCTGCTCACCGCCCCGGCGTACGACGGCCTGCTCGACCTGACCTACGCCAAGCCGCTGCGCTGATCGTCGCCGCACGGCCCGGGACGACGACCCAGTACTAGGGAGTCGTGCTGTCCGTCGGGAGCCCGGGCACCGAGGGGCTTGTTGGTGCCGTGTCCGAGGGTTGCGTGGGCTCCGTCGGTTGGGTCGGCTCCACGTAGGCGGAGACGACGATCGTGATCTCCGTCTTCTCGGGTTGAGGCGCCCCGCCGTTCGGGCTCTGGTCGATGACGGTGCCCTTCGGCTCCGTGGTGTTGGTGGTCTCCACGACGTTCGGGACGAAACCGGCGTCCCGCAGGATCTGCTCCGCCACGTCCTGCTTCTTGCCGATGACGTCCGGCACGTTCTCCTGGCCGTCGGAGTAGTAGACGGTGACCGTCGAGCCCTCGGGCACGCTCTGTCCCGCGGTCGGCTTGGTCTCGACGACCTGGCCCTTCAGCGCGTCGGACTCCGTCTCCGTCAGGGTCACCTGGAGGTTGAGGGCCCGCAGCGTGCTGCGCGCCTCCTCCTTGGTCTGCCCGAGCACCGAGGGGATCGGGACCATCGGCTTTCCGGTCGACACCACGAGGTCCACGGACGTACCCGGGTCGACGTACTGGTCGCGGTTGGGGGTCTGACGGATCACCTTGTCCTTGCCCCCGGTGCTGCTGGCTTCGTAGGAGACGGCGCCGACCGCGAGGCCGGCGTCGCCGATGAGCGCCCGCGCCTCGGTCTCGGACTGCCCGATCAGCGTGGGCACCTGGACCTGCTGCGGCGCCTGCTCGAACATGCCCGACATCAGGTAGGCGGCCCCGGCCACGAGCAGCAGGACCAGGATGCCGAGCGCGACCCACAGGCCGGTGCTCCGGCGCGGGTCGTCGTCCTGGGCGTACGGCAGCGGTGGGCGGACGTACGTCGACTCCATCGGCGTCAGGGGTGGGAGCGGCGGCGGCGGGCCCGGGGGCAGTGGCGCCACGACGGCCTCGACCGGGCGACCCGCGAGGTAGCGCTCGATGTCGCTGCGCATGGCCGCCGCGGACTGGTAGCGATCCTCGAGGCGCTTCGCCAGCGCCTTCATCACGATGGTGTCGATCTCGGGCGGGAGCTCGGTGTCGTGGTCGGACGGCGGGAGGGCGGGCTCGCGCACATGCTGGTACGCCACCGCCACCGGGCTGTCACCCACGAACGGCGGGCGGCCGGTGAGCAGCTCGTAGAGCAGGCAGCCGGCCGAGTAGACGTCCGAGCGCGAGTCGACGGTCTCGCCGCGCGCCTGCTCGGGGGAGAGGTACTGGGCGGTCCCGACCACGGCAGCCGTCTGCGTCATCGTCGAGGAAGCGTCGCTCATCGCGCGGGCGATGCCGAAGTCCATGACCTTCACGTCGCCGCTCGGGGTGAGCATCACGTTGCCGGGCTTGATGTCGCGGTGGATGATCCCCGCGCGGTGGCTGTAGTCCAGGGCCGACAGCACGCCGCTGGTGATCTCCAGGGCCCGCTCCGGCAGGATCTTGCGGCCCTCGCGCAGGATGTCGCGCAGGGTCCGGCCGGCGACGTACTCCATGACGATGTACGGCTGGGCCACCCCGGACCCGTCCGTGGCCGTCTCCTCGCCGGTGTCGTAGACCGCGACGATCGAGGGGTGGTTCAGCGACGCCGACGACTGCGCCTCGCGCCGGAACCGCGCCTGGAACGTCGCGTCGCTGGCGAGATCGGTGCGCAGGCGCTTGACAGCGACGACCCGCCCGAGCCGGGTGTCGATGCCCTTGCGCACCTCGGCCATGCCCCCGCGACCGAGGAGCTCCGCGATCTCGTAGCGCCCGCCGATCACCGTCGGGTGTGCGTTGCTCATCGCCGTGGGGCCTTTCCTGTGCTCTTGGCTTGGGGGGAGGCGCTACCCGACGCATCGGCCGACGCGGGCGCGCTGCTCGCCGGGAGCGACGCGGTGACCGACGGACTGGACGTGACGGAGGGCGTGGTCGACGGGCTCGGCGTGTCCGACGGCGTCGCGGAGGGCGTGGCCGAGGGCGTCTCGGACGGTGTCGCCGAGGGTGTCTGGGTCGGCGTGGCGGAGGGGGTCGCCGAGGGCGCCTGGCCCCAGTACTGCACCTTGACGGCGTCCCCCACGTTCAGGGTCCCGGTCGGGTTCACCGCGGTCACCAGGCCCGCCGTCTCGCCACCCGGGTTCGTCTGGGGCTCTGTACTGACCTTGAGCCCGGCCCCGGTGAGCTCCCTGCGGACCTCGTCCACGGGCCGGCCCACGAAGCTCGCCTCGTCGATCGTGACCGTGCCGGCGGAGGAGGTCGACGGCGTCGGTGTGTTGGTCGGGGTGTCGTTTCCCCGGGTCGCGAAGACGACGGCGGCGACGGCCACGGCAACAAGCACCAGGACCAGCAGGGCGATCAACCAGGCCCTGCGTCGTCCGGCGCGGTCCTCGCCGACGACCGGTCCGGCCGCGGTCGGATCCGGCGCCGGGATCGGCGCGGCCGCCGGCGGCACGCCGGTCAGCACCTGGGTGCGCTCCGACACCGGCGGCAACGGTGGCACCGCAGCGACCACCTCGGTCGCGGGGTTGCGCAGCGCGGCGGCGAACGCGGTCGCGTCCGGATAGCGGTCGGCGGGCTCCTTCGAGAGCGCCCGGCGTACGACGGCGGCCAAGTTGCGCGGGACGCTGGCCGGGAGGTCCGGCACCGGCTCGTGCAGGTGGGCGAGGGCCGTCGCGACCGGGGAGTCGGCCTGGAAGGGCCGGTGACCGGCCAGGCACTCGAACGCCACGACGCCGAGGGAGTAGACGTCGGAGGCCGGCGTCGCGGTGTTGCCGCGGGCCTGCTCGGGGGAGAGGTACTGCGGGGTGCCCATCACCTGGCCGG
>JAOPXC010000153.1 GCA_025965335.1 Nocardioides sp. | reverse complement strand
AGGACAGGTGCACGATGTTGGCACCGAGCCAACGGATCAGCGCCAGCTCGAGAAACAGCATCAGCGCACTGCCCAGGATCAGACGGGGCGTCGGGCCCCTCAGACGTGAGCGGAACTCGTCAAGCGGGGACGCCAGAGCCTCGGTGTCGCTGACCATCGACTCTCCCAAGAGCAAATCGTCACAAGAGTGCAGGTCAGCCGATCATTCCAAACAAGCACGTGTCGAGATACCCAACGACCGATCGGGTTCGAGCGAGCGCATCCCCCGAGTCCCTCAACCCGGGTCGTGTGCCTGAGGACGCCCCGTTGAGCGGTCTCACGCACACGACCCCAGGTTCAGGGCCGGGCTCAGGCGGCCGCGTCGAGGAGTGCGTCCGCGCCCTGCCGCAGCGCGGCGGCTGCCTCCCGGTGCCCGTTGACCGAGGGAGGACAGGGCGACCAGTACGGCACCCCAGCGGCCTCGTTCGCAGCCTTGTCGTCCTCGAGGCGGGCCAGCCGCAACAGCTCGCGCCGCAGGACGCTGAGCACCTCGTGGGGCAGTTGTTCCAGATGACGGTCCATGGTGTCGTCCTCCTCTCCTGGGTCTGGTCCGAGCTGCCGCGGGGGCTCGCTCACTACCAGCGTCCCGCTTGGACGCGTCGTCGTCTCTACGGCTGGCGGCCCATTGCCCCACCCGCTAACCGGAAGCCTTCGTCGAGGAGATGCCGAGAATCGGGTCCGTCGACGTCCATCTCGGATCGGTTAGCCTCCGATGGTGACCACGAAGGAGTGGCGCGGCCAGGTGGGCGTCGAGGCGGCCCTCGCATTCGTCGTCGGCGCGGTCTGGTTCGCGCTCTCTGCCGTCCTCCTGGACAGGGCCTTGCCTCACAACGCGGTAGTCATCCTTGGCGTCGTCGTCCTGGACATCGTCGCCGTCCTTGCGATCGTCCGCTTCTGGGGCATTGCCTACGCGGTCACGCTCGGCGTGGCGAGTGCCGTCGCCCTGGACTGGTTCTTCATTCCGCCGACGCATCCGTCCACGGTTCCAGACCCGGAGAACGCGGCGGCTCTGGCCGCCTACCTCGTGACCGGCGTGCTGCTCGGAGAGCTTGCGGTCACCGCTCGCCGCCGCGCGGACGTTGCCGAGGTCGCTCGCAGCGTGCTCGCCGGCGAGCAGGCCGCGCTTCGACGCGTGGCCACCCTGGTCGCCCGCGAGACATCGCCGCCGGACGTCTTCGCCGCGGTCACCGAGGAGGTGGGCAGACTCCTCACGATCGATATCGCGGCCATGCTGCGCTACGGGGCAGACGGTACGGCGACGGTTGTCGCGGCCTGGAGCGAGTCGAGTCGACACCTTGAGGTCGGCACCCGGTTGGTGCTCACGGGAGAGAACGTGGCCGCGACGGTGCTGAGTACCGGTCGGCCGGCGAGAGTCGACAGCCTCGCGACTGGCAGAGGTTCTCTCGCGGAGCGCTTGCGTGAAATGGGGGTCCGATCGAGCGCCGGAAGCCCGATCATCGTCGACGGACGCCTCTGGGGGGTGATGGTTGCCGCGTCCGTGTCCACCGAGCCGATACCTGCCGGAACCGAATGGCGCCTCGAGGAGTTCACGGAGCTGACTGCGACAGCGGTGGCCAACGCGGAGAACCGGACCGAGCTCACAGCGTCCAGGGCGCGGATCGTCGCCACGGACGACGAGGCACGAAGACGCCTGGAGCGCGACCTGCACGACGGTGTGCAGCAGCGGCTCGTCTCGCTCGTACTCGAGCTGCGACTCGCGGAGGAACTCGTGCGCGGCGGGCCCGACGACCTTCGCCAACTGCTGTCCCGCGTTGGCGAAGGGCTCGTCGGAGCGCTCGACGACCTCCGCGAGATCTCGCACGGCATCCATCCCGCGATCCTCTCGGAAGGCGGTCTTCGCCCGGCACTTTCGACCCTCGCCGGCCGGTCCGCGGTTGCGGTTGACCTCGACATTCGCGGCCCGGATCGGCTCCCGGAGCCGGTCGAGGTGGGCGTGTACTACGTCGTGTCCGAGGCGCTCACGAACGTGATGAAGCATGCCCGGGCCACTGTGGTGCACGTCGAGCTCGAGACGGTCGACGCCACCGCCAGGCTCTGCGTCCGCGACGACGGCGTCGGGGGAGCCGATCCCACCCAGGGCTCCGGACTGATCGGGGTGAGAGACCGCGTCCATGCGCTCGGCGGCAGAATCGAGATCATCAGCCCCCCTGGCAGTGGCACGTCGCTACTCGTCCACCTGCCGCTGGGGTCGTAGCCCGAGGAGGCCCACGGAGGAGACGCCCCTGCGTCAGCAGGACGGGGGTCAGGCAGTCATCCCGGCTAGTGGGTAGTCACAAATTGCGGCTCACGGGAACCGCGATGGCCGGGTGGCGGGGCAGACGCACCCGCGTCCTCCGGGCGACGCTTGTCACCCGCACATCGGACCGGAGCCGCGCACTTCTCGCGCGCGCTTCACCACCACGTTTCGACGCCACAGACGCCACAGGAAGCGCACATGAGACTTCTAGCACGCATACCTCTCCTACCCCTGATCGCAGTGATCGTCGCCGTCGGGGTCGTAGCCGCGGTCCTGCTCGGAACTGACTCGACATCATCGCTCGCAACGAACTCGGAATCGCCCGGGTCGAGCACCAGTTCGTCGCCCACGACCGCGGGACGAGCGGGAGGGGGCCAGGGGTTGCAGCGCGCCTTCGTGAAGGTCGTGCAGTCGGTCTCGCCTTCGGTGGTGCAGGTCGAAGATCAACAGGGGCTCGGCTCGGGGATCGTCCTCGACGCAGCCGGCCACATCGTGACGAACAACCACGTGGTCACCGGCGCGAAGTCGTTCACGGTCACGACGTCGACGGGCAAGCGCTATCCGGCGACCCTGGTCGGCTCTTTTGCGCCCGACGACCTCGCCGTGATCAAGGTCTCTGCCCCGGCCCTGAAGCCCGCGACCTTCGGCGACTCCTCGAAGCTCCAGGTCGGCGACATCGCGATTGCGATAGGCAACCCGCTCGGCCTCCAGTCGAGCGTGACCGAGGGGATCGTCAGCGGGTTCCGCCAGGCGATGCAAGAGAACGGGGGCAAGGTCACGTTGCCGTCCGTCATTCAGACGAGCGCCGCGATCAATCCCGGCAACTCGGGTGGCGCACTGGTCGACATCGAGGGCCGCGTGATCGGGATTCCCACCCTCTCGGCCACCGATCCACAACTCGGCGGCGGCAGCGCACCCGGTATCGGCTTCGCGATCCCGAGCAACCTCGTCAAGGACATCGCCGGCCAGATCGTCGCCAACGGGAAGGTCGTCAACTCCAACCGCGCCTTCCTCGGCCTCCGCGCGGGTGACACGAACGGAAACGGGGTGATCGTCGGCACGGTCACCCCGGGCGGAGCTGCCGCGAACGCGGGGATACGCGTCGGAGACGTGATCGTGTCGGTGGCCGGAACCCCGACGCCGACTCTCGGCGAGCTGGAGGCGGCGCTGGCGGTGCTGAAGCCGGGCCAGACCGTCCCGATCGTGGTCATGCGCCAGAACGGCAAGACGGCGACCGTGCAACTGACGCTCGGCAGCTACCCCGGCAGCTGAACGGAGGAGACCGCCGTGGCAAGAGTCGATCGCCCCGCTCGACACAACAACGAGACCAATGTCCGCGATGGGTTGCTGGTCGCGCTGACGGTCTCGTCCGGAGCCGTCGACGCGCTCAGCTGGCTCGGCCTCGGCACCTTCTCCGCCTTCATGACCGGGAACCTCGTCTTCCTGGGGTTCCGGGCCGGGGGCGCCGCGGGGCCGCCGGTCCCGCGGGTCCTCACAGCGGTGGCAGCCTTCGCGTTCGGCGCGGCGCTGGCGGCGCGGTTCTTCCGGGGGCCCCGGGACGACGGCGAGGTCTGGCCGCGCCGAGTGACGCTCGCGCTGGCCGCCGCGCTCCTGGCCCAGGCCGCCTTCCTCGGGGTGTGGACATCGGTAGGTGGGCACCCGTCAAGCCGCGCGAGCGACCTGCTGATCGCCTTGTCGGCACTCGCGATGGGCATGCAGACGGCGGCCATTTCCTCGCTCGGCGTACGGGGCGTGTTCACGACCGCGGCCACGGCCACCCTGGCCACCTTCATGGGCGACCTTTCCGGCTGGTCGCAATCGAGCGGGGAACGGCGGCGGCTCTCCGCTGTCATCGTCGGGCTCTTCGCCGGTGCCGTGATCGGTGGGGTGCTCGTCGTCCATGCACGCAGCTGGGCGCCGGTGTTCCCGCTCGGGGTGACCACCCTGGTCGTCGCGACGGCGACACTCGCATTCCAGAGCGGAAAGTCAGCCGCCCGCCCACCTGTTCGTGACTCCCCGAGCCGTGAGCAGGCGATACACAGGCGCCGGACATCAGGTGCACAGACGCTACGCCCACGCTGGCAGTGGCTCATGAAGAGACCATGAGGGACTGCCGAGGCACTCGTCGCGAGGTCTCACCTTGATTTCGCGTGGGCCCGGTTCCGTGGCCACCGCAAGGACTTCCTGGCCCTTACTGAGGTGGAGACACGTGATGAGCGGCAGGCGTTTCGCAAAACCCGCGGAGTACGACGTGCTCGATCTCCCGCGAGGCACGAGGTCCGGCCTGGTGGACATCGTCTCGGGGAGCTTCGGAGCCGGCCACGACGCGGCCGCGCGCGAGATTGCCTCCCGGTTCGAGGCGCGGGGCTACAGCACCCGCACCTGGGACGTCGTGGACTTCTTCCCCTGGCGGCTGGGTGAGCTGCTCAGGCGGATGTACTTCCTGCAGCTCCGATCGGTGCCGGGAACGTGGGAATCCCTCCTCCACCGCCTGGAGCCCGGACAGACGCTCCACGGAGCCGTCGTGCGCGCCCTCGCGATGACGGCCGACCCGCTGCTGAGCATTGCCACCCGATCCGAGGTGATCATCTCGACCCATCCGTTCGCGAGCCAGGCGCTGGGACATCTGCGGGAGTCCGGGCGGCTGGACGTCCCCGTGGTCACCTACCTCACCGACATGTCCGTGCACCCGCTCTGGGTCCACCCGGCGGTGGACCTGCACCTGGCCCTCCACGAGATCCCGGCAGCCCAGGCACGGCTGCGCCAGGTCACGACCCGAGTCATCGAACCGTTGGTTCCGATCGACTTCGCTCGGCGTCCCGCGGACGTCTCGGCGCAGCGAGAGCTGCGCGCGAGGCTCGGGCTTCCCCCGGACAAGCCCCTCGCGCTCGTGACCGGCGGATCCCTCGGCGTCGGAGAAATGTCCCGCTCCGCGCGCGACATCGCGAGGACAGGACTCGCGACCCCCGTCGTGCTGTGCGGAGAGAACCGATCCCTCTACCACCGACTCGGCGCGGATCAGCTCGACGTCGTACGTCTGGGCTGGCGCGACGACGTGCCGGACCTGCTGCGGAGCGTCAACTGCGTCGTCCAGAACGCGGGCGGCTTCACGTCCCTGGAGGCGATCGCGGCGGGCACGCCGGCCCTGTCCTACCGATGCATCCCCGGCCACGGCAGGACCAACGCCCAAGCCCTCCACGACGCCGGCCTGATCCCCTGGGCCAAGAACGAGCGCGAGCTCCACCGAGAGCTCCGGTCAGCGCTGACCCGCGTCGTCCCAGCGCATCACTCTGGGCCGGGCCCGATGGCCGACATCGTGGATGCTGTCTTCCCGGAGCGGATCGACGTCCCCGCGTGAGAGGTTCCGCCGCGCTGGTTCCCGCCCTCGCCATTGCGGCCCAATCGGCACCGGCGCTCAGCTCGGTGCCCTGGGTACGACGAACGCTCACCCCGAGGCTCGCGGGAATCAGCCGGAGCGTCCATCTGGCATTGACCTACGACGACGGTCCTGACCCCGTCAGCACCCCCCACTTCCTGGACCTCCTGGAGCATCACCGCCGGTCCGCAACCTTCTTCCTCCTCGGTGAGCACGCCGCGGCGTACCCCGACCTCGTCAGGCACATGACAAGGCTCGGGCATGAGGTCGCGGTCCACGGCTGGGATCACCGGTGCCTCGCCGCGAAGCGCCCAGGCAGGCTGCTCGACGAACTCAAGCGCACCAGAGGCCTCCTCGAGGACATCACCGGAGCAGCAGTTCGGTGGTACCGGCCGCCGTACGGCGTCGTCACCTCCGAAGGACTGCTCGCCGCGCGGGCTGCCGGCCTGCAGACGGTCCTGTGGACCGCCTGGGGACGAGACTGGACGGCTTCCGCGACTCCGCAGTCGATCAGGCGCACCGTGTTGCGCAGCCTGAAGCCGGGCGGCACCGTCCTGCTGCACGACACAGACCGCACCTCGGCCCCGCTCTCCTGGCAGAACACCCTGCGAGCGTCCAGTGATCTGCTCGACGACTGGACCCGACAGGAGGTTCCGCTGGGCAGCCTCAGCGAGCACTGGGCCTGACCCCAGCGCCTTCGCAGCGCCCAAACCGGCACTTCCCGACGAGATTCGCCCCGGTCATTTAGATCCTCGCGGTCGGCTGTTGCCGGGGCTCGGTATCGGGGGTCGTGGACACCCGTGGGAACGGTGCGGCACCGGCGCGACGCCAGGCCGCTGCACGAAGCAGGCGCAGTCCGTTCAGGCCGACCACCACGGTGGAGCCCTCATGGCCGGCGACACCGAGGGGCAGCGGCAGTATCCAGAAGACGTCCCAGGTGACGAGTGCTGCGATGACGGTGGCGGCGAATGCCAGGTTGGCCTTCACAACCCGGTGCGCACGCCAGGACTGGTCGATGATCTTGGGCAGGATTGCCAGCTCGTCACGGACGATCACAGCGTCGGAGGTCTCCAGCGCGAGATCTGACCCGTGCCGACCCATCGCCACACCGAGGTCGGCGGCGGCCATCGCGGGGGCGTCGTTGACGCCGTCGCCCACCAGGAGCACCGTGTGCCCGGCCGCCTGCAACGCTCGGACCTGGGCGACCTTGTCCTCGGGCAACAGGCTCGCGGAGACGTTGGTGATCCCGATCTCTTGAGCCACTCGCGTGGCGGCCCCTGGGTTGTCTCCGGTCAGCAGCACCGGAGTAGCGCCGGTCAGGGCAGTCAGCGCAGCTACGGTGGCTCGGGCGTCAGGTCGCACTCGGTCGGTCAGGCCGAGAACGCCGACCGGCGCGTCGTCGAGGAGTACGACGACCGCGGTGCGCCCGGACGCCTCCATCCGGGCGACGGCCTCCCGGGCGTGTTCGTGGGACTGGGCGACGGCCCGCACCGTCGGATCGGTGAGCAGTGCCGGAGAGCCGACTCGGACGACTCTGCCCTCGATGGTGGCGGTGACCCCGCGTCCGGGCGCGGAAGCGAAGTCCCCGGCATGGGGCAGATCAAGGCCCCGCTCGTGGGCGGCAGCGACCACCGCGCGAGCCAGCGGGTGCTCGCTGGGGCGTTCGGCGGCCGCCACGAATCGGAGCAGTGTGTCGGCGTCGAACCCTGCCGTTGGCAGCGGTATCACGTCGGCGACGCGGGGGGTTCCCTCGGTGAGGGTGCCGGTCTTGTCGAACGCGACGATCGTGATGTCCCGGAACCTCTCCATCACCACCGCGGACTTCACCAGCAACCCGTGCCGACCGGCGTTGGCAATCGCGGACAGCAGCGGCGGCATCGTGGCGAGCACCACCGCGCACGGTGAGGCGACGATCATGAAGGTCATCGCCCTCAGCAGCGTTGGGCGCAACTCGGCACCCAGGCCCAGGGGGATGAAGAAGAGCGCCAACGTGGCGACGACGACGGCGACGGAGTAGCGCTGCTCGACCCTCTCGATGAACAGCTGAGTCTTGGCCTTGGTGGCCGAGGCGTCTTCGACCATCGCGACGATCCGGGCCACCACGGAATCCTGGGCGGCCCTGTCGACGCGGACTCGCAGGGCCCCCGTGCCGTTCAGGGTGCCGGCGAACACCTCATCGCCGATCACTTTGAGCACCGGCAACGGCTCGCCCGTGATCGAGGCCTGGTCGACCTCGCTGATTCCATCAAGGACTTCTCCGTCGGCCCCGACTCGCTCGCCCGGACGCACCAGGATCACCTCCCCGACCACAAGGTCGGCAGCGTCCACCACTTCTTCGGTGCCGTCATCGAGCAAACGGCTGGCCTGCTCCGGAGCGAGGTCCAGCAGGGCCCGCACCGAATCAGCAGTACGACGCGTGACAAACGCTTCGAGCGCCCCGGAGGTGGCGAAGATGACGATCAGCAGGGCCCCGTCGAAGACCTGCCCGATCGTGGCGGCAATCAGCGCGGCAACGATCATCAGCAGGTCGACGTCCAGGGACTTGTCCCGCAGCGCCCGCAGCCCTGCCAAGGCGGGCTCCCACCCGCCAGCTACATAGCAGGCGAGATAGAGGACCCACCAAACCACCGCCGGCGCGCCGGCGAGCTGGAACAGACCGCCGATCGCGAAGAGAGCCGTGGCGGCGGCGGCCCAGCGGACCTCCGCCATCGACAGCACCACCCACGGAGCGGATCGGGGACGTCCAGCCGGCGCGGCTTCCCCGCCCGCCTGACTGGGCGGGGCAGACAGTGTCGTGCGCAACGGGCTCTCCTGGCTACGCGGAATTGGAAGCCCCAACTATAAACACATGAAGAGGTGTTCATTCAAGCGGAGGTATGCTCATGCCATGGGACACGGAGTCGAGGGCCGCACCCGAGCCACGCGGCTGGACACCGCCGCCGCGGAGGCCGTGGCCACCACGCTGCAGGCCCTCGCCAGTCCCAGCCGACTCCTCATCCTGTCCCGGTTGCGGGAGAGCCCGGCCACCGTCGGCGAGCTCGCTGAGGCGGTTGAGATGGAACAGTCCGCCGTGTCCCATCAGCTGCGGATGTTGCGCCATCTCGGGCTCGTGCACGGCCAGCGATCCGGACGCTCCATCACCTACGCCCTGTACGACAACCACGTCGCCCAACTGCTCGACGAAGCCGTCTACCACGCTGAACACCTCCGGCTCGGGGCTCCCGACGGAGCTGAGGGCACCGGGTGACGCCGGTGGTGTTCGCGGTCCCGGAATTTTCCGGATCCCCTGCGCTGCCAGTCCGGTGCCGGGCGGAGCTGCGTCTCCACTGGCCAGTAGCCGGGACTGACGCGCGCCAGTCACACACCCGTCCCCAGCACCGTCAACGGCGGCGCTCGGCGACTTCCGTAGCATGAACGAGTCATGACTGCGGCCAGCAAGACCACGCGAACGCGGTCGCTCCTGGTCCCTGCCTGTCTCGCGGGCGTCGTCCTCGGCATCCTTGGCATGCACACCCTCGCCCAGCACCATGCGATGCCCGCACACTCGGCAAGCGCGATGCCCATGTCTCCGCAGGTGGATGCCGTACCTGCGCCGAAGCTCGGCGAATCGATTGCCGAAGTCGGCGATGACCATCCCATGGGAGACATGGTGATGCTCTGCACAGCCATGCTGGTGGGCGCTGCCGCAAGCCTCCTGCTGTCGCTGCGCGTGAGCCGCCTCGCGAAACACTTCGCCGGACGACAGGTCGGCAATCCCGCCATTGGGGCTCTCACCGCCATACGGGCCAGGGCCGGCCCGCCCTACCTCTGGGACTTCTCCGTAGTCAGGTGCTGACGGACTGCGCGCCCACGTTGCGCGCTGCTCACCCGTCCCTGATCTGACCACCACCGATGGAGATCCTCATGCGCAAATTCCATGCCCTAGCGGCACTCACCCTGGGCCTGTCCCTCGTCCTGACCGCCTGCGGCTCGGACGACAAGACCGCCTCCAACGCTCCCAGCCCGACGCAGCACAATGCCGCCGACGTCACATTCGCGACCCAGATGATCCAGCACCACGCGCAGGCCCTCGCCATGGTCGACCTGACCATGGGCCGAGACCTTGACCCGCAGGTACAGAAGCTCGCCGAGCAGATCCGCGAGGCCCAGGCCCCCGAGATCGAGACCATGGTCGGCTGGCTCACGGACTGGAACGAGCCCATTCCGGCGACGGTCCGCGACCACGTCAACTCCGAAGGCCATGACATGGGCAACATGGGGGGCAGCGACATGCCCGACATGGGCACCGACATGCCGGGCATGATGAGCGACGCCGACATGACCGCGCTCGAGAACGCCAGCGCCGCCGAGTTCCAGGGGATGTGGCTCACCATGATGATCGCGCACCACCAAGGCGCCGTGCAGATGGCAGCGATCGAGGAAGCCGACGGTCGGTACCAGCCAGCCATCGACCTCGCCAAGCAGATCCAGAGGTCCCAGACCGCCGAGATCGACACCATGAAGAACCTGGTCAGCTGACAAGAGGCCGCCAACGCACAGCGGGGCAGTCGCTTCGGTGGCTGCCCCGCCAGCGTCAACCGGCACCCACGAATTCGGCAAGGGTGGACGCCGATGAAGGCGAGGTCTGTGTGGCTGGGGTCGATGTCCCAGGCGCCCGCCGACGGGAGGACGTTGCCGTCGACGGTTCGGGTTGGGGCCGGCGATCTCGCCGATGGCGCAACCGGCCAGGCGGTGCAAGGTGGCGTTCGCGGCCATGCTGTTGCGGGGGACCCTGGCGGGTCCCTTCGGGTGGCCCCACCCGGCGAGGAGGGGGTCACGCGGCCGGGGCGGCCGTCGTCGGTGCGGTTTCCACCGACGACGGCCACCGTGCGGGTCAGCTCACCTGGTAGCCGGCGTCGCGGATCGCGGCGCGGACGGTGTCGCCGTCGGTTTGGCCGGTGACGATCAGGGTTGAGGACTCGAGGTCGACGCTGGTGTCGGTGACCCCGGCGACCTGGTTGACGGCGCCGGTGACCTTGCCGGCGCAGCTGGTGCAGGTCATGCCCTGGACTGCGTAGGTGCTGGTGCTCATGTGAGCGGATCCTCTCCTTGGTGGTCGCGGCACCGGTCGGCGCCGCGCGATTTCAGACGTACTGGTCGGCTGGAGTCGGGTCCGGCTGGGGCGCGTCGAGGTTGCGGCGCAGGAAGGCCGCTGCCGTGAGCGCGCCGGCGAGGGCGACGACGGCGGCGCCGATGAACGCGGCGGAGTAGCCGTCGGTCAGGGCCGCGCGGTTGCCGATCTGGTCAGCGCCGTTCGCGGCTGCGACGGCGGTCATCACCGCCAGGCCGAGGGCGGAGCCGACCTGGTAGCTGGTGTTGACGATGCCGGCGGCCAGGCCGCCCTCCTCGGGACGGGCCGCGGAGATCGCGGTGCCGAGGGTCGGGATGAACGCCAACGACATGCCCAGGGCCGCGAGCAGCGAGGCAGGCAGGACGTCGACGGTGAACGAGCCGCCCGGGTCGACCTGCGACAGCCACGCCATGCCGGCCGCCAGGAGGAGCAGGCCGGCCACGGTGATCGCCTTGGGTCCGAACGCGGCGATGGCGCGCGGGGCGACCACGATCATGCCGAGCATGATCAGTCCGGTCATCGGCAGCAGCGCCGCACCGGAGGGGAACGCGGAGTAGCCGAGAACCTGCTGGAGGTAGAGGTTGAGGAAGAACCACATCGGGATCCAGGCGGCACCGAGGAGTGCCTGGGCGAGGTTCGCGGCCGCAAGGTTCGGGGCGCGGAAGATCCCCAGACGCAGGAGCGGGTTGCGGCCCTTGGCCTGCAGGGCGAAGAAGGCGACGAGCAGGGCCGCGGCAGCGCCGAGCACGATCCATGTCCGTGCGGCATCCCAGCCGACCGCGGGCGCCTGGACCACGGCGTAGACCGCTGCGGCCAGACCGGCGGTCACGGTGACGGCTCCGAGCAGGTCGACCCGCGAGCGGGTGCTGGGTGCGCCGGCGGGCATCACGCCCGGCACGAGAGCCAGGATGACCAGCGCGATCGGGATGTTGATGTAGAAGACCCAGGCCCAGTCGACGTACTCGGTGATGACGCCGCCCAGGAACACCCCCGCCGTACCGCCGGCGGGAGCGGCGGCGCCGTACAGCGCCAGCGCCTTGGTGAGCTCCTTGGGGGTGGCTCCGAAGAGCATGAACAGCAGCGTGAGCGCGGACGGTGCGATGAGCGCCGAGCCGGCACCCTGGAGCGCCCGGCCCACCAGCTCCACCTCGACGTTGCCCGCGAGACCTGCGACCAGGGATCCGACGATGAGGACCACCCATCCGGCGCCGAACACCCTGCGCGCGCCCAGCACGTCGGACAGCTTGCCCCCGAGCAGCAGCAGGCCACCAAGGGCGACGACATAGGCATTGAACACCCACGAGAGGTTCTCGGGAGAGAACCCAAGGTCGGCCTGCATCTTCGGCAGCGCCACCCCGATGATCGAGGTGTCCATGATGACCATGAACTGGGCCGCGGCGATCACCGCCAGCCCAAGCCACCGGCGCGACGCCGGGGGCGGATTGGTACTGGTTGACATGTCTGTCTTCTAACGAATGCTCGGGGTGTGCCGAGCGCTTGGTACCCTAGGGGGGTATGGTACGCGCAAGGTACCCCCACCGGGTATCCATGGCAAGCGCAGGTCTAGACCCGCCCGGGCACCGAGCCCAACGTTCCGCCCTGCTTGTTGGCAGGTTCGGTCGGCTACGGTCGTGGGGACACGTCCTGCTGATTCCAGAGGAGAAGTTGCCTTCATGCGTGGTGGTGCCACCAGGCCATTCGAAGCGGTCGTGGTCCTTGTGTCGGCCCTCGCCCTTGTCTCCGGGTGTTCTTCGGGATCGACGAAACCCGGGCCGGGGTCCGCCACCAGTCACCCGGCCACCGGCCCGGCCGCCACGGCCGCCGCGCCGAGCGAGCCGACCCGGCCGACGTCGGTGCGGGTCGCGGCACCGTTCCGGCATCGGATCCCGGGCATGCCGCCGAGCATGGGGAACAACGTCTACTCCGCGGCCCGCCGTGGCGAGATGCTCCCGCGCGTCGCGCGAGCACCGGCGTACCTCTACGTGCCCAACTCGTACGGCGAACCGATCACAACCGTGATCGACCAACGCACGCACAAGGTCGTCCGGGTGCTGCATACGGGGTCGCTCTCCCAGCACGTGACGCCGGCCTACGACCTGTCGCGGCTCTACGTCGAGGCCAGCTATGCGAACCGGATCGTCGCGCTCGATCCCATGACCGGCCGCATCCAGCGCAGCTATCCCATCGACCGGCCGTACAACCTGTACTTCACCCCGGACGGCAAGCACGCGATCGTCATGGACGAGGAGCACGAGAAGATCGTCTTCGCCGGTCCGCGCCGGTTCCGCCCGCAGAAGGTGATCAGCGATCCCTCCTGCAACGGCCCGAACCACGCCGACTTCTCTGCCAATGGCCGCTACTTCCTTGTCACGTGCGAGTTCAGCGGCTCCCTGCTCAAGGTCTCCACGCTCGGTCAGCGGGTCATGGGGCGGCTCGCCCTCGGTCCCGGGAGCAAGCCGCAGGACATCCGGCTCGCACCCGACGGTCGGTCGTTCTACGTGGCGGACATGGGCCGCGACCAGCTGCTCCGGATCGGCTGGAAGAAGTTTCGGGTGACCGGCAGCACGCACCTGCCGGCGATGCCGCACGGGATCTATCCGAGCAGGGACGGACGGTTCCTCTATGTCTCGGACCGCGGCGCCGGCGCGATCAGCGTGTTCTCGCTGGCCCGACACCGGATCGTCGACACCTGGCCCGTCCCCGGCGGCGGGAGCCCCGACATGGGGGGCGTGTCCGCGGACGGGCGCACGCTGTGGCTCTCCGGCCGCTACGACGGGTATGTCTATGGCTGGAACACCCGGACCGGTCGGCTCACCGCCAAGATCCGGGTCGGCGGCCAGCCCCACGGACTCTTGGTCTGGCCCCAGCCTGGCCGCTACTCCCTCGGCCACACCGGGAACATGAGATGAGGCGGATCCTGGTCGCGGCCACCGTGCTGGTCGCGTCGGCGTGCTCCGCCCCGCACGACGCAGGCGCCGGGGCCGGGTCCGCCCCCGCGACGCCCGTCCAGAGCCAGTCGGCGTCGATGTCGGCCAGCCCCACGACCCCCCGGGAGCCACCGCGCCTGGTCGTGTCCACCGAGCCCTGGCGGCTTCCCTTCCCCGTGGCCCGGGAGGCGGTCGTGCCCGACTCGGGGAGGTTCGTCGTCGCCGGCGGGCTGATCGCGGGCGACCAGTCGACCAGTCAGGTCTTCACCCTCGACCCGGCGACCGGGCACACGCGACCGGCGGCCCCGCTGGGCGTACCGGTGCACGACACCGCAGGTGTGTCGCTGCACGGCCGGGCCGTCGTGATCGGCGGCGGGAACGCCACTGAGCAGAACGTCGTGCAGACGCGGACCGGTGGACGCTGGTCGACAACCGGACAGCTCCCCCGGCCCCGATCGGACCTGACGGCGGTCGTCGTCGGGCGGCAGGCCCTGGTGCTCGGTGGATACGACGGGTCCGCGGTCGCCGTCTCGTCGGTGCTCGCGACCAGGGACGGCGCGCACTGGCGGACGGTCGGGCGGCTCCCCGTACCGGTGCGTTATGCCGCGGGCGTCGCGCGCGGGCACGCCGTGTGGCTCTTCGGCGGCGAGCGCGCCGGCCTGATGCAGACCGCGGTACAACGCGTCGACGCGTCCGGCCGAGCCCGGCTGGTCGCCCGGCTCCCGCGCCCGCTCGGCCACGCGTCGGCCCTGACCCTGGGCGGGCGCATCCTGCTCGTCGGCGGCAGGACGTCGTCGTCCTCGCTCACGGATCGGATGTGGTGGTTCCACCCGGGCTCGAGATCGTTCACCGTCGCCGGGCGGCTGCCGACCCCGCTCGCCGACTCCGCGGTCGGCTCGGACGGCGACACCGCCTACCTCCTTGGTGGTGAGACTCCGTCCCTCAGCCGGCAGGTGGTCAGGCTGGCCATCCGCTAGCGCCAGCCGAGCGGGGGCGCGAGGTGGCGCAGCACGCTGTCGATGAGGTGCGCGTTGTAGTCGACGCCGAGCTGGTTCGGAACCGTGAGAAGCAGGGTGTCCGCGGCCGCGATCGCCTCGTCCTCGGCGAGATCGTTGACCAGTTGG
The DNA here is from genome assembly GCA_025965335.1 of Nocardioides sp. Taxonomy (GTDB): domain Bacteria; phylum Actinomycetota; class Actinomycetes; order Propionibacteriales; family Nocardioidaceae; genus Nocardioides. The sequence continues at coordinate 20,376 of JAOPXC010000153.1, read as the reverse complement.
TCCGGCTCCCCGGCGTACGTCTTGCCGAACCGGGCCGCGCCGCCCTCCAGCTGACCGACCTGGTCCTGACCACCGGCCTCGCGCCCGAAGTAGGCACGATCCATGTCACTGACGACCGGGAAGATGCTGCGGCTCACCGAGACACGCGGCTCACGTGGGTGGCCAGCGGCCCTCCAGGCGTCCCGGAACCGCTCGATCTGTTCGGCCTGGAGTCGGTGGAACGGCACCCCGGTGTCCTCGGTCAGCAGCGTCGAGCTCATGAGATTCATGCCCTGCGCTGCGGCCCACTCGGCCGTACGGCGGGAACCGGCGCCCCACCAGATCCGGTCGCGAAGCCCCGAGGAGTGGGGCTCGATCCTGAGCAGGCCGGGCGGATTGGGGAACATCGGCCGCGGGTTGGGCTGCGCGAACCCCTCGCCCTTGATCACCTCGAGGAACGCCCGGGTGTGCTCACGGGCCAGGTCCGCGTGGTCGGAGCCTTCGGCCGGCTCGTAGCCGAAGTAGCGGTATCCGTCGATCACCTGCTCCGGCGACCCCCGGCTGATTCCGAGTTCGAGCCGGCCCCCCGAGATCACGTCTGCCGCACCCGCGTCCTCGGCCATGTAGAGCGGGTTCTCGTAGCGCATGTCAATCACGCCGGTCCCGATCTCGATCCGGCTCGTCCTGGCCCCGATGGCCGCCAGCAGCGGGAAGGGAGCGGACAACTGGCTCGCGAAGTGATGCACCCGGAAGTACGCGCCGTCGGCCCCGAGCTCTTCGGCGACGACCGCGAGCTCGATGGACTGCAGCAGTGCGTCGGAGGCCGAGCGAGTCCGCGACTGCGGTGACGGTGCCCAGTGGCCGAACGACAGGAATCCGATGTTCTTCATGCTCCATGGAACCACCGCGAGCGGTCGGGATTCCTGGGCACGTCGATCTGCGCGGTCCCCCCGCCCGGAGCCACCTGCGGACGCCCCAAGCCGCGAGCCCTGATCCGCGCCGGTTGATCAGGGCTCGTGGGTTTGGATGCTTCACTTGATCCGACAGGGCAAGGACGACGGAACGGGAGATCGCTCGATGCTTGGTGCGCCGTTGATCGCGCTGGCTTCGGCGTGCGGCTTTGCCGTGTCGACGTCGCTGCAGCACTTCGCCGCGAGCCGGGTCGCCCCCTCGGCGGGGCCGGTGCGCCTGCTGATCAGCCTGGCGACCACGCCGCTGTGGCTGGCGGCGTCGGCGCTGGGGCTCGTCTCCTTCTCCCTGCACGCGCTCGCCCTCCAACTCGGCACGCTGGCGCTGGTGCAGCCGCTGATGCTGTGCGGCGTCGTCCTCGCGGTCCTGGCGCGGGCGGCGGCCGGTGGGCGGCTGCCCCGACGTCAAGAACTGCTCGCCGTCTGCGTCACCGTGGGGGGTCTAGCGTCGTTCCTGGCCGCGACCGAGTTCTCGCAGGGGCGCTCTGCGCCCGACACCGGCCGGGCGCTGCTCTGCTGCCTGCTGGTTGCCGGGGCCTTCGCGGTGCTCACGGTGCTGGCGTCACGACAGCGCCGGATGGAGATACGGGGGGCTCTGCTGGGAGCGGCGTCGGGATTGCTCTTCGGCACGATGGCGGGACTGATCAAGCTGGTCGGACATGACCTCCAGGACGGTGGCCTGTGGACCACGCTGTCCACCTGGCGGCCCTGGGTCCTTGCCCTGGCCGGGCTGATGGCGGTGAGCACCAACCAGCGCGCCTTCCACTCGGCCCGGCTGGCGGCGTCGATGCCCTTGCTCAACGTGGTCAACGTCGCCGTGGCGATGACGTTCGGCTGGTTCGTCTTCGGCGAGGCTCCGATCCAGGGGCCGCTGACGCTCGCCGTCCAGGTGGTCGCGGCTGCTGTGACCGCGTTCGGGCTCGCCTGGATCGCCCGGCTGGAGCCCGACGTCGCGCTCCCGCCCTTGATGGGTGACCCGGTCAGCGTTCGCCGCGACCACTAGCTGCCGGGCGCTGGGCGCGGGGCGCTAGGCTGGCGGTCAATCCAGGTCGCGGCAGGAGCACAGAATTGTCGGGTGTCAGGTCGTTCTTGCAGACCCAGACCAGACGCGGCGTGATGGCCGTCGCCGGCAGGCGGACGATCGATCTCTCCCAGCTCGACCGCGTACCCTCCCGACTCACCTGGCCCCTGCAGCGCGAGGCGATGGACCCCGTGCCTCGGCTCGGCACGGTCCGCGCCGCTGAGCCGGTGCACCGGTTGACCTCGTTCCTCGGCATCACGGTCTGGATGGTCACCGGCCCGGACGAAGCCCGGGCCGTGTTGGCCAACGAACGCGACTTCAGCAACGACATTCGCCCCCTCGCAGGCAAGCGAGGCTCGACGACAGACGGCGACATCGGCGGCCTGGGCTTCACCGACCCGCCGGAGCACACCCGCCTGCGCAAGCTGCTCACGCCCCAGTTCACGATGCGTCAGCTGGAGCGGCTGCTCCCGATGGTCGAGGGCATCGTCGAGCGGCGCCTGGACGAGATGGAATCGCACGGGCCGGAAGTGGACCTGCTCACGGAGTTCGCGTTCCCTGTTCCGTTCTCAGTCATCTGCGACCTGCTCGGCCTCCCCGGAGAGGAGCGAGACGGCCTCCGGGAGCTGGTCTCGGCACGCTTCGACGTCACCAACGGCGGTCAGGGCACCTTCGGAGCCGTCTCGGAGTCGCGCAAGTTCCTGATCGAGTCCACCGCGCGGCAACGGCACAGTCCCGGCCACGGGCTGCTCGGCGACATCATCCGCGAGCAGGGCGATGCCATCAGCGACTTCGACCTCGCCGGCCTCGCCGACGGGGTCTTCACCGGTGGCCTGGAGACCAGCGCCAGCATGCTCGCCCTCGGCACGGCGGTGCTGCTCGACCATCCGGACGACTACGCCGCCCTGGCAAAGCACCCGGAACGGGTCGAGCCGACCGTGGAGGAGCTGCTGCGCTACCTGTCGGTTGTGCAGATCGCCTTCCCCCGTTTCGCCCGGCGTGAGCTGACCGTGGGGACCCAGCTGGTCCGCCCCGGCGACGTCGTCGTGTGCCACCTGGCGGGCGCCAACCGGAACGGCGAGCCTGCGACGGGCCCGGACACCTTCGACCCGGATCGTCCGCGCGGCTCGCATCTCGCCTTCGGCCACGGTTTCCACCGCTGCGTGGGCGCGGAGCTGGCGCGCATGGAGCTCCGCACCGCGCTGCCCGCGCTGGCGCGGCGCTTCCCCGACCTGGCCCTGGCGGTGCCTTCGGCGGAGCTGGACTTCCGTCCGCTCTCGATCGTGTACGGCGTGGACGCCCTGCCGGTCCGGCTCAGCCCGGGCAGCGTCGCGTGACGCTCGACTGATCACCATCCGGGCGCGGATGCCGGCGTGCCATCGGTTCCAGTCCCGGTCCCGGACTGGTTGACTTGCCGGGTGCGAGACAGCGGCGGCCAGATACCCGGGTCGGCTTCGACCCGCGTCGCAATCTCGGCGGCCCTCGGTGCCGTGAGCGCAGTTGCGACCGGCGCGTTCGGCGAATGGATCTATGCGTCCTCGGTCGGCTGGGATGTGGCTGCGGTCATCTTCCTGGGCTGGACGTGGCTCGCGATCGCGGGAATGGACTCCGCCACCACCGAGGCCCATGCGACGCTCGAGGATCCGACGAAACGCGTCACGCAGGCGATCGTCCTGGGTGCCAGCGTGGTCAGCCTGGTCGGCGTGGCACTGTTGCTCGTCAAGACCGGCAACACGTCCGGTCCGGGTGAAACGGTCGTGGCCGCCCTCGGCGTGGCAAGCATCGCTCTCTCGTGGTTCGTCGTCCACACGCTCTTCACCTTGCGCTATGCCTTGCTGTACTACGACCCGGACGAGGGCGGAACTGCCGGCAGCGTCGGCGGCATCGAGTTCGGCCAGTCCGGGCCTCCTTGCTACTCCGACTTCGCCTACCTCGCTTTCACCGTCGGTATGACGTACCAGGTCTCCGACACCCAGCTCGGGACCCGCGAGCTGCGCAGGACGGTGCTCCGCCATGCGGTTCTGTCCTATCTGTTCGGCGCCCTGATCCTGGCTGGCACCGTCAATCTCCTCGTGAGCCTTGCCAGCTCAGGCGGCAGCGGCGGCTGAGGTCCCGGGGACCATCCCTCGCGGTTGCATCACCGTCCAACAGGCGCGCCTCGCGAGGCGAACTCCCGAACAGACGCCGATCGCGGGTCCCGGCGCGCCGAAACCGGGCAGCCAGTTCCGCGTCGCCTGGCTAGCTGATCGTCACGTTCCCTGAAGCGACCGCGGGCGTGAGCCAAGGGCTTCCCGAGTAGTCCACGGACACCAGGTGCTGGCCAGGAGTGATCGCCCTGAACCGAATGGTCGCCCTGCCGTTCACAAGGTCGACGGTCTTCGTGCGTTTGTTCATCCGCACCGTGGCCTGGCCCACCGCGGGCCCCGAGACGCCGGGTGGCGGCGTCACTTCGACGTGTACCGCCGCCCGGCCGGGCCTGCCCACAATGCGGAGCGACACCGACGCCGGGGCGGTGACCGGCCCGGCAACCGTGAGAAGCTCGGTCGCTGTCTGATAGCCCTGCTTGCTGAGGTCGACGCGAACGCTCAGCTGCGTGCCTACGTCCTCCGGCACGGTCAGATACGAGGCGCCGCTGGCTCCGACAATTCCGGATCCGTTGCGCATCCAGGCATATGCCGGAGTGGCATCCGGAGGCGAGAACGCGCCTGGTTCGACGGTGAGCACCTCTCCCAGAGCCGGCGTGCCGGATACGGCTGCTGGCTGGGTGATGGACACCGCCGACCGCTCGGAGGCGTGGAACCTGTCGATTCGAGCCTTGGTCCGTCTGCGGATCACCGGCAGGGCGTCATACAGGTGTTGCCCGGGACAGGCGGTGTCGTTCGTATCGCGATGGCCGTCGATCACCGGAAGCTCGACAACCTGGTTCGACCGAAACTTGTCGCTTCCCTCCGAACGAACTTCAGCGTGTCCGGTCGGCTTGCGGCCGTACTTGTCCAGCTTCCAGGCGGCGACCCGGACGATGGCGTTCAAGGTTGCTGTCGTCGGGGCGACAAGGTCGAAGTTGCCGATCACCGAGACCCCGGTCGAGGTCGCATTGAACCCGAGGGTGTGCGCGCCGCGCACCGGTCGCGCCGCGCCACCGGCCCGGCCGACCCAGATCCGTCCGAACCTGTCGACCAGAAAGTTGTATCCGATGTCGGACCAACCGAGATTGCTGGTGTGATACCGATACATGCCGCGGATGAGGGCCGGGACGTCCGCCTTGGAGTAGTCGTTGCTGTTGACCGTGTGGTGGACGTGCACTTGCTGGATGGTGTCGTTGTAGCTGGGCCTGCCGTCGCGCCAGGAATCGTCCGCGCCCCAGTCGCGACGGGTCAGGAGGGCCGGTCGCGGCACTGCCGGATCTACGGCGGCCCTCGCACTCACGTTCGAATGTCCGTGGTCCTCGCTCCTCGGGGTGACGGACTCGTCGTCCGGTCGCGGCGCTGGATGGAGGAGCACCAGCGTCAGATCGGTCGGCCGCGATCTCGCGACCTGCACCTGGATTCCATCCGAATCCCCAATCCACACCAGCTCCGTGCCACTGACACCCGCGCCTTCGCCCGAATCGTCATCGGGCAGGTCGTGGAGGACGGGCACGCGCCGCCAGGGCTGCCACAAGCCGTCGACGCGCGACCTGATGTGGATGTGCGGATCGGCGGCCCCGGTCCGCCAGGTGAAGGCGACCATCGAGTGGGTCGACGTGGGCAGACGTGCCGAACGCCACCTGGTTGGCGACAGCTGAGGCAGCAGGGCGTCACCCAACCTGGTCTCGAGCGCACTCACGTCCGACCCGGAATCAGACGACAGTTGCAGCGTCGGGAGGCCCGCGAACGGGCCGGCCGAAGTGTCCTGTGACCCGCCGAGCTTGGCTGCCGCTCCCACGGCCCCGATAGCTACGACGCCGCCCGCCAGCGCCTTCAGCAGTGGCCTGCGATGAGTGGGCTCCCGTTCCATGCCTCAATCATGCGTCACACCAGTCTCACTGGTCACAGACACACCGAGCCGTCCGCGAACTGCCGACTCGGGGTGCCGCTTCGCCGAAGTAGCCAACGCGAGGACCCGACTCTTCCTAGACTCTGAGCGCCACGCACTTCGCCGCCGCGGAGGGTGTCAAAACGGGTGACACGCAGAGCCGAAGGGTGGACATGGAAGGCAAGTCGCAGCTGACGGAGGGCATCCCCACGCATCGGCACTTCGAGATCGAGCGGATGAACGCCCTGACCGACGGCGTCTTCGCGATCGTGCTGACGCTGCTCGTGCTCGAGCTCAAGCTGCCGGAGAAGGACGAGTCCATCCTCGTGCTGCTGCGCAACGACTGGCACGTCTTCCTCGCCTGGCTGATCAGCTTCCTCGCGATCGCCCGGTTCTGGCTGGTGCACCATTCCGTCACGGCGGGCATGCGGCAGTGCCACACCGTGACCCTCGCCCTGAACTTCGCGGTCCTCGGCGCGGTGTCCCTGGTGCCCTTCTCGGCGGACATCATCGGGACCGAGCGGGTGGCCGAGCCCTGGTCCACTGTCGTCTTCGCCGCCAACATCGGCCTGCTGTCGCTCACCGTCGGCCTGATGGCGCGGCACGCGGTGCGCGAGCCGCACCTGCTCCACCCCGACCAGCCGGTCACGGTCCTGGGCCTCCACCGGGTGCACCACCTCTACCTGCTGCCGACGATCGCACTGGCCGCGGCCCTGCTCGCCTTCGTGCAGCCCTACCTGGCCATCGGGGTCCTCACGGCGGAGTTCTTGCTCTTCGGCTGGAGCGGCAGCCGCCGGCGCTGACCCTGGCGCGCCGTACGGGATCAGCCCCCGACGGCCAGCGCCTGCTCGAACTCCTCGTGCGTCGGCATGTGCACGGGCTCCATGTCGCCGATCCGGGTGATCCAGTCGCACACCTGCAGCGGGTCGTGGCGGAAGGTCGGCCCGTGGCCACTGACGATCAGCTCCGGCGCGAGGGCCCTGATCCGCGCGGCCTGCTCCTCGATCACCTCGGTGGGGATGTGGTGGTACCAGATGTGGTTGGCGCGGTTCATCCAGAAGAAACCCTCCTCCAGGTCCGCTGCCGACATGTCGTCGGCGAAAGGCACGTTGTCGGTCAGCACCGTGCCGAAGCAGTCGGCGGCGAAGTAGACCCCGGTGGTGGGGTCGTAGAAGCCGCGGGTGGCCGAGGAGTCGTAGAGCGGCGGGCGGATCGCGGTGATCACCCGGTCACCGATGTCGAGGGAGTCGCCGTCGTTCAGGAGGTGGACCCGGTCGAGCGGGACGACGAACTCCTCGGCGAGCTTGCCCAGGCCGAGGAAGTTGGTGATCAGGGTCGCGTTGGGGCAGCGCTCCATCACCTGCATGACCGAGCCGGTGTGGTCGCGGTCCTCGTGGCTGATGAACAGCCAGCGCACGTCCTCGGGCTCGACCAGCGCGAAGACGCGGTCGAGGTAGGACTCCCGGTGCACGATGGCCAGGGTGTCGACCAGCATCGGCTGCTCGCCCCGGACCACCATGGCGTTGACCGGCAGCAGACCGATCCCGGGGACCGGGAGGTCGTCGGGGATGACGAACGTCTCGTCGGCCACCTCGTACGGATCGCGCATTGCTGCTCCCTTGCCCAACGGTCATGTGGTTTCAAGGCACCGAGTGGGGCCGCCGCCCCTACCCTACGAACACCACCACCCCACCGGAAGGCACTTCATGAAGTTCGGGATCGGCATGTACCTCTGGACGACCGACGTGGCCCCCGAGCACTACCCGATCTTCTCCACCCTCAGTGCGCTGCGGTACGACGGAGCCGAGATCCCGGTCGGTACGGGCCTGGCCGCCGACTACGGCGAGATCCGCCGCGCGCTCGACGACGCGGGCCTGGGGTGCACGACCATCCTCAACCTGGCGGCCGAGGCGAACCCGGTCAGCTCGGACGCCCAGATCCGGCAGCGCGGCCTCGACGAGATCCGGGCCGGCATCGACGCCGCGCACGTGCTCGGGAGCACCGTGCTCAGCGGACCGTTCCAGACCGCCTACGCGGTCTTCTCCGGCGCCGGGCCCACCGAGCAGGAGCTGGACTGGTCGGCGGAGGTCCTGCGGGCGGCGTCCGAGCACGCCGCAGGCGCCGGCGTCGTCCTCGCGGTCGAGTTCCTCAACCGGCACGAGGGCTACCTGCTCAACACCCTCGGGCAGTCCGCGGCGCTGAGCGCCCGTGTCGACCACCCCGCGTTCGGGGTCCTTTACGACACCCACCACGCGCACGCGGAGGAGGACGACGTGGTCGCCGCGATCACCACCCACGGCGGGTCCATCAAGCACGTGCAGGCCAGCGAGAACAACCGCGGCGGCCTCGGCGCCGGCCAGGTCGCCTGGTCGGCCACCGCCCGCGCACTCGGCGAGATCGGGTACGACGGCTGGGTCGCGGCCGAGGCCTTCGCGGCCGACGTACCCGGGCTGTCGACCAAGGCCCACGTCTGGCGGGACACCTTCGGCTCGAAGGACCGGTTCGCGGCCGACGCGATCGGCTTCATGCGCGGCACCTTCGCGGGCGCCGGGGCCGACCAGTGAGCGTCCTGTGGCAGAACGCTCCGGCGATCTCGCTGCAGAACGGGTGCTTCGACGGGATCACGACCGTGGGCGAGGCCAGGACGCACGGGACCCTCGGCGTGGGCGCCTTCGACCACCTCGACGGCGAGATGGTGATGGTCGACGGCGTCGTCTACCGGATGCTGAGCGACTCCGGCGCCGAGGTGGCCGCCGACACCGACACCCTGCCGTTCTGCATGGTCATCGACTTCGAGCCCGAGGTCACCCGGGACCTGCCGGACTCCACCACCACGGGCGACATCGGGGACCTGGTCGCCGAGATGGCGGGCACCCGGAACCTCTTCGTCGCCTTCCGCCTCCACGGCACCTTCGGGCGGCTGCACACCCGGTCGCTCCCCCGACAGGCCACGCCGTACCCGAGGCTCGACGAGGTCGAGAAGGGCCAGCCGGAGTACCACTACTCCGACGTGTCCGGCCTGATGGTCGGCTTCTCGGCGCCGACGTACGCCGGCCGCATCGCGCCCGGAGGCTTCCACCTGCACGTCGTCGACGACGCGCGCACCATCGGCGGACACGTCATCGACTTCCAGGACGGCCGGGACCTCAGCATCGAGATCCAGCGGATCACCCGGCACGAGGTGGACTACCCCGCGTCCACTGACTTCACGACGCGGGACCTCACCTGACCCGACGGCTCAGATGTCGTCGAGGGTCATCCAGTCGAACTCGACGTACCTGGTCATCACGAAGGTGTCCATGTCGATGAGGTCGGTGAAGTCCTTGGTGTCGGGGTTACCGACGAACTTGTCCATCGACGACTGGGCGTCCTCGGCGTGCGCCCAGTGCAGCACCACGGCGATCTGCCCGTCCTCGGTGGCCGAGGTGCTCCGGGTCTTGAAACCGTGCAGGTGCCCGAGGAACGCGTGCTCCATCTTGGCGTTCTCGGCCTTGAAGGTGTCGACGTCGACACCCCCCTTGAGTCGGAAGTTCACGATCTCCACGGTGTCGGACACGTCGGCTCCCTCAGCGGTTCGGATGAGGGTCGGACGCTACGCGGTCGCCGTCCGCCCCCGCAAGCAAACTGCGGAATGCCCAGCAGGGACTTGCGCTCGCGGCCCGCCGACCCCGAGACTCGTCCCGATCACGGGCTCGGGAAGTGGGGCCGACGCGACTGTCGGCTGGGTCCTCGAAACGCTTTTTCCGCGCAGCTTTCGGGAGGGACCCCCATGTTCGCCGCCGGTACCGTTCGCATCGCCGCTGTGCCCAACGCCTGGGTCAACGACGACCTCCCGGAGCTCGGCTCCGGCACGTCCTTCGAGCAGATCGTCAGTGAGATGGCGCTTGCGGGCTTCGCGGGCACCGAGCTGGGCAGCACCTACCCCCAGGACGCCGCGACCCTCAAGGCCGCGCTCGACGTCCGCGGGCTGTCGCCCTCCGGCGGCTGGGTCTCGACCTGGTTCGCCTCGAAGGGCGGCGCCTACGAGCAGACCCTGCAGACCTTCCGCGACCAGATCCCGTTCTTCACCGCGATCGGGCTGCAGGACGTGTACGTCGCCGAGGTCACCGGCGCGGTCCACCAGCAGCCGGTGCCGGCCCTGGCCAACCGACCGGTCTTCGACGACGAGCAGTGGGCCGCCATGGTGCGCGGGCTCGGGGAGATGGGCCGGATCGCCAACGACCACGGACTCCGGATCAACTACCACCACCACACCGGCACCGGCGTGCAGTCGTCCGAGGACATCGACCGACTGATGGCCGACACCGTGGCCGGCGAGGTCTGGCTGCTGCTGGACACGGCGCACCTGCTCGTGGGTTGCGGGGACCCGATGGCTGTCCTCACCAAGCACGAGGGCCGGATCGGGCACGTCCACCTCAAGAACCTCCGCCAGCCGGTGCTCGACCGGATGCACCGGGACGCGCTGAGCTTCTGGGACGCGCTGCGCGAGGGCATCTTCACCGTTCCGGGCGACCCCGAGGGGTGCATCGACTTCGCGCCGCTGCTGCGCAAGCTCGCCGACGACAGCTGGACAGGCTGGCTGGTCGTGGAAGCCGAGCAGGACCCGGCCAAGGCGCATCCGCTGGAGGCGTTCCGCGCCGCCCGGCAGCACATCGCCGACCTGACCGGGCTGTAGGGATGGCCACGGCGGAGGACGATCGGCTCCGGTCGGCCAACATCGACGGGGTGCCGTGGCGCCGGTGGGGCCCCTACCTCTCCGACCGGCAGTGGGGCACGGTCCGCGAGGACACCTCCCCCGGAGGCGACGCGTGGAACTCCTTCCCCCACGACCACGCCCGCTCCCGGGCATACGCGTGGGGCGAGGACGGCCTGCTCGGCGTCAGCGACGACGCCCAGCGCCTGTGCTTCGCGATCGCCCTGTGGAACGAGGCCGACCCCATCGTCAAGGAGCGGCTCTTCGGGCTGACCAACGGGGAGGGCAACCACGGCGAGGACGTCAAGGAGTACTACTTCTACCAGGACTCGACGCCGACCCACTCCTGGATGCGGGCGCTCTACAAGTACCCCCAGTCGCCCTTCCCGTACGACGACCTGCTGCGCACCAACGCCGCCCGCGGCAAGCAAGACGCTGAGTACGAGCTCGTCGACACCGGCGTCTTCGACGACCACCGCTACTTCGACGTCGAGGTGGTCTACGCCAAGGCGGGCCCGGACGACCTGCTGATCCAGATCACCGCCACGAACCGCGGCCCGGACCCAGCGGTGCTGCACCTGCTCCCCACCCTGTGGCTGCGCAACACCTGGGGGGACGACCCGGACGCCCCGCGCCCCCGGCTGGCCGCCGACGCCGCCGCCCGGCGCATCACCGTGGACTGTCCCGACCTGGGGCCCTACACGCTGGCCTGGGAGGACGACGCCGACGTCCTGGTCACCGAGAACGAGACCAACTGGGCGCGGATCAACGGGGGCAGCAACCCCACGCCGTACGTCAAGGACGGCATCAACGAGGCCGTCGTGGGTGGGCGGCACGAGGCCGTGAACCCCGACCTGACCGGCACCAAGGCTGCGCTGCGGCGGCGTGCCGTCATCGGTGCCGGCGAGTCCGTGACGATGCGGCTGCGACTGGCGTCCTCGATGCCGCGCTCCCCCTTCAGCGACAAGACGGACAAGACGCTGGCCCAGAGGTGCGACGAGGCCGACGACTTCTACGCCTCCATCACGCCGCCGTCGGTCTCCGCAGACGGGGCCCTGGTCATGCGGCAGGCCCTGGCCGGGATGCTGTGGTCAAAGCAGTTCTACGCCTACGACCTCGACCGGTGGTTGCGCGAGCGGGACGTGCACCCGCTGCGCAGCGAGAGCAGTCTCGATCACCGCAACGCCCGCTGGTTCCACATGGTCGCCGGCGACATCATCTCGATGCCGGACTGCTGGGAGTACCCCTGGTTCGCCGCGTGGGATCTCGCGTTCCACACGATGACGCTCGCCATGGTCGACACCGCCTTCGCCCGCGACCAGATCCGGCTGCTGCTCGGGGAGCGCTACCTGCACCCGACCGGACAGATCCCGGCGTACGAGTGGAACTTCTCCGATGTGAACCCGCCCGTCCACGCGCTGGCCACGCTGTTCAGCCACGTCGAGGCGACCGACATCAGCGGCGAGGGCGACCACGAGTTCCTCACCGACGTGTTCGGCAAGCTCCTGCTGAACTTCACCTGGTGGGTCAACCGCAAGGACGCCAACGGCGCGAACGCCTTCGAGGGCGGGTTCCTGGGGCTCGACAACATCGCCGTCTTCGACCGGAGCGCCGCGCAGCTGCCCACCGGTGGCCGGCTCGAGCAGGCCGACGGCACCGCCTGGATGGCGCTGTACTGCCAGACCATGCTCGAGCTGTCGCTCGAGCTGGTGGCCACCGACAAGAACTACGAGGGGATGGCGCTCAAGTTCGTCGAGCACTTCCTCTACATCGCGGCCGCCATGGAGCGGGGCGACGGCATGTGGGACGACGAGGACGGCTTCTTCTACGACCAGCTGCGGCTGCCCGACGGCTCGGCCCAGCGGCTCCGGGTGCGCTCGATGGTCGGCCTGCTCCCCCTCTGCGCGGTCACCGTCGTGCCGGCGGCCTCCTTCGGCGCCCTCAGCGACCGGCTGGCCGAGTTCATGGGCCGCCATCCCGACCTGCTCGGCCAGATCGCCGACCCGATGGTGCCGGGCGTCGGCGACCGCCGGCTGCTCACGCTGCTCAACGAGGAGCGGCTGCGCAGCGTCCTGGGCTACCTGCTGGACGAGGAGGAGTTCCTCAGCCCGCACGGGATCCGGGCGCTCTCGCGCCACCACCGCGACCACCCGTTCTCGATGGAGGTCAACGGCCAGGAGTTCGGAGTGGGCTACCTTCCCGGAGAGTCCGACAGCGGGATGTTCGGCGGCAACTCCAACTGGCGCGGGCCGGTGTGGATGCCGGTGAACTTCATGATCATCCGGGCGCTGCTCCAGTACTACCTCTACTACGGCGACGAGTTCACCGTCGAGATGCCGACCGGGTCCGGCAACCAGCGCACCCTGTTCGAGGTGGCGCACGCTCTGGCCGACCGACTGGTCGGGATCTTCGTGCCCGACGAGAACGGCCGGCGCCCCGTGTTCGGCGGTGTCGAGCTGTTCCAGACCGACGAGCACTGGCGCGACAACCTGTTGTTCTACGAGTACTTCCACGGGGACAACGGTGCCGGCATCGGCGCGTCGCACCAGACCGGGTGGACCGGGCTGGTCGCGAAGCTGATCCAGCTCTTCGGCACGCTCGACGCGGCCACGGTGCTGACCGACGAGCGGCCGCACCCGTCGACCACGCTGTTCCGTCGCGACGTCAGCTGATCTCGAAGACGTTGTAGCCGTGTGGTCCGAGGTCGAGGAAGAGACCGTTCGTGGCGGTGTCGGCGACGTCGCGGACGTACTCGGTCCCGTCGTGCATCCGGTCGACCAGGCGCACGGCCTCGCCCGCCGGGAGGACGGTGGCGAGGACGACCCGGCACTGGGCCCTCTGGTCGGTCAGGTTGACCGCCACCAGCCAGCGCAGCGGCGCGTCGTCGCCGGGCGACCAGCCGGCCACGACGTACCCGTCGTGCGTGGGGTTGCCGTCCCACGCCGGCACGGCCTGGAGGAGCTGCCAGTGGCCCTCGCGCAGAACCGGGTCGGCCAGCACCCCGAGGAGCCGGTCGTAGAACGCGACCACCACCGGGTCGGCCGGCTCGTCGGGACGCCGGCGGAGGTGGAGGGGCGCCTTGACCCGGCGCCCGACCAACTGGCCCTCGTGGAGGAACCGCAGGCCGGTGCAGAGGAACGTCACGATCGCGGCCGCCTGGTGGACGGCGGGGTCCGGGAAGGTGTGGGCCGCGCGCGGCTCGTCGTGGTTCTCGAGGAACCGGGCCGAGCGGCGCTGGAACTCCGGATCGGCTGCCAGGTGCCCGCGCACCGCGGCCGCGGCGCCGCCGCTGAGCCGGTCGTAGAGTCGCTTGTCGTAGGTGTGGTCGAAGCCGTGTTGCTGCAGCTGCCACTCCAGGTCCCAGTAGACCTCGGCCATCAGCACGAAGCCCGGGTGCTGAGCCCGCACCGCGGCGATCGCCTCGGGCCAGAACGCCGTGTCGTCCGGCGGCGTGCCGTCGGCGGGGACCGACCGGTCGCCCCAGGTCGAGGTGAAGACCTCCGGTTCCAGCAGCATCGCCATGTCGCACCGGACCCCGTCGCACCGCGCAGCCACCCGGGCGAGCTCGGCGTTCATCGCGGCCCGGAGGTCGGGGTGCCGGTAGTTGAGCTGTGCGGTGTCCGGCCACCCGTCGAAATAGGGGTCCCGCCCGTGCGCGACCACGTGGTCACCGACCCGCAGGTAGTTCTGCGGCTGCGCCTCGAGGTCCGCGTCGGTGCCGCCGACGTACCGATGGGGGGCGTCGACCAGCCAGGGATGGTCGATCGCGGTGTGGTTCGGCACGAAGTCGAGCAGCAGCTTCAGCCCGCGTTCGGCCAGTCGCGCCCGCAGGCCGGCCAGCGCCTCGTCCCCGCCGAAGTCGCGGTGGACGCCGTAGTCGACGATCGCGAACGGCGAGCCCGTGACGTCCTCCGGTGTGAAGTCGGGCAGCGCGTCGTGGTACTCCGCGAGCCATTCGGGGTTCGCCGAGGAGACCGCGCGGGCCGCCTCACCGGTCTGCCAGACGCCAAGCATCCAGACCCAGTCGAAGCCGCGGGCCGCGATGTCGTCGAGGAACGCGTCCGGCACGTCGTCGAAGGTGGCCGGACGGTCGATCTCCGCGCCTCGTTCGTGGAGGAGCATCCGAGTGTTCACCTGGTAAAGCAGCGGATTCATCGAAGTCTCCAGACGCGAGGTCAGCCGAGATGCGAGCATGCTCACCGTAGGGGTTCGCGGTCCGCCGGCAACAGGTATTGGACATCGTCGTAGTTCTCATTCAGTGCCCGTCCGGGAAAGGGTCACCATGCCTGCTCAGATCGACCATGCGGAAGCCGCGAGCATCGTCTACGACGCGCTCGTCGTCGGCTCCGGTGTCAGCGGCGCCATCGTCGCCAGATCGCTCGCGGAGCGGGGCCTGCGGGTGCTCGTCGTCGAGGCCGGGCCGGGCGAGGAGCTCTCGGTGGCCGACTACGAGACCTACCTGACCCGGTTCTACGGCGCGGCCGCCAAGGACAACAACGCGGCGTACGAGGTCAACCCGAACGCGCCGATGCCGCGCTCCCCCGACGTCCGACGCCTCCAGCCGGGCCACCCCGACTCCACGGGTTACCTGATCCAGAACGGCCCCTACGAGATGGACAGCACCTACACGCGGGTGCTCGGCGGCACGACGATGCACTGGGAGGGCAAGGCGCTGCGCATGCTCCCCGAGGACTTCCAGATGCGCAGCCGGTTCGGCCAGGGCCGGGACTGGCCGATCGGCTACGACGACCTCGAGCCGTACTACCGCAAGGCCGAGTTCGAGCTCGGGGTGTCCGCGGACGTGGCGGACCAGACGTTCTACGGCATCACCTTCCCGCCGGACTACGAGTTCCCGATGCACGGCCTGCCGAAGTCCTACCTGGACCAGCTGGTCGCGCGGGACCTCGACGGCACCGAGATCCGGCTCGAGGACACCACGTGCACGCTGTCGGTCCGGCCGACGGCGCAGGCCCGGAACGGCGTCCCCAACCCGGCCTACGACGGCGGGAAGGGCTACGTCCCGGTCGGTGCCGTGAGCACGCACCAGGTCGACGAGGGCGGCCGCTGCCAGGGCAACATCAACTGCGTGCCACTGTGCCCGGTTCAGGCCAAGTACAACGCCCGCAAGACGCTCGCCGCGAGCCTGCAGACCGGCCGGGTGGACATCCTGACCCAGACGATCGCCTCCCGGGTCCACGTCGGTGAGGACGGCCAGATCAGCCACATCGACTACCAGGCCTACGGCTCGACGACCTCGCCCGAGCACGTCACCGGGTCGCTGCGGGCCCGGATGTACGTGCTCGCCGCCAACCCGGTCGAGAACGCCCGGCTGATGCTGGCCTCGGGGCTGCCGGGCAGCAACGGCCTGGTCGGGCGGAACCTGATGGACCACGCCTACCTGCTCACCTGGGCGCTGATGCCCGAGATCGCCGGGACCATGCGCGGGTCGCAGTGCACCTCGGGGATCGAGGACCTCCGCGCCGGGGAGTTCCGCCGCCGCCACGCCGCGATGCGGGTGAGCATCCACAACGACGGCTGGGCCTGGCCCACGGGCTCGCCCTACACCGACCTGATCGCGCTGGTCGACGACGCGAACGCGTACGGCGCCGCGGTGAGGCGCGGACTGGTGGACCGGATCTCGCGCCAGCTGATGCTGTCGTTCATGGTCGAGCTGATGCCCGAGCCGAGCAACCGGATCACCGTCGACGGCCGCTACATTGACGCCCTCGGCAACCTGCGCCCGGTGTTGTCGTACTCCCTGCCGGAGTACACCATGGACGGCGTCGCGGCCGCGCGGCGCGTCTCCCGGCGGATCTTCCAGCGGCTGGGTGCCGAGGACAGGACCAGCTACGACCCGCTCGACACCGGCTACGTCGGCCACCAGGGCGAGGGCTACATCATCCGGGGCGGCAACCACTGGGCGGGCACGCACATCATGGGCGAGTCGAGCCACGACTCGGTGGTCGACGTCCACCAGCGGTCCTGGGACCACCCGAACCTCTACCTCGTGGGGCCCGGGAGCATGCCGAGCATCGGCACCTCCAACACCACGCTCACGCTGGCGGCCATGTCGTTCATGACCGCCGAGCACATCGCCACCGAGCTGACCACCCGTCCGACCGTCACCATCGGGGGATGACAGATGACCCTGCGCCGCATCACCACCGTCGAGGACCTCCACGCCTACCTGCACATCGCGATGCAACTGGAGCACGCGACGATCCCGCCCTACCTCACGGCCCTCTACTCCATGCACCCGACGACGAATGCGGACGCCTACCGCGTGATCCGGGTCGTCGCGGTCGAGGAGATGCTCCACCTGACGCTGGCGGCGAACCTGCTCAACGCCGTGGGCGGCACGCCCGACCTGACCGCTGAGGGGTTCGTGCCGACGTACCCCGCCCACCTGCCCGACGGCGAGACCGACTTCGAGGTCGGCACCCGCGCGTTCTCACGCGACACGATCGAGACGTTCCTCAAGATCGAGCGCCCGGCGCTGGCGGAGGGCGACGGCCGCTTCGTGGCGCGGGAACGCTCGTCCCGCGCCCTGCTGCCCGGTGTCGACGCCCACGAGGACGACCTGCACTTCTACAGCATCGGGGAGTTCTACGCCGAGGTCGGTGAAGGCCTGCAACGCCTGTACGACGAGATGGGGGACGACCTGTTCTGCGGCGATCCGGCGCGCCAGGTCGGCGCGGCGTACTACTACTCCGGCGGCGGCGCGATCGTGGAGGTCACCGACGGCGCGTCGGCGGCCGCCGCGATGCGGGTGATCAGCGAGCAGGGCGAGGGCCTCGGCGGCACGATCTACGACGAGGAGGGCGAGCTGGCGCACTACTACCGGTTCCAGCAGCTGCTCCTCGGGCGTTACTACCAGCCCGGCGACCAGGGCGGCACCCCGACCGGGCCGCCGTTCGAGGTGGACTGGGAAGCGGTCTACCCGGTCAAGGCGGACGCGCAGCTCGACGACTACCGCGAGCCGGGCGAGCTGCGCGACGCCGTGTTCGCCTACAGCGCGACGTACGGCGAGTTCCTCACCCGGCTCACCGAGGCCTTCAGCGGCCGCCCCGACCTGCTGCTGCCGGCGGTCGGCGACATGTTCCGGATCAAGGAGCTCGCCTCCCAGATCATCCGCAACCCGATGCCCGGCGCGGCCGGCGTGAACGCGGCCCCGGTCTTCCGGGGGCTCGCACCCGTGGAGGTGTCCTGATCATGGCCGACGACAACGACGTCCTGGCGGCGTTCCTGACCCTCTCCGCGACCCTCACCGGATACTCGCAGTTCCGGCTGCTCGGCACCGGCCAGGCCGAGCCCTACCTCGCGACGACCCGCGGCGCCGTCGGCGACGACGTGCTCGACCAACTGCTGACCACCTCGGCGGCGGTCCATGACAAGGCGGCGGACAACGAGGAAGCCCTCGACCGTGGCCTGCGTGCAGGGATCCTCAGCGACGACAAGCTCGGGCCGGTGGCCCGCAACGTGATCAAGATGTGGTTCGTGGGCACGTGGTACCAGCTCCCCCAGGAGTGGCGCGACGCCCACGCCACGCGCGAGCCGGACGTCACCCACGTGGTCTCCCCCGCGTCGTACACCGAGGGGCTGCTGTGGCCCACGATCGGCGCCAACCCGCCCGGAGCCAAGGGTCAGGGCTACGGCACCTGGGCCAGCCCGCCCCTCATCGACGTTCCCTGAGGCGAGGCCGTGCCAGCCATGGCTCGCGGCACGGCACGCTTGAGCTCCCTTTGATCCGGCGCAGCACCCCGGTGGCTACGACGTGATGGACGACCGCACCCAGGCGCCGGCCGGCCCGGCCCTGGCGTGCTCGGCCGGGCGGGCGCGGATGCGACGGTCGTGAGCCCAGCAAGTACGACGGGCAGGACCGCGAGCCCACGTCGGTTGCGCCGAGGCCGGTGAGGACGTCGCCAGCAGCACCCACATCCGTTAGCGTGCGGTGAAGGGAGCGATGAGAGATGGCAGGACGCCGGTTGGGTCCGCACATCACGCGCTTGATGAGCGGGCTGCTCGCCAGCGTGGCGCTGCTGGTCGCCGTGACCGGGGTAGTGGCCCTCGCTTTCCTTCTCCCACCAATCGGGTCCGGAGTTGCCGACCCGCGGAACGTGGTGGCGCTCGGTGTGTTCCTGGTGACGGCGGTTGTCGTGGCAGTGCTGGGTGCGCGGTCGCGGCGGGCGGTGCTGCAGTTGCGGCGCCTTACGGAGGAGCAGTCGGCCTTGCGGCGGGTCGCGACACTGGTCTCCCAGTCGGTCCCGGCATCGGCGGTCTTCGAGGCCGTCACCCAAGAGGTTGGCCTGCTCTGCGACGCCGATCTCGCGCGCATGGAGCGTTACGAGGAGGACGGCACCGTGACCGGCGTCGCCGCGTGGGCCAGGGTGCCGGACCAGCTGGCCGTCGGCACGCGGTTCCACCTTGATGGGCGGAGCGTCGCACGCGACGTCCGGCGGACCGAGGCTCCGGTCCGGGTCGAGAGCTTCGCGGGCGCCACGGGCGACATCGCTCGGGAGGCGCACGAGCTGGGTATCCGCTCCTCGGTCGGCTGTCCGATCCTGGTGGCCGGGCACCTGTGGGGGGTGATCGCCGCCTCGACGACGCGCGATGAGCCCTTCCCTGCGAGCACGGAGTCACAGATCGGGAGGTTCACCGACCTCGTCGCCACCGCAATCGCGAACGCGCAGGCCCGCCTGGAGCTGCGGGTTTTCGCTGAGGAGCAGGCCGCGCTGCGGCGGGTGGCGACGCTGGTCGCTCGGGGCGCGGCGCCGGAGGTTGTGTTCGCCGCGGTCATCGCCGAGGTCGGGCGGGTGCTCTCCGCCGACCATGCGACCATGGCCCGCTACGACGCGGACGGCTCGGCCACGGTCGTCGGCGCGTGGTCCGAGACGGGTGCCGCGGTCCCTTTTCCGGTCGGCAATCGGATGGAACTCGGGGGGTGGAACACGCCCACGCAGGTGTTCGAGACGGGTCGGCCGGCACGGATGGACTACGCCGACGCCTCGGGCACGGTCGCCGACGCCGCCCACGAGCGGGGCATCCACTCGTCGGTCGGCGCGCCGATCAGCGTGGAGGGCCGACTCTGGGGCGTCATGGGCGTCCTGTCCGCCCACCAGGCATCGCTTCCGGCGGACACCGAGGCCAGGCTGGCCGCCTTCACCGAGCTGGTCGCCACCGCCCTCGCCAACACCGAGGCCCAGTCCGCGCTGACCGCGTCGCGCGCACGCATCGTGGCCGCCGCCGATGCCACCCGCCGCCGCATCGAACGCGACCTGCACGACGCCGCCCAACAACGCCTGGTCTCCCTCGCCCTGCACCTGCGGAGCACCGTTCAGGCGGCAGTACCACCCGACGCCGACGGCCTGAGCGCGCAACTGGACGGGGTCGCCGCCGAGCTGATCAGCGTGGTCGACGAGCTGCGCGAGCTCGCCCGCGGCCTGCACCCCGCAGCCCTCGCAGATGGCGGCCTGCGTCCGGCGCTGAAGACGCTGGCCCGCCGCTCCGCAGTGCCCGTGCGCCTCGAGGTCGACGTCGAGGGGCGACTGCCCGAGCCTATCGAGCTCGCCGCCTACTACGTGGTCTCCGAGGCGCTCACCAACACGGTGAAGCACGCGCATGCCACGGTCATCTACGTCCAGGCGGCCATCGGCGAAGGGGTCCTGCGGGTCGGTGTCCGCGACGACGGGCGCGGCGGCGCC
>JAOPXC010000129.1 GCA_025965335.1 Nocardioides sp. | reverse complement strand
GCCCGGCGGCGGAGCCGACGGCCGGGCCGGGGGCGGGCCGACGGGGCGGTCGAACGACAGCGGCTCGGTGGGCGCGCCGTCGGGACCGTCCGGCCGATCGTCCTGCTCGTTCACAGCCCCATCATGTCCTGCGGGGGAAACCTGGTGCCACGGACCCCGAGGTCACGGACCCAGGTCGGTGTCCCGACGCGGCAGCACAGTCGTGCTGGGGCTCGGGGTGACCACGGACATCTGGGGCAGGCGCCTGTCGATGGTGGGGGCGTCGGCGGGCGCGGCTCCGAGGGCCAGGACCCCCATCACCGCGGCACCCACGGCACCGCCACCCACGGCGATCAGCCCGGCATTGCGGCGCGGGCGGCTGCCGGCGTGCAGGGCGAGGTAGACGTCTCCCGGCGGTACGCCGAGGTCGGCACCGAGCAACGAGCCCTTGAGGTGGTCGGGGGCCGCGGCCGTGCCGTACTGAAGGCCGGCCAGGCGGGTCTTGACCCAGCCTTCGCGCTCGACCCGGTCCCGACAGGTATGGCAGGCATGGACATGCGCCCAGGCCCGCTCGGTCTCTTCCGGGGACATCTGACCGTCGAGCAGGGCGCTCACGCGCGTGCCGAGGTGCGCCATCACGCCATCCCCCGCGCGGAGAGCACGGTGGCGGGGCCGGAGTAGCGGGCGCGGCCGTCGGCCGGGGCGCGGTGGGCCAGGGCGGTGCGCAGCATCGCGCGACCGCGGTGGATGCGGGAGCGCACGGTGCCGAGCTTGGCGTCGAGGATCCCGGCGATCTCCTCGTAGGTGAGCCCCTCGACGTCACACAGGACGACGGCCGCACGGAAGTCGGGCGGCAGGGTCGCGAGCGCGCGCTCGATGTCGTCGTCGAATGTCTGGTCGGCGTACGCCACGTCGGGCGTCGGCGAGCTGCTGGTCAGCCGGTCGGCCCGTTCGTCGGAGAGCGCGTCGAACCGGATGCGCTGCTTGCGGCGGGCCTGGTCGAGGAAGAGGTTGGTGGTGATGCGGTGCAGCCAGCCCTCGAAGGTGCCGGGCGTGTAGCTCGACAGCGAGCGGAAGACGCGGACGAAGACTTCCTGGGTGAGGTCCTCGGCGTCGTGCCGGTTGCCGGTCAGCCGGTAGGCGAGGCGGTAGACCCGGTCGGAGTGCCGCTCGACGATCTCGTCCCACGTCGGCACACCGGTCTCCGGCGCCGACTCCTGTGGAGCGTTCATCGGTGCCCCCCGATCTCCGTGCTGCGTCCTGAACAGCATCCTGACCTCTCCACCGTAGGGAAACTGCCTGAAAAGAACCTGTGAACGGGCCCGGAATACCCAACACGTCGCCGGCACCCAATCGATCCCAACGAACATCGGGACACCGGTGTTCCCCAGGTCCATCGACGCGCCGTGCGCCCCCGTGTTCCCGGAAGTGCCGGGAGTGTTCGCGGCGCCCTACCCCCGTCGGTCGCGATACGGTGAAATCGCGGAAACCAGCGTCACCCCGAACGGGGGCGGCGCCGTCCCCAGGAGGCCACCATCACGAAGCCGATCAAGCCCGCGAGTTGGTCCTACGCCGAGGGCTACGTCGAGGAGGACGAGGTCCTGGCGGCTGCCCGGGCCCGCGCCGAGGAGGTCGGCGTCGTACCCATCGGCCCCGGCGGTGGCGCCGCCCTGAGGTTCCTGGCGGCCGTGCTCGACGCCCGCTCGGTCGTGGAGATCGGCACCGGCACCGGCGTCTCGGGGCTGTGGCTGCTCCGGGGGATGCGCTCGGACGGGGTCCTCACCACGGTGGACATCGAGACCGAGCACCAGCGTCTGGCCAAGCAGTCCTTCACCGAGGCCGACATCGCCACCCAGCGCGTGCGCACGATCTCCGGGGCGGCCCTCGACGTCCTTCCCCGGCTCACCGACGGCCACTACGACATCGTCTTCTGCGACGGCGACAAGTCGGAGTACGCCGCGTACCTCAAGGAGGCCCTGCGCCTGCTCCGGCCGGGCGGGGTCGTCGCATTCGACAACGCGCTCTGGCACGACCGGGTCGCGGACCCGGCCCAGCGCGACGAGGAGACGGTGGCGATCCGGGACCTCGGCAAGGAGATCGCGGCCCACGACGACCTGGTGTCGGTGCTGCTCCCCGTCGGCGACGGCCTGTTGCTCGCCAAGAAGGAGTGGACCCCCGAGACCGACTGAGCGCCCCGCCGTCGGGTGCCGGGTCTCGACACGCTCGGGCCCCAGGAGGGCCTTCGCTGCTCGACCATCGGTCGGCTACTCGTAGCGGCTGCCGGCCTCGAAGCCGTCCCAGCCCTCGGCGACGGCCACGATCTCGCAGGCCTCGATCAGGATCGGCGAGCTGCCGACGATCTTGGATCCCGGGGCGTCGGGGGCGCCTGCGGTGAAGTTGTTCTGGAAGTCCACCCGCGCCTCGTCGCTGACGAAGACGTAGCAGCCCTCGAACCACTCACCCGGGCGCATCCGCCAGGTCTTGAACCGCAGCCCGGCCAGGCCGGTGAAGCGCGCGTGCGAGGTGCCCTCGACGTATGACGCCAGCTCGGCCGCGACGCCCTCGCGGGCGCCCACGAGCGACCAGCGGACGGTCAGTCCCTTCATCTGCCACTCCTCGAGCTCAGGCCCTCCAGCGGGTCGGTGCCGCCGAGCCACTGCAGCAGCGCCCGGGCACCGAAGCCGGTCGGCCCGGTCGTCCACTCGTTGTTCTCGGTCGGCGAGTCCCCCGCGGAGGCGACGTCGAGGTGGGCCCACGGGACGTCGCCCACGAAGTGCTGCAGGAACAAGGCCGCCACGATGGCACCCGGGCCGCCCGGGGCGTTGTCGCTGTCGGCGACCTTCGACTTGATCTTGTCCTCGTAGACCTCGGCCAGCGGGAAGCGCCACAACGGCTCGCCCGCGGCGTCGCCGGCGTCGAAGATCGCGGTGGCGAGCGCCTCGTCGTTGGCGAAGAAGCCGCCGGTCCGCTGTCCCATCGCGACCTTCATGGCTCCGGTCAGGGTGGCGACGTCGACGATCACGTCGGGGTCGAGCTTGGCGACGGCGTACGCGAGCCCGTCGGCCAGCACCAGCCTGCCCTCGGCATCGGTGTTGGTCACCTCGGTGGTCCGCCCGCCGTAGTGGCGCACGACGTCACCGGGGCGCAGGGCGTTGCCGCTGATGGCGTTCTCGGCGGCGGCGACCAGGCCGATGACGCGTACCGGGCAGTCGACGGCCGCCAGCGCCGCGAGGACGGAGATGACCACGGCGCCACCGGTCATGTCGCGCTTCATGTTGACCATCGCCTCGCCGGGCTTGATGGACAGGCCGCCGGTGTCGAACGTGATGCCCTTGCCGACCAGGACGACGGTGGCGGTCTTGCGGGACGCCTTGCGCGGGGTGTAGTCGAGCCGGATCAGCCGGGGCGGCGTCGCCGAGGCCTGGCCGACACCGACGATGCCGCCGAAGCCCTCGGCCGCGAGCTGCTTCTCGTCCCAGACGGTGACGTCGAGCCCGGCATGCTTGGCAACGGCCCGCGCCTGGTCCGCCAGCCACTGGGGGTTCTTCAGGTTGGAGGGCACCGAGGCAAGGGTGCGGGACCGCCATCCGGCACCAGCCACGGCGACCGCGCGCTGCAGCGTGCGCTGCTCGGCCTTGGTGTCCGGCATTGCCGCGAGCACGATCCGCTCCACGGGGCGGTGCTCCAGCGGCCCCGACTTCCAGTGGAAGACGAATGAGCCGAGCGTCGCGCCCACCACGAACGCCTCGAGACCGCCCGCGGGTGCCAGGGCCGGGACCGACGTCGCGACGGTGCCCCGGTCGACGGTGGCACGGGCGAGGGCGGCGCCGGCGCGCCGGAAGTCGGCCGGGCCTTGCGCGCCGACCCCGACGAGCAGGATCCAGCGCAGGTCGGGGTGGTCGGCGCCCCCCACGGGGAGCGGGTACGTCGTGATCTCGCCGGCCCCGCCCGCGGAGCGGTTCAACTCCAGCAGGGCGAGCAGGTCGACGCCGAACAGGTCCCCGAGCTCGGCGGCACCCGGGCCGAGCAGTGGCGACCCGTCGTCGTCCTCAGCGGGGAGGACCGGGCTCGCCACCACCTCGGCGCCGGGCACGACGTGGGGGCGGGCAGCGCTGAGCGCGAACTCCGGGGGTGCGACCTGGGTGGGTAGTGAATCGAGGACGGGCGTGGCCACGGGGGTCAGCCCACGACGTCC
>JAOPXC010000110.1 GCA_025965335.1 Nocardioides sp. | reverse complement strand
CCCAGGGGTACGCCAACGTCTCCCACGGCTGCACCGGCATGAGCACCTCGAACGCCGCCTGGCTGTACGCGATGTCGCGCCGCGGCGACGTCGTCACCTACACCGGCACCGACCGCCCGATGACGCTGGACAACGGCTACGGCGACTGGAACGCGTCCTACAAGGACTACCGACAGGCCTCCGCGCTCCGCTGACCCGGCCCGTGTTGGCGTCGGAGGGCGGCCGACCCGGTGGTTTGTCCACCGGGCGCTGACGGACCAGGCTCCGCACAGTCGATCGCGGCGTCGACGGGCCGCGGACGGGGCAGCCTGACCGGGACTTGCCCGCTCGACGTGGGAGTGCGCACGACCAGGAGCGTCGCGAGTCCGTCAGTCGCACTGGGAGCTGGATCGTCGACTCTTCAGCGACTGCCGCGTGTACGGGCGGAGGCAAATTGCGGCGAGCGTCAGCATGACCAAGGGCCGCGATGGCGTCCAACAAGCGCCGGGTGAACGCCGAACGGCGCCAACCCGAGCCGGGTCGGCGCCGTTCGGCGTGAAGTCGAGCCGGGTCAGTGATCGCCGCGGAGCGTCTCGCCCTCGACCGCGTGGTGGCCGTCGAACTGGTGGCCGTCGGCCGCGTGACCGTCGAGTGCGGCCTGCAGGTCGTGCTCGTGCTCGGCGTGGTGCTGTGCCGCCTCGAGCTCCTCGGCGGTCGGCTTCTGGATGTTGTCGGCGTACATGAGCGTCCGGATCCGGTAGCGGAGGCCGGCGAGCGGGGACCGCTTCTTCGGCACGCCGTTCTCGTCCGTCTCGAGGGTCTCCAGGACGGGGACCTCTTCCCGGTCGCGAGCGGTCATCGTGTAGGCGCGGGCCGGGCTGATCGGCAGGTGCTTCTCCGTGTAGCCACCCTCGGGCGAGCGCATGATGATGCCGGTCTCGTAGCCGTGCAGCAGCACGCCCTCGTCGTGGCGCTGGAGCGAGATGCACCAGCGTCGGGTGATGAGGAACGCCACGACGGGGCCGATGAACACCGCTCCGCGCAGGAAGTAGGTGATCTGGTTGATGCTCAGGTGCAGTGTGATGGCGATGATGTCGTTGCCGCCGGCGGCCCACATGAGTCCGTAGAACGTCATCAGCGCGACCATGGTGGCGGTGCGCGTCGGAGCGTTGCGCGGACGCTGGAGCAGGTGGTGTTCCCGCTTGTCGCCCGTCACCCACGCCTCGATGAACGGCAGCAGCAACAGGATCGTGAACATCAGTCCGGGCAGGACGATGATCGGCAGGAAGACGTTCCAGGACAAGGTGTGCCCCCAGAAGTGCGACTCGATGCCGGGCATGATCCGCAAGGCGCCGTCGGGCCAACCCATGTACCAGTCCGGCTGTGATCCGGCCGTGACCTTGGTCGGATCGTAGGGACCGAACTTCCACACCGGGTTGATCGACAGCAGGCCGCCCATCATGGCGGTCACGCCGAAGACGATGAAGAAGAACCCGCCGGCCTTGGCGGCGTACACCGGCAGCATCGGGTAGCCGACCACGTTCTGCTCGGTGCGTCCGGGGCCGGGCCACTGGGTGTGCTTGTGGTAGACGAGCAGCAGCATGTGCGCCGCGATCAGCGCCAGCAGGAGGCCCGGGATCAGCAGCACGTGGATCGTGAAGAGCCGCGGGATGATCGCTTCGCCAGGGAACTCGCCGCCGAACAGGAAGAACGACATGTAGGTGCCGACGACCGGCATCGACTTCATGAAGCCGTCCGCGGCGCGAATGCCCGTGCCGGAGAGCAGGTCGTCCGGCAGGGAGTAGCCGGTGAAACCCTCGAGCGTCCCGAGAAGCAGCAGCAGGCACCCGATGACCCAGTTGAGCTCACGCGGCTTGCGGTGCGCGCCCGTGAAGAACACCCGGAGCAGGTGGATCATCATGGCCGCCACGAAGAGCATCGCCGACCAGTGGTGCATCTGGCGCATCAGCAGGCCGCCGCGCACGTCGAACGAGAGCTTGAGGCTCGAGGCATAGGCCTCGGACATGTGGATTCCGCGCAGCTGGTCGTAGGAGCCGTTGTACTGGACCTCGCCCATGCTGGGCGTGAACCACAGCGTGAGGAAGACGCCCGTGAGCAGGAGTACGACGAAGCTCCACAGGGCGATCTCGCCGAGCATGAAGGACCAGTGGTCCGGGAAGACCTTCCGGATCTGCTTCTTCATCGAGGTGGCGAGGCCGAGACGGTCGTCGACCCAGGTCGCGACGGCGCCGACCTTGCTGGGCTTCCTCGGGATCGCCGCCGAGGTCGTGTTGGAGGTCGCGACCTTGTTCATGTCGATACTCATCCGGAGTCACGCTCCCAATAGCTCGGTCCCACTGGTTCGGTGAAGTCGCTCTGCGCCACCAGGTAGCCCTCATCGTCCACTGCCAACGGCAGCTGGGGAAGGGATCGACCGGCCGGGCCGAACACGACCTTGCCGTTGTCGGCCAGGTCGAAGGTCGACTGGTGGCAGGGGCACAGCAGGTGGTGGGTCGTCCGCTCGTTCAGCGAGATCGGGCAGCCGACGTGGGTGCAGATCTTGGAGTAGCAGACGATGCCGTCGACCGCCCAGTTCTCGCGGCCCTTGGCCGGGGTGAGGTCGCCCGGGTTCATCCGCAGCAGGATGACCGCGGCCTTCGACTTGGCGACCTGAAGCGCGACGCCCTCGAACTTCGGGTCACCCGCAGCGTCGACGGCGAAGATGATCTCCGGTTCCGCGTTCACCAGGTCGCCGACCTCCAGGTCGGACAGCTTGATGGGGGTGCCGACGACGTCGCGTACGACGCGCATGCCCTTGGTCCACACCGTGTGCTCGAGGCTGTCACCGGGCAGCGGACCGAGGTCACGCAGCATCACGACCGCGGGCAGGCCGAGGAACCCGACCGCACCGAGCAACGAGTTGCGGACCAGCGGGCGGCGCGCGATGCCGGACTCCTCGATGCCGGCCTCGAGCGAGGCCAGGGCCTCCTGGCGGTCCTCGTCGGACGACTTCACGGGGTGACGCATCTCGATGATCTCGTGGTCGGCCATCAGCTTGCGGGCCCACTGGATGATGCCGACGCCGATGAGCAGCAGCGCGGCACCGAGGCTCGTGCCGAGCGCGAGCGTGGAGGCACCGAACCCGGCGAACGTCGTCGGGTTGTCGCCGACCTTGAGCGTGAAGTAGGCGACCAGGAACAGGATCACGCAGACCTGGGCGAGGCCGAACATGGTCGCGACCTGGCGCTCGGCCCGCTTCGCGGCCCTTTCGTCGACGTCGGTGGGCCGCCAGGTGTGCTCGGGGAGGCCCGGGTTGGCAATGGGCTCGTCGGGGACGAGCGCCGGCAGGTTGTCGTGCGTCTCGTCGCTCATTCGGGGTCCCCGGGCAGCGCGGAGCGAAGCGAGCATTGGGCTGGGGTGATCACGTTGCGTCCACCTTCTTCTTCTCCGAGCGGGTGGTGTGGGCTGCAATCCACACCGCGAAGCCCACGAGCGCGCCGAGTCCCACCAGCCACGCGAACAGGCCCTCGCTCACCGGGCCGAGGCCGCCGAGTCCGAAGCCGCCGTACGCCGGCTGGGTCTCGAGCGACTGGAGGTAGGCGATGACGTCGCGCTTCTCGGCCGGAGGCAGGTTGCCGTTGGAGAACGTGTCCATCGCCTGGGGGCCGGTCAGCATGGCCTCGTAGATGTACTTGGGCTCGACGCCGCGGATCTTGGGCGCGTAGCCGCCGCGCGGCATGGCGCCACCGGAGCCCTCGAAGTTGTGGCAGGCGGTGCAGTTGGTCAGGAAGATCTGGCCACCGCGGACGATCGCCGCCTCGCGCTCCGCGGCGGTCAGCCCCGCGAGGCTGTACTGGCTCTCGTCGGGGATGGCGGGGCCGGGGCCGAGGGAGGCGACGTACGCAGCGAGCTGCGCGATCTCGTCGGCGCTGTAGACCGGCGTCTTCTGGGGGGCCTGCTGGCCGGGCTGGGCCATCGGCATCCGGCCGGTGCCGACCTGGAAGTCGACGGCGGCCGCGCCGACGCCGACCAGGGACGGACCGATCTGGTTGCCGTCCTGGGTGCGGACGCCCTCGCCGTTCTGGCCGTGGCAGGTCGCACACCCCACGAGGAAGAGCTGGCGGCCCTTGGCGGCCAGCGCGGTGTCGCTCTCGGCAGAGCCCGCCTGGGCGGGGGCGAACGCCGCGTACAGGCCGCCAGTCATCAACAGGCCCAGCAACATCACCACCAGCCCCGCTAGCGGTCCTCGGCGGTGCCGGGAGAGTCGACCTGCGGATCGGTTGAGAAAACGCACCATCAGTCCTTGGCTCCGGTCGGGCTTACTTGATCAGGTAGATCGTGGCGAACAGGCCGATCCACACGACATCGACGAAGTGCCAGTAATAGGACACGACGATCGCGCTGACGGCCTGTTCATGGGTGAACTTGCGGGCGACGTAGGTGCGCCCCAGGACGAAGAGGAAGGCGATGAGACCGCCGGTCACGTGCAGGCCGTGGAACCCGGTGGTCAGGTAGAACATCGAGCCGTACGCCGAGTCCTGGATCGTGGTGCCCTCCTGCACGAGCGTGGCGTACTCGGTCGCCTGACCAGCGATGAAGACCGCACCCATGATGTAGGTGAGGATGAACCACTCGCGCAGCCCCCAGCCGCCGACCTTGAGCATCGATCCCGTGCGGCCGACCTGGCCCCGCTCGGCTGCGAAGACGCCCAGCTGGCAGGTGAGCGAGGACAGCACCAGGATCGTGGTGTTGACCGCGGCGAACGGCACGTTCAGCTTCTCGGTGTTCTGCGCCCACAGCTCGGGGGAGACCGCGCGGATCGTGAAATACGACGCGAACAGGGCCGCGAAGAACATCAACTCGCTGGAGAGCCAGATGATCGTTCCCACGCTGACCATGCTCGGACGGTCATGGTGCCCGTGCAGTCGGGATGCCGGAATGGAAGCTGTGGTCGCCACGGCGTCATTATGTCCCGGACGGTCGGGGAGGGCACCTCCGACCCCCTGTGTGGGCGCGTCATAAAGTTCACAACGTGCTGGGGTCCTCGTTGCTGGTCGCGTTGGGTACGTCCGCGACCCTTCCCCGGTTCTCCGCCGGGTCGTTCTTCAGCCAGTGGGAGCTCGCGCCGATCCCGTTCGTGGTGACCGTCTGGATGGCCGGCCTGTACCTCGTCGGGGTGCGGGCCCTCAGGCGGCGTGGTGACCGGTGGCCGTGGTCGCGCACCCTCTCGTTCGTGGTCATCGGCACGGGGGCGTTCTACGTCGCCACGTCGTCCGGGCTGGCCGCGTACGACACCACGCTGCTGAGCGTGCACATGGTCCAGCACATGATGCTGTCGATGGTGGTGCCGCTGGCGCTGGCGCTGGGCGCGCCCGTGACCCTGGCGCTGCGGACGCTGCCGCGCCGGCCGCGGACGTGGCTCCTGGTGATCCTCCACTCGCGGGTGGCCAAGGTGCTGTCGTTCCCGCCGCTGACGTTCCTGCTGTACGTCATCTCGCCGTGGGCCCTCTACTTCTCCGGGTGGTACGACGCGTCGCTGCACTCGTCGTACATCCACGAGCTGATGCACCTGCACCTGGTCCTGGTGGGATCCCTCTTCTTCTGGCCGATTGTGGGTATCGACCCGGTGCCCGGCCGGGTGGGCTACCCGTTCCGGGTGCTGCTCGTGGTGCTGACGCTGCCGTTCCACGCCTTCCTGGGCGTCACGATCATGGGGCAGACGGCGCTGATCGGCGGCGACTGGTACCCGGACCTGCACCACGGCCCGATGGGGGCGTGGCTGCCCGACCCCCGGGCCGACCAGCACCTGGCGGGCGGGATCCTGTGGGCCTCCGGCGACCTGATCGGCCTGGCGTTCTTCGGGGTGCTGTTCACCCAGTGGGTGCGCTCCTCGATGCGGGAGGCCGTCCGCGAGGACCGTCGGCTCGACCTGATCGAGGCGCGGGGGCGTGCCGCCGTGGAGCCTCCGGTGGTCGAGCCCGTCGAGACCAACCCCGACGGGTAGCATCACCGCCGTGACCGACGCGAACTCCTCGAAGACCGCCGCGCTCAAGGTGCTCGTCTACAGCGACGACGTGAACACCCGCCGGCAGGTGATCCTGGCGCTGGGCCGCCGCCCGCACCCCGACCTCCCGGAGCTCGAGTACGTCGAGGTCGCCACGGAGCCGGTCGTCATCCAGAACATGGACGCCGGCTACATCGACCTGGCCATCCTCGACGGCGAGGCCGTCCCCGCCGGCGGCATGGGCATCGCCAAGCAGCTCAAGGACGAGATCTACCAGTGCCCGCCGGTCGTGGTGCTCACCGGGCGGCCCCAGGACGCCTGGCTGGCCACCTGGTCGCGCGCCGAGGGCGCCGTACCCCACCCGATCGACCCGATCCAGCTGGCCGAGACCGTGATCGCGCTGCTGCGCTCGCGGGTGCCCGCCGCCACCACGTAGGTGGGCACCTGGCCCGAGGTCCTCGGCGCGCTCGTCGCCCGCACGGACCTGAGCGCGGAGCAGACCGCGTGGGCGATGGGGGAGATCCTCTCCGGCGAGGCAACGCCGGCCCAGATCGCCGGCTTCGCCGTCGCCCTGCGCGCCAAGGGCGAGACCATCGACGAGGTGTCCGGCATGGTCGCCGCGATGTACGAGATGGCGACCCCGATCACGGTCCCCGGCCGGCTGCTCGACGTGGTCGGCACCGGCATGGACCTGTCGATGTCGGTGAACATCTCCACGATGGCCGCGATCGTGGCGGCCGGTGCCGGCGCCCGCGTGGTCAAGCACGGCAACCGGTCGGCCTCGTCGATGTCCGGCTCGGCCGACGTGCTCGAGGTCCTCGGCATCCGCCTCGACCTGCCGGCCCAGCGCGTGGCCGAGGTCGCCGAGGAAGCCGGCATCACGTTCTGCTTCGCGGCGGCCTTCAACCCCGCCATGCGGCACACGGCCGTGCCGCGGCGCGAGCTCGGTATCGGCACCACGTTCAACTTCCTCGGCCCGCTCGCCAACCCGACCCGTCCGCAGGCCCAGGCCGTCGGCTGCGCGGACACCAGGATGGCCCCGGTGATGGCGGGTGTCTTCGCCGGACGCGGGGTTGATGCCTGGGTCTTCCGCGGCGATGACGGGCTCGACGAGCTGACCACCACGACCACCTCGGCCGTCTGGGTCGTCCGCGACGGCACCGTCACGCGGGCCACGGTCGACCCGCAGGCCCATGGCTTCCGGCTCGGCTCGACCGAGGCGCTGCGCGGCGGCGATGCCGCGTTCAACGCGGACGTCGTACGACGGATGCTCGCGGGGGAGAAGGGTGCCGTGCGCGACGCCGTCGTCCTCAACGCCGGCGCGGCGCTGGCCATTCACGAGGCTTCCGACCTGCCGCTGGATGATGCCCTCGCGGTCGGCATCGGGCGCGCTACCGAGGCCATCGACTCGGGTTCGGCGCGTGCGACGCTCGAGCGTTGGGTCGCTGCGTCGGCAGGCTAGCTACAGGTCGAGGACGAACTCGCGGCCGTTGCTGCGGAACCCCACGTGCGGGTAGTACGCGCCCACCATGTTCGGCGGGGTCGTGACGTGCCGGAAGCCCAGGTCGCGCAGCACGCGGCTGCGACGGAACACGAACTCCCCGGGTGAGAGGTCCCGGTACTTCGGCGTCACGTAGTCCAGCTGGATTCGTGCGATGTCGCCGTCGGCACGGAGCAGTACGACGCCCACGGTCTCGTCCCCCTTGAGCACCACGAACGCGTGCTCCCCGCTGCCGGCCGCGGGGTCGAAGTCGGGCTGGAACCGCTTGATGTCCTCGGCGTGGGTCCGCAGGACGTAGCGGAGGAACTCGTCCCCGGGACCGACCTCGACGACCTCGAAGGCGGTGTCGTCGTGGCGTTCGCGCAGGAGCCGGACGATGAACCAGACATTGATCGCGCCCAGCACCGCGTTCATGCCGACCATCGGCCAGACGCCGATCAGCGCGTTGAACGCCAGCAGCACCCCGCACCCGATGAGATTGAGAGTCCGGAACCGCAGGACCCGCGCCTGGAGGAGGGAGTACACCAGCAAGGCGCTTCCGCCCCAGCCGAGGAGGTCGAGCCAGTGGTCGGAGAGCCAGGTCACCGGCCGAGGTTAGCGACAACCTCCGGTCGAACCGTCTTTCAGGCTCCGACGATGCGCGACCGGTCCCGCTCGGCCAGTATCTCGGCCTCGAGCAGCGCCTGGCGTCGAGCGAGCTCCACGTACCGGTCGTGCATCTCACTGAGACGCAGGTACAGCGCGATGCTGACGAAGAGGAAGGTCACGCAGAGCGCGTAGAGGAGCAGGTCGGCGCCTCGTCCGACTCCCACCGCACGAGCCACCTGGGTGACCGTGCTGGGGAACAGGACCGCGAAGACCCCGCAACCGATGGCGCCGAGCGTGAGCGAGCGCCGCATCAGGAGGCTCAGCGCGGACCGCTTGCCGCGGATCAGGACGAGTGCGGCCACGGCCAGCGACGAGATGAGGAGCAGCTTGATGATCATGAGGCGGCGCGCAGCCTGTTGAACGCGAGGTCGAAGGCGATGTTCAGCGCGTTGTAGCTCCGCTGGCCCTTGGCCCGCGAGTAGTCGGTGTAGCTGATGGTGACCGGGTGCTCGGCGTAGCTCCACCCGCTGCGCCCGATCTGGCTGAGGATCTCGCTCGCGTGGGACATGCCGTGCAGCCGCAGCTGCAGCTGCCGGGCCGCGTCTCGCCTCAGGACCCGGAGACCGTTGTGCGCGTCCGTCACCTGGAGTCCCGTGGTCGCCCTGGTGAACCTGGCGGCGGCCTTGAGGACCAGGCGGCGCGTCGCCGGTACGTCGTCCCTGTCGCCCAGGAAGCGCGACCCGAGCACAGCCTGCAGACCCTGGTCGCGGGCCACCTCCACCATGGCCGCGGCGTCGTTGACATCGTGCTGGCCATCGGCGTCGAACGTCACGACGTACTCCGCGCACAGGGAGTCGACGGCGTAGCGGATGCCTGTCGCGAGCGCGGCGCCCTGTCCCAGGTTGGTCGGGTGGCGCACGACGTGCGCACCGGCCAGGCGCGCGAGAGCCCCGCAGTCGTCGCGACTGCCGTCGTCGACGCAGATGACGTGGTCAAAGCGCGCCCGTACGGCTCGGACCACGTCGGTGATGACGCCGGACTCGTTGAACATGGGGATGACCACGCAGGTATCGGGGCCGGAGACGGCGCCGCGCGTCGACTCGCGCGCGTCGGTATCTCCGGACTTCTCCACCCCTGGAGGCTAGGAGTCGGTGCGGGGCGTGGCTACGGTCAGTGGCGAGGTCTGGCCGAACGAGGCGCAAGATGACCCAGAGTGACTAGGTGCCGGTCGACCGGGCGCAGGAAACGCGGACCCGGTCGGCTCGGTTGGCCACCCGTGCGGGCTGCGAGCGCTAGCGTGCCCGAGTGAATCCGTCCCTGCGGCTGACGATGCTGCTCGTCGCCGGAGTGCTGCTCCTCCAGGCCGCCTGGATCATGGCCGTGCCACCGTTTCGCGCAAGCGACGAATTCGACCATGCGTACCGGGCAGCGGGCGTGGCGAGCGGACAGTGGCGTCTCAGCGAGCCGGCTTCCAACGGTCACGGTGAGTTGGTCGACGTGCCCGCCGACCTGGTGGAGGCGGCTTCCGCGCAGTGCGCCGCCCTGAAATACACCGGGCACGACAACTGCTTCCCGGCGGCCGAGAATGCTGACGGATCGGTCAGGGTCGCGACCGGCGCGGGTTCGTACAACCCCGTCTACTACTGGGTGGTCGGAACTCTCGCCCATCCGTTCAGTGGATCCACCGCGCTCTACGCCATGCGCGTCGCGTCGGCAGCCATGTGCGCCGTCCTCCTCGGGCTCTCGGGCTGGGTGCTCATCGCGATCGGGGCCGGGCTGTGGACCCGACTCGGGCTCTTCGTCAGCACCACACCCGTCGTCATGTTCTCCGCCTCGATAACCGCACCCAACGGATTGGAGATCTGCGCGGGACTCCTGCTCTGGTGTAGCGGCCTGGCGCTCGTGTCCGCTCGCAGCTCGCCTTCCGGACGAGCGAGGTACTGGGCTCTGGCAGGAGTCGCGGCCGGGCTGCTCGGCTTCGTCAGATTGCTTGGCCCGCTGTGGCTGGCCCTGATCGTGCTGACCCTGGCCCTCTTCATGGGGCGCGACCGGCTGCGCGAGCTGTGGGCCGGTGACAAGAGGAGATGTCTGGCCGTGCTGCTCGTGGCCTTCGGATCGGTCTGTGGCGGCGCTGCCTGGGTCATCACCGCCAACGGGGCTCCCCCCGTCGGCGGTAGCGAGGGGGTGGTGCTGGAGTGGACCTACCTCAAGCAGCCGATCGTGTGGATGCTCCAGGCCGTCGCGGCATTTCCGTATCGCGACCAGTTCGCACCACTGGCCGTCTATCCCTTGGTCCTGCTCGTCGTCGCCACGGCACTGGTCACCGCCATCCGCCACGGGAAGCGGAACCAGCGCCTGGCGATCGTGGCGTCTATCCTGTTCGCGGTTCTTGTGCCGACCGCGCTCACCCTGGCAACACTGAAGAGCCAAGGTCTCATCTGGCAAGGGCGATACGGGATGCCCTACATCATTGGTGTCCTGCTCTTGTGCGGAGTGGTCCTCGATCGAGTCGGCTGGGCACCGGTTGAGGGGCGTCGGCTCGCGCTCCTGGCTGGGTTGATGCTGACGACCGCCCAGGTGGTGAGCATCCACCACGTGGTGGCGTCCGAGCTGTCCCAGTCGGCCTCGGCCGACGACAGTTCCTGGGTGCATCCTCCGGTCCTGGTGGTGGACGCGATGGTGCTCCTGGGATGCACCCTGCTGATGCTCGTCGTGCTGCAGCGGCGTCATGCGAGGTAGGGCCAGCGTCTCGGTGCTGATGCCCGTCTACGACGGCGTGCCATCCGCGCACTTCGCCCTCGCGCTCGAGTCCGTGTTCTCGCAGACCCGCGCCCCGGACGCCGTCGTCGTCGTGTCGGACGGCCCCCTGACGCCGGAGCAGGAGCAGGTGCTGGCGGCTCATCCGACGGTGCTCCGCGTGGATCTCCCCACCCGGGCCGGCATCGGTCCGGCGCTCGCGGCCGGGTTGGCCGTCTGCGAAGGCGAGTGGGTGGCTCGGGCGGACGCGGACGACATCAACGAACCACACCGACTCGAGAGTCAACTCGCGGTCCTCGACGCGTCGGGTGGCGATGTCTGCTCCTCGGCCATGGCCGAGTTCCTTGGCTCGCCAGATCGGGTCGTGGGTGTGCGTCCATGTCCTATTGCGCACCGAGACATCGCCCGGCGCATGCGGATGGCCAACCCGGTGAATCACCCCACGGTCGTCTTCCGCCGGGAGTTGGCGGTCTCGGCCGGCGGGTATCAGGACCTGCCGTACGTCGAGGACTACGACCTCTGGGCTCGAATGCTTCAGCGGGGCGCCGTCTTCGTCGGCACCCAGGAGCCACTGGTCAGGTTTCGGGCGGACGGGCTTCAAGATCGGCGAACTGCAGCGGGCGCGTTGAACGCCGAACGGTTGCTCCAGCACCGCCTGCATGACTACGGGCTGATAGGGCGTCCGCGCATGCTGACGAACCTGGTCATTCGCGGGCTGTATCTCCGTCTTCCCCGCCCGATGGTGCACGGGGTCTATGGCCTCGTCTTTCGTCGCGGACTTGGACGATCGGAGTGAGGCCGGCCGGGCGCGGGTTGGTCGAGGGAGTGGCGGCCTTGGGGCTCGCAAGCGGGATCTCGGCGGCGGTCGGCTGGTTGGTACTTCTAGTGGTCGCTCGAGCCGGCGGACCAGAGGAGTACGCGACGTTCTCCGCGATGTGGTCGCTCTACTTGGCGTGCGTCGGCGTCTTAGTCGGTCTGCAGCAGGAGCAGACGCGATCGATGCTCCGTTCCGACCGCGGCACGGGGACCAGTGAGACCACCTGCCAACTGGCAGCCGTGGTGCCGCTGTGCGCGGTGGCCGTCGTCCCGACGCTGATCGCTGCGATGTGGTGGGCGAGGGAGGCGGGCGCAGCCGAGCAGGTCCGGATCGTGCTGGGAATCTGTTTGGGGGTGCCGTTCCTGTTCGCCGCGACGGCCGTGAACGCCCGACTGGCCGCTGACGCCCGGTGGAGGTTGCTCGCGGCGGTGACGATCGGAGATCAGGTCGTTCGCCTGCTGGTGGTGGCCGTGGTTGTCCATCACGAGCCCGGCCCCACCGGTTACGCGCTGGCAATCGCAGCAGGCGTACTCGCGTACCTGCCGCTGATGGGCGAGGCGGGACGGGCGTTGGCGAGCCGCGCTGCGGGATCGGCGGCAGGGTTACTGAAGCGCGCCTCTGCCGCGATGGTTGCCACAGGTTGCGCCAACCTGCTGGCCGTCGGCATGCCGTTCCTGATCAGTGTGACGGGCGAGTCCGACCCCTCGATCGAGGGGTCGCTGTTCGCCGCCATCGTACTGACGCGTAGCCCGTTGCTCCTGCCGATCAACGCGCTTCGACCTCTGCTGCTGCGTCAGTGCATCCTGCACCGGGACGTACTCACGGCATGGTTCGTCGAAAAACTTCCCGCCGCACTCGCCGCCGGCGTTGCCGCGGTCGTGGGCGGGGCATTGGTCGGTCCGGCGATCCTGAAGCTCCTCTTCGGCCCAAACTTCGAGATCGCCGGTCAGACGCTGGCGGGGCTCGTCGCCTGCGCACTTCTGATGGTGGCCATGACTATCAGCGGGGTGGCCCTAGTGGCGCTCGACCAGGACGCGAGCTCGACCGGTGGCTGGGCGGTCGCAGTCATTGCTTCGCTGGCTTGCCTCGCGTTGCCGCTCGACGTGGTTGACCGGACCTTGCTGGCCTTGGCGGCCGGTCCCGCCATGGGGTTGGTAGTGCACCTGAGCGCGATGGCGCGCGGCGTGCGGTCAGTCGGGGCCGATTGAGAAGGCGGACTCCAGGTCGTGACGCGAGTAGGTGCGGAACGCGATGTGTGTCTCGGTGCCGTTCACGCCGGGAACCTTGTTCAGTTGGTCGGCCACCACCCGGGCGACGTCATCGTGCTCGCGGACCCGGATCAGGGCGATCAGGTCGATCTGCCCGGTCACCGAGTAGACCTCGCTGACGCCATCGATCTCCGCAATGGAAGCGCCGACCTCGGGAATCCGGGCCACCTCGGCGTTGATGAAGACGATGGCTGTGATCACGTGACCAACTTAGCGGAACGCACCCGCCGCCAAGAGGTGACGCACATGCGGAGGAAGAGGATCCGGGCGACGAGGATCCTGTGGGGTGCTCGCGGCTTGCCGGTCGTGTTCCCGCCGTGAACTCGACGGCGTACGACCCGATCCTCCACATGCACCATTGAGCCCGCCATGAGGCCGAGCAGTGCAAGCCAGCCGTCGTGGAGCTCCCGCGCCGAAGCTGGGAAGGGCAGGGCCAGCTTCAAGAAGTCCCGACGGACCGCCATGGCGCTGCCGAAGTACGGGACGTTTGAGAGGGCCAGCCCGAGCACCGTCGCCCACGGGTGAACGACCTGGCCCCCCGACAGTCGCCAGTCATGGGCACCGAAAGGCGAGCGCAGGTGGTCGGGCCCGTCCAGGATCGCCACATTGCCGGCGACGACCGCGTGGTCCGCCAGTGCTCGCTGCATGACATCGACCCGCCCGGACGGCCAGACATCGTCCTGGTCAGCGAGGAACACATGGTCTCCCTTCGCAAGGGAAAGGGCCTCTTCGAAGGTGGCCGCGTAGCCGATGTTCTGGTCGCGGGCCACTACGCGGAGACGCGCGTCCGGGATCGCGCGGATGACAGCTATGGTGCCATCTGTGGAGGCGTCGTCCACGATGATGAGCTCGTCATCGGGACCGATCTCGGCGAGGATCGAATCGATCTGGTCGCGGATGAAGAGCGCGCCGTTGTGCGCCGCCATGCACACGCTCACCGAGCCGAGACCTGTCACCGGAGCAGTCTGGCCCAATCAACGCACCGGTTGTCGCGTAGTTGTGATTTCACGCTGGTCGGCGATCGGCACCAGTGACTCGGGTGAGTCGAGGGCGGCGTCGTGCAGAACGAGGTTTCGGGGTGCCCCTGCGGCCGGGCGGGTCCACTCCCCCTGGCGCGAGTTGTAGCAAATCGTATTTGCGGGTTGCTGAGATGAAGACGCTGAGTGAACAGGAATGTCCGGCTAGTACCACATGCTGCCGACTGCGTAGCGCTCGCCGAGCGAGAAGTCGTACTGAACCATTCTGTAGTCGCGGAGCAGGGCCTTCCCTTTGGCCGACAAACTTGTTTCCGCTATCTCCTGCCCGCTGGGGCTCACAATCCGACCGGGGCCGATCGCCCCCACGTTCTTCGCCACCTCCCTCAACAACTCGTAGTACGGCGGAAGTGGGGCGTGGAGCAGGTCGAACAGATAAGGAAGGAACTGGACGGGACTG
>JAOPXC010000077.1 GCA_025965335.1 Nocardioides sp. | reverse complement strand
GCGCAGCAACCGTCTCGAAACCAACCGTCTCGAAACTCAGCCGATCTTGCGGGCCGCCCGGCGAGCGGCGAGCTCGTCGCTGGCCGTCGAGGAGGCTTCGTCGGAGGTGCGCTCGCTGGGCAGCTCGGCGAGGGTGCCTTCGATCTCGCGCCAGACGCCGCCGATCGCGATGCCGAACACGCCCTGGCCGCCCTGGAGCAGGTCGATGACCTCGTCGTTGCTGGTGCACTCGTAGACCGAGGCGCCGTCGCTCATCAGCGTGACGCGGGTCAGGTCGTCGGTGCCGCGCTCGCGCAGGTGCTGGACCGCGGTGCGGATCTGCTGCAGCGAGATGCCGGCGTCGAGGAGGCGCTTGATGACCTTGAGGATCAAGATGTCACGGAAGGAGTAGAGACGCTGGGTCCCGGAGCCGCTGGCACCGCGCACGGTCGGCTCGACGAGCCCCGTGCGGGCCCAGTAGTCGAGCTGTCGGTAGCTGATGCCGGCCGCGCTGCAGGCCGTCGGGCCGCGGTAGCCGGTGTCGCTGGGCAACGGGGACACGTCGTCGGCGAAGAGAAGGCCCTGCTCCTCGGCCACCTCGGCGGCGAGCTCGGCCTCTGCGGCACCCAGCTCATGCTCTTGCTCTTTCAACGGTCCTCCGTGGGTCTACTCCGTGAGCACGTAACTGCCGGGGAAGTGTGGTCCTACTCCTCGAAAGAGGCACAACCACAGTGGTGGAGTTACAACAGAGACAGTTCAAGGTAGGCCGGTGCGGCGGAGCGGTCAAAGACCTGCTCGGCGTGTCGCAACCCTCAACCTCAGGTTGAGGGTGAGATTTCAACCGTCGGTGGGGGCGTCGAAATCCTCGGGCGTCACCTGGTCGAGGAACTCGCGGAACTTCTCGACCTCGTCCTCCTGCTCGGCCGGCACGGCCAGGCCGGCCTCGTCGAGCACCTCCTCGGCACACACGATCCTCGTGCCGGTGCGCAGCGCGAGCGCGATGGAGTCGGACGGACGCGCGCTCACCTCCACCCCCGAGCCGAAGATCAGCGTCGCGAAGAACACCCCGTCCTTGACGTCGGTGATGCGCACCTCGGCCAGCTCGTTGCCGGTGGCGTCGAGCACGTCCTTGAGCAGGTCGTGGGTCAGCGGCCGCGGGGGCACGACGCCCTGCTGGGCGAAGGCGATCGCGGTGGCCTCGACGGCGCCGATCCAGATCGGGAGGTAGCGCTCCCCCGTCACCTCGCGCAGCAGCACGATCGGCTGGTTCGAGGGCATCTCGACCCGGACTCCCATGACATCGACTTCCCGCACGTTGCCAACCCTACTCCGGCCCAAGAGGGGCCGGCCCGGTCAGGAGGATCGCAACCCGGCCTTGACCAGCGTGGCGTGCAGCCGCACCGACAGCGCGGCGATCGCGCTGACCGCTTCTTCCGCGCGCGCCTTCGCGGCGGCGTCCCGTCCGCGCTTGTGCGGCGCGACCACCTGCTCGACGAGGCCGACCTCGCGGTCGGCCGCGGACTTGAACGCACGCAGGTGACGCGGCTCGAATCCGAAGTCGGCGAGCTCACGTGCCGTCTGGGCGATCACCAGGGCATCGGTGTCGTAGTGGCCGGTCCCCCGGGTCGGCGTGATCAGCCCGAACTGCTCGAGCTCGTCGAGCAGCTTTTCGGAGATCTCGGAGATCTTGAGCAGCTCGCGGCGCGACAGCCTGAGGTTGTCGCGGCGGCTGAAGGACTCGGCGCTCGGCAGCCCGTCCGCGGCCAGTGCCACCTTCGGCACCGTCGGCACGACGGCGTCCAGCGGTGGCGGCTCGAGACCACGGTCGATGGCATCGAGGTGCTCCCCGATGACCTTCAACGGCAGGTAGTGGTCACGCTGCATCCGCAGGACGTAACGCAGCCGGTCAACGTCCCCCTGGGAGAACTTCCGGTAGCCGGAGGGGGTGCGCTCGGGCTTGATGAGGCCCTTGTCCTCGAGGAACCGGATCTTGGGGATCGTGATGCCCGGGAAGTCCGGCCGCAGGCGGTCCAGGACCTCACCGATGTTCATCCGGGACCGCGAGGACCCAGATGACGTGCCCCCCGACACCGAGGTGGTGGTCACGCTCAGTCACCCTCGTGCCCGGAGAAGAAGACCAGGCGGTACTTGCCGATCTGCACCTCGTCGCCGTCCTTGAGCTGCACCCGGTCGATGCGGTCGCGGTTGACGTAGGTGCCGTTGAGGCTGCCCGCGTCATGGACCGTGAAGCTGTCGCCCGACCGGTTGAACTCGGCATGACGGCGCGACACGGTGACGTCGTCGAGGAAGATCTCGCTGTCGGGATGCCGCCCCGCGCTGATCACGTCGGCGTCGAGCAGGAACCTGCTGCCCGACCCGGGGCCACGCTGGACGACGAGCAGCGCGTGTCCAGCGGGCAGCGCGTCCACGGCGGCGGCGTCGACAGGGTTGAGCTGACGGTCGGAGGTCTCGATCTTGCTGCTGGTGTCGCCGACGCCGATCTGGATCGTCGCCGTCGCCGTCGACTCGTCGAGGGGCTGGTCGGCGGCCGGGGTCGGTGAGTCCGCCCCGACCAGGCGGGCACCGCACTGGGCGCAGAAGCGCGCGTCGTCGGGGTTCTGCTTGCCACACACTGTGCAGAACGGCATCGGTCATCCCTCCGGGTCGGATCGGTGCCGCCAGCCTGCCGTTCCCGGAGAAACCCTCAAGGCCGGGCTGAGGTTGACGGTTGCCACCGAACCTATCAGTCCGGGGCGGCCGATCAAGGCAGCGGCGCCAGTCCCGCGCAGCCTTGGTCAGGCCTCGAGCGACGCGACGTAGGTCGTGACGTCGAGCAGGGCGTCCACCTCGGCGGGATCGCTGGGCACGACCTCGAACAGCCACCCGCCGCCGTACGGGTCGTTGTTCACCAGCTCGGGCGTGGCGTCCAGGGAGTCGTTGCGGGCGACGACCTCGCCGCTCACGGGCGCGTACACGTCGCTGACCGACTTGGTCGACTCGAGCTCGCCGCAGGTCGTGCCGGCCGCGACGGTGGTGCCCGCCTCGGGGAGCGAGACGTAGACGATGTCGCCCAGCGCGTCCTGTGCATAGTGGGTGATGCCGATCCGGACCGAACCCTCGTGCTCACCGGGCGTGCGCACCCACTCGTGCTCGGTGGTGTATTTCAGGTCGTCGGGGTACACGCGGTCTCCTGTCGATCTTTGCTGGTGGACGGGCCGATCAATGCGAGCACGCTACTGCGGGCCACTTGGCTGGGCGAAGTCAGGTGGCGTGACCTCGCGCACGCTCTGGATGTCGAGCGACTTCAGCTTCTGGATCTGGACCACGGCGCCGCTCTCCTCGAACTGCGCCCGCGGACCCGCGGGGAACGTGATGGCCCCCGAAAGCGTGCTCGGCTCCCCGATCACATCGATGACGTACGGCGCCGAGAGCTGTTGGCCGTCGATGATGATGCCGCCCACCCCGTCCTCGACCGAGCTCTGCGCGATCAGGCGGACCTGGCCGTTGAACTGGATCGCCTCGGCGCCGGCCGTGCGCAGCTCCTGGATCGTGTCGATCACGGAGCCGACGGTGATGGGACTGTCGGTCTCGGTCACGGTGAGGCGGACCCCGGGACCTGTCACGGGGACCGTCCCGGCGAGGATGCTGAGCGTGTCCGCCTCCGACTGTGCCTGCTTGAGGGCCGCGGCGTGCGCGTTCGTGTCGGACTGCAGGTCGTTGCGGGTGCTCTCGAGGCGGGCGATCTCCGCGCGAGCCCGCTGCGAGGTGCCGGCGAGGCCGGTCAGCACGTCGATGAGGTCCTGCTCGCGGTAGCCGGAGTAGTTGTCGTCGACCTGGTTGCTGCGGACCTGGGTGATCGTCGCGAACGCCACGAGCGCCATCAGCACACCCACGACGACCTGCGCCCGCGACGGCCGGAACATCGCGGACACGAGCCGCTGTCGCCCCGAGGGCGGTGGCTCCTGGGTGGCTGGGTCCGGGCCGTCGGCCGCCTCGTTGACCTCAGGCATGGAAGAGATGCCTCCGGATCGCGGCGACGTTGGAGAAGATCCGGATCCCGAGCACGACGATCACGCCGGTCGACAGCTGTCCACCGACGCCGAGCTTGTCGCCGAGGTAGACGATCGCGGCGGCGATGACGACGTTGCTGATGAACGACACCACGAAGACCTTGTCGTCGAAGATCCCGTCGAGGTAGGCCCGCAGGCCGCCGAAGACCGCGTCAAGGGCGGCGACGACCGCGATCGGAAGATAGGGCTCGAGGGAGAGCGGCACGTTGGGCTGGAAGATCAGTCCCAGAGCGATGCCGACGAGCAGCCCGAGTGCGGCGATCACGGCGTGGTCTCCTCGTCATGGGCGGGCGGGTCGGCGGACGCTCCCGCAACAACGGCGTGCAGCCGGAGCAGCTTGGACGGCGCGGCCGGGAGCGACACCTCGTCCTCTTTGTGCATCGCGAAGCCTACGCCGTACTTGCTGACCACATTCGAGAACAGCTGGCCGCCGTCGGAGTCGAGGAAGTCGGCCTGCAGTGTCCGGGTGTCCCCGATCGCGAGCACGATGTACGGCGGTGTCAGCGGCAACACGTTGACGAGGATGGCCTGGCCGCTGTTCCGGATCGAGCTCACCGCGGTCAGGCGCTGCCCGTTGATGGAGATGGCTTCCGCCCCGGCCTCCCAGAGACCGTTCGCGACGAGCGCGAGGTCCTCGTCCTTGACCCCACCGCCGACGACGCCGGCCGGCGCATCGTCGATGGTCATCCGGATCCCCTCGCCGTGGACGGCCACGAACCCGGTGCCGACCTGCAGCCGTCGTAGCCGGGAGACCGCAGCCTGCTCGGTGGTGGCGACCTGGGCGTTCTGCGCCTGCAGCGCCGTGAGGCGGTCTCGCTGGCGCGCGATCTTGTCCTGGAGCCTCGAGACGGAGGCCCGCTCCTCGTTGACGCGGGAGATGAGGGTCGTGCGGCTGGCCTGGTCGACGCCCTGGTTGCGCGAGGTCTGGATCCCGGCGGTCGCGACCAGCACCCCGAACACCGCGACCATAACCGCCGCCGTGCGCCGCGGTCGGCCGGGCGGCGGTCGCGGGGCAGCCGCAGCGCGACGCTCGGCCACGTGCAGGTAGTCCTCGTCGAGCGACTGCTGGGTGATGAGCGTGAGCAGTGGCATCGTGACGCGCTGGGGCAGCTCAGGCATCCTGGACCGCCGCCCGGCGTTCGGTCGTGCTCAGCAGTCTGCGCACCTGCCACGCGTAGAGGACCCCCGCCCACCAGTAGAGGCCGATCCCCCAGAACGCGAACGCCCAGCC
The DNA here is from genome assembly GCA_025965335.1 of Nocardioides sp. Classification (GTDB taxonomy): domain Bacteria; phylum Actinomycetota; class Actinomycetes; order Propionibacteriales; family Nocardioidaceae; genus Nocardioides. Next base: position 7,412 of record JAOPXC010000077.1, on the reverse strand, counting down.
GAAGACCCGGGCCAGCGTCGCAACGACACCGTCGCCGTCACCCAGCAGGAGCAGCGGGAAGGCGTACAGCAGGTTGAACGTCGCCGCCTTGCCGAGGAAGTGGACCGGCAGCGCGCTGTAGCCGCGGGTCCGAAGGAACGGGACCAGGCCCCACATCAGCAGGTCGCGCAGCGGCAGGGAGACCGCCATCCACCACGGGATCACGTCGCGAAGAGCCAGACCGACCACGACGGCGAGGATGTACAGGCGGTCCGCGACCGGATCGAGAATCTGGCCCAGGACCGAGGTCTGGTTGAGCTTGCGGGCCAGCCACCCGTCCAGGAAGTCGGTCACGCCGGACACCATCAGCAGTGCGAGTGCCCAGCCGTCGGCCTCGGGCCCCAGCACCAGCCAGAGGAACACCGGTACGCCCGCCAGCCGCAGCATGCTGATCAGGTTGGGCAATGTCCACACGCCGAAGGTGCGGGTCGCCTCATCTGCCACGTGTGCACCCTAGTCGTCGGGTCAGGCCGTTTCCTCGAGGTGTGCCGCGTCGCGGATCTCGCCGACCAGTTCCTCGATGACGTCCTCGAGGGTGGCCAGCCCGAGCGTGACGCCGTCGGTGTCGACGACGCGGGCCATGTGGGCCCCACGACGCTGCAGGGTCTCGAGGGCCTCGTGCAGGCTGTCCGTCTCGGTGACCAGCGCGAACGGCCGGATCCACTTGTCGTCGATGGGCCGGCCCCGGCGAGCCTCGTCGGTCTCGAGGACGTCCTTGATGTGCACGTAGCCCAGCAGCTCGTGGTCCTCGGAGACCACCGGGAACCGGCTGAACCCGGTCGCGGCGCAGAGCGCCTCCACGTCCGCCGGCGTCGACCCGCGGGTGACGGTCGTCAGGCTCTCGGGCGGCATCAGCACCGCCGCAACCGACTTCTCCGTGAAGCCGAGCGCGCCGGCCAGCCGGTCGTACTCGTCCGCCTCGAGCAGCCCCTCGCCCCGCGACTGCTCCACCAGGGCAGCCACCTCCTCGCGTGTGTACGTCGAGCTCACCTCGTCCATGAGCTTGACGCCGAGGAGGTGCAGCACGCCGGAGGCGACCGCGTTGATCACCCGGATGACCGGTCGGAAGACGGTGACGAAGCCCCAGATCGGCGGGCCGAGGATGAGGGCGACCCGGTCAGGCCCCGCCAGCGCGAGGTTCTTCGGGATCATCTCGCCGAGCACGACGTGCAGGTACACCACGATCAGCAGTCCCACCCCGAACGAGACGGGGTGCAGCAGCGACTCCGGCATGTGGGCGGCGTGGAACATGGGATCGAGCAGGTGGGCGACCGCGGGCTCGCCGACGGCACCGAGGACCAGCGAGCAAACCGTGATGCCGAGCTGATTGACCCCGATGACCAGCGACATGTTCTCCATCGCCTTCAGGGTGGTGCGCGCCATCCGCGAACCCTGTTCGGCGCGGGGCTCGATCTGGGTCCGGCGGGCCGAGACGAGCGCGAACTCGGCGGCCACGAAGAACGCGTTGCCGAGCAGCAGGAGGCCGGCGACGACGAGTGCGACTCCGGTGCTCATCGGTCTCCTCCGTCGAGCAGCCGCAGGGAGACCCGGTCGATGCGCAGGCCGTCCATGTGCTCGACCGTCAGCACGGCCAGCTGCTCGCGCCGCTCGTCCGGGTCGGAGTGGTCCGGCACCGGGACCTCTGCGACGTCGCCGGTGCTGGGGATGCGGCCGAGCACCCGCAGCACGAGGCCGGCGATGGTGTCGTAGTCCTCGTGGTCCGGCAGCTCGATCCCGGTGATGTCCTCGACCTCGTCGGGACGGAGCAGGCCGGAGAGCAGCCACGATCCGTCGCGCCGCTGTCGCGCCCGCGACCCGAGCCGGTCGTGCTCGTCCGAGATGTCGCCGACGATCTCCTCGATCACGTCCTCGAGGGTCACGATGCCGGCGTACCCGCCGTACTCGTCGAGGACGATCGCCATCTGGAAGCCGTCCTTGCGCAGCAGCGACAGCAAGGGGTCGAGCCGGAGCGAGTCGGGAACGACGATCGGCTTGGCGACCAGGTGCTTGACCTTGGTGGTCGCACGTTCGCCCACCGGCAGCGCGACGGCGTGCTTCACGTGCACCGTTCCCGCGATGTTCTCCTCCGCGTCAAGCACCGGGAAGCGCGAGTGCCCGGTCTTGCGCGTCGCCTCGATGACGGCGCTGGCCCGGTCGTTGACGTCGAGACTCGTCGTGCGCACCCGCGGGGTCATGATCTCGCCGGCCGTGCGCGAGCCGAACTCCACCGAGCGCTCCATGAGCTCGGCCGTGTCGGCGTCGAGGGTGCCCTGGTCGGCGGAGCGCTGGATCAACGAGGCCAGCTCCGTGGAGCTCCGCGCGGACCTGAGCTCCTCCTGGGGCTCCACGCCGAGGCGCCGCACGAACCAGTTGGCCGAGCCGTTGAGCAGCTTGATGGCGGGCCCGGTGATCGTGGTGAACATGCGCTGGAAGCTCTGGGTCGCCCGAGCCACGTCCATGGGCTTGGCCAGCGCGAGGTTCTTGGGGACCAGCTCGCCGAAGATCATCATGAGGAAGGTGCCGAGCACCAGACCGACGCCCACCGCGATCGGCGACACGGCGCCCTGGGGCACGCCGGTGCTCTCGAGCGGTCCGTCGATCAGGCTCGCGATCGCGGGCTCGGCAAGGAATCCGACGGCCAGGTTGGTCACCGTGATGCCGACCTGGGCGCCGGACAGCTGGGTCGACAGGGTGCGCAATGCGGCCTGCACCCCGAGCGCACCCGAGTCACCGGTGGCGGCGGCGGTCTCGACCCGGGCTCGGTCGACGGTGACGAAGGAGAACTCCGCGGCCACGAACGCCCCGCAGGCGACGATCAGCAGCAGGGCGAGAGCCAGGAGAAGCACGGCGGTCATGGGCGCTCTCCGTTGCGGGAGAGCGAACTACTTTGAGAGCCGTCCATCGGGGGTGCTCAGGGTCCTTTGCGGTCAGGGCCAGTGAACGCACCACTGTACCGGGATCCTCCGATCGGTTGCTTCTGCGGTCGGGGGCATGGTCCTTGTGGGTGGTCTTGGGTCGGGCGCGTGTCGCGGGTCCGGTCGGCTCCCTATCGTGTCGCGGGTGTCGACGTCTGCTCCCCCCTCACGACGCGCGATCCTCACCCGCGCCGCCGCGGTCGGCGCGACCGCCGCTGCCGCGACCCTGGCCCGGCCGGGAGTCGCATCGGCCGCAGCGTCGTACGTGCCTGCGCACTACCGCGGTGCTCGGCTGCTCTCATCGTCCGGCCGGCACCTGGTGGGCCGGTTCTCGTACGGCGTCACGCCGGCCCTGGCCGCGAAGGTGATCGCGGCCGGCGGGGCCAGCAAGTGGTTCGAGCAACAGCTGAACCCGGGCGTCATCACGGACGCCGCGACCGACGCGCTCCTCGAGTGGTACCCCAGCCTCTCCCGGGGCCCGCAGGACCTGTGGCAACGCCAGATCCAGGAGATCGAGGGCGGGTGGGAGGTGATGGCCGACTACGCGCGCTGGGTGCTGCTCCGACGAATGCACACCAAGCGTCAGGTACTCGAGACCATGACGGAGTTCTGGGAGAACCACCTCAACGTGCCGGTCTGGGGCGACGCCACCTTCACTTGGCGCACGTCGTACGGCGCCGCCATTCGCCGACACGCCTTGGGGCGCTTCGACGACTTGCTGCACGCCACGATCACCCACCCGGCGATGCTCATCTACCTCGATGGCGCGGTCTCGACCGCCGTGCACCCCAACGAGAACCTCGGGCGGGAGCTGCTCGAGCTGCACACCGTCGGTCGGGGCAACTACACCGAGGACGACGTCAAGGGCTCGGCACGCATCCTGACCGGCTGGTCCGTCGACATGTGGGACACCTGGGCGGCGTCGTACACGACCGAGGACCACTGGCGCGGCCCGGTCGCCGTCATGGGCTTCACCGACGCGAACACCGCGGCCGACGGTCGGGACCTCACCCGGCGCTACCTCTCCTACCTGGCCCACCACCCGGCCACCGCTCAGCGCATCGCCCACAAGCTCGCCGTCAAGTTCGTCGGGGACAACCCGCCCGGCGTGCTGGTCGACAAGCTGGCCGCGGTGTACCTGGACAACGACACCGCCATCAAGCCGGTGCTGCGTGCCCTCGTCGCGTCCACTGCCTTCCAGAACGCCGCCGGGTCGAAGGTCCGCGACCCCGGCGAGGACATCGTGGCGACCTACCGCGCCCTCGGCGTCAAGCTGCAACCTCCGCCGGAGGGGGACGCCGGCAACGACTATGCCGCGACCGCCATGCTCTGGCAGGCCGAAAACCTCGGCACCTCGCCGTTCGCGTGGCCCCGGCCCGACGGACAGCCCATCGACAACGACTCGTGGTCGTCTCCGACAAGGCTGATCGCCTCGATGGACGTCCACTGGTCCATGAGTGGCGGTTGGTGGCCCAGCGTCGGGATCACCTATCCGGAGCCGATGGACTGGATGCCCAAGCCGTCGATGCGCTTCAACAAGCTCGTCGACCACCTGTGCCAGCAGCTGCTCCACCGCCGCTCCACGCCACGGCTCCTGCGGGCCTGCTGCGAGGCGACAGACGTGGGGCCGACGGAGAAGATCACCGCCGACCACGGGCTGGTCAGGTGGGAGTTCTACCGGTTGCTCGGCACCTTGCTCGACTCCCCCGCCCACCTGACCCGATGACGGACGTGACTCGCATGGACCCGACTGGGAGCAAGCCCTGCTGCGACGAGTTCGCCGCGCTCTCGCGACGTGGCCTGTTCGCGGGTGCCCTGGCTCTGGCCGGCACCAGCACGGTCATCGGCTCGGCCGTGGTCACCGCGTCACCCGCTCAGGCCGCCTCGGCCGACTCCGTGCTCGTCGTCCTCTCGATGCGGGGAGCCGCCGACGGACTCTCCCTCGTCGTACCGCACGCCGACCCGGTCTACTACGACGCCCGCCCCAACCTCGCGGTCCCCGCGTCCGCGCTGCTCGCCAGGGACGGGTTCTTCGGGCTGCATCCCGAGCTCGCTCCGCTGCTCCCGCTCTGGAGCGCCGGCAAGCTGGCGGCCGTCCACGCCACCGGGCTGCCCGCACCCAACCGCTCCCACTTCGCCGCGATGGAGGAGGTCGAGGACGCCAATCCGGGCTCGACCACTCGTCAGGGGTGGCTGAACCGGCTGATCGGCACGGATGCCAGCAGTTCCCCCCTGCAGGGCTTCAACCTGGGCGCGGGCGTCGTCCCGACCTCGCTGTACGGCGAGCAGCCCGTCATGTCGTCGGGTGACGTCGACTCCGTTGGCATCCCTGGAGACGACGAGTGGGACACCACGGGCGGGCGCAAGAAGTCCCTGCACACCCTCTGGGACGGCAACGGCACCCCGCTGGGCCGGGGCATGCGCGCCACATTCGCCGCCACGGCCGACTTCGCTGCCGTTCAACAGGCCGCCGACCACCGGGCCACGTACCCGGACTCTGATCTCGGCCGGGCTCTGGCCGGGGTGGCCCGGGTGGTCCGCGGCGACGTCGGAGTGGAGGTCATCACCGTCGACCAGGGCGACTGGGACATGCACTCGGGACTCGGCACCCTGGAGTGGGGACGGATGCTCGACAACGCGAAGGACCTGGCGGGCTCGATCGCCGCGCTCTTCGACGACCTCGGCGACCAGGCCGCAAAGGTCACGCTGGTCGCCCTCAGCGAGTTCGGGCGGCGGGTCGTCGAGAACGACAGCTACGGCCTCGACCACGGGTACGGCAACGTCATGTTCGTCGCCGGCGCCGGCGTGAAGGGCGGGAAGTACTACGGCAGCTGGCCGGGTCTCTCCAACGACCTCGACGCGGATCTGATGGTCACGACCGACTACCGGAGCGTGCTGTCCGAGATCGTCGCGTCCCGGTTCGGCGCCTCGACCGCCACCGTCTTCCCGGGCTTCCAGCGCGAGCCGGTCGGCGTGATGCAGGGTCAGTAGCCCCGAACCCTCCTCAACCAGTCGACAAGAACACGTTCTAGTGCGACAGTGACGCGAATCCGCAACTAGGAGGAGTGATCAACTTGGCGCTGCGCGTCATCCAATGGGCCACCGGCGGCGTCGGGCGCGCCGCCATCGAGGGCATCCTGCTGCACCCCGACCTCGAGCTCGTCGGCTGCTGGGTCCACTCCGACGCCAAGAACGGTATGGACGTCGGCGAGATCCTTGGCACCGACCATCTCGGGGTCGTGGCGACAAGCAGCAAGGAGGAAATCCTGGCCCTGGACGCGGACTGCGTCGTCTACTCCCCCATGATCCCCGACCGCAACGAGGTCGCCGAGATCCTGCGGTCCGGCAAGAACGTCGTGACGCCCGTGGGCTGGTTCTACCCCACCGAGAGGGACGGCGCTCCCCTGGCAGCAGCCTGCGCGGAGGCCGGCACCACGCTGCACGGCACTGGCATCAACCCCGGCGGCATCACCGAGCTCCACCCCCTGATGTTCTCGGCGCTGTCGTCGGCGGTGACCTACGTTCGCGGTGAGGAGTTCTCCGACATCCGCACCTACAACGCCCCCGACGTGGTCCGCCACATCATGATGTTCGGCGGCAAGCCCGAGGACGCGATGGACGGTCCGATGATGGGGCTGCTCTCCGGGGGCTTCGTCCAGTCCACGCGGATGTGTCTGGACGCGCTCGGCTTCTCGAAGGACGCCGAGATCCGGCCCCGGCAGGAGGTGGCCGTCGCGACCGCCCCGATCGAGACCCCGATCGGAGTCATCGAGCCCGGCCTCGTCGCTGGCCAGCGCTTCATCTGGGAGGGGTTCGTCGGCGAGCAGGTCGTCGTACACATTGCCGTCAACTGGCTGATGGGCGAGGAGAACCTCGAGCCGGCCTGGACCTTCGGTCCCGAGGGCGAGCGCTTCGAGGTCGAGGTCAAGGGCGATCCGAACACGTTCGTCACCATCAAGGGCTGGCAGCCCGACACCGTGGAGGAGGGCCTGGTCCGCAACCCCGGAGTCGTGGCCACCGCCATGCACTGCGTGAACTCGATCCCGTACGTCGTCGCCGCCGATCCGGGCATCAAGACCTACCTCGACCTGCCCCTCATCGCCGGACGGGCGCACCCCGACCTCGCCTGACGACCCCCGCACCCGGCCCACTCGCCGAACCGTCACCCCTCCGCTGGTCGAGCCTGTCGAGACCCCCTCGCTAGTTGAGGAGGTTGCGCTAGCAACCGTCCCTCTCGCTGGTCGAGCTTGTCGAGACCCGGTAGAGGCAACGCAGGGCGGTGACCCCCGCTGGTCGAGCCCGTCGAGACCCGTCCGCTGGTCGAGCTTGTCGAGACCCGGTCAGGCCAGGCAGGGCGTCTCGACTGGGATCACCGGGATGATGTGATCACGGTCGGCGGTGGTCACCGTGGAACTCGGTGTACGTCGGGCACCTCGTCCGCCGTCGTGGTCAACCGGC
>JAOPXC010000063.1 GCA_025965335.1 Nocardioides sp. | reverse complement strand
CCGCGTCCGTCAATCCTTGGCCTGCGCGGCGCCCGACGGGCACCGCTCGCGACGGCCCTGGATTAACAGACACGGTCTGACCCGATAGGTTTCTGTCTGACGTCACGAGGAGGCCGGTCCGCATCGATCCCAACACCAGGAGATCAGCGGACCGGCCTTCGCGCATGTCCCCCCACGGCGTACGAAGGGAAACCGCATGAGCACCGGGTACCAGCGCGTCCTCCTCAAGCTGTCGGGTGAGGTGTTCGGCGGCGGCAAGGTCGGGGTCGACCCCGACGTCGTCCAGACGATCGCCCGCGACGTCGCGGCCGTCGCGAGCTCTGGGGTGCAGATCGCCGTCGTCACCGGTGGTGGCAACTTCTTCCGTGGCGCCGAGCTCCAGCAGCGCGGCATGGACCGGGTGCGGGCCGACTACATGGGCATGCTCGGCATCGTGATGAACTGCCTGGCCCTCCAGGACTTCCTCGAGAAGATGGGCGTGGAGACCCGCGTCCAGACCGCGATCACGATGGGCCAGGTCGCGGAGCCGTACGTCCCGCGCCGCGCCATCCGGCACATGGAGAAGGGGCGCGTGGTCATCTTCGGCGCCGGCATGGGCATGCCGTTCTTCTCGACCGACACCGTGGCCGTCCAGCGGGCCCTCGAGACCAGGTGCGACGTGGTGCTCTTCGCCAAGAACGGCGTCGACGGCGTCTACAGCGCCGACCCGCACAAGGACCCCACCGCGACCAAGTACGACGACCTGACCTACGCCGACGCGGTCAGCCGGGGCCTGCGGGTCGTGGACCAGACGGCCTTCACGCTCTGCGCCGAGAACAAGCTGCCGATGATCGTGTTCGGCATGGAGCCCGAGGGAAACATCCCGCGCGTCGTCCAGGGTGAGAAGATCGGCACGCTGGTCACGGCGAGTTGAGTCCCGCCACGACCTGCACGCCCCCAGCAGCACAGCAGAGAAGGCAGGAGCCAGCCGTGATCAACGACATCCTCAACGAGGCCGACAACAAGATGGACAAGTCGGTCGAGTCGACGCGCGAGGACTTCGCGGCGATCCGGGCCGGACGCGCCCAGCCCAGCATGTTCAACAAGATCGTCGTGGACTACTACGGTTCGCCGACTCCGCTCCAGCAGTTGGCGTCGTTCTCCGCCTCGGAGGCCCGGATCATCCTGATCCAGCCCTACGACATCGGTGCCATGACCGCGATCGAGAAGGCCATCCGCGACTCCGACCTCGGCGTCAACCCGTCCAACGACGGCAAGGTGCTCCGCTGTGTCTTCCCCGAGCTCACCGAGGAGCGCCGCAAGGAGTACATCAAGGTGGCGCGGGGCAAGGCCGAGGACGGCCGGGTCGCCGTGCGCAACCTGCGCCGTACGGCCAAGCAGGGCCTGGAGAAGCTCGAGAAGGACGGCGAGGTCGGCAAGGACGACGTCGCCGGCGCCGAGAAGCGTCTGGACTCGGTCACCAAGAAGCACACCGACGCGATCGACGAGATGCTGAAGAACAAGGAAGCCGAGCTGATCGAGGTCTGAGGACCCGAGCACTCCACGACCCATGACCGAATCGATGCCCGCCCCGGTTCCGGCTGCCCCGCAGAAGAACCATGGGCGCGCGGGCCGCGACCTGCGGGCGGCGATCGTATCGGGGGTCGTGCTCCTCGGGGCGGCAGTCGCGTCGCTCATCTTCTGGAAGACCGCGTTCATGGTCATCGTGGCGGTTGCCGTGGTGGTCGCGGTGTGGGAGCTGCGCAAGGGCTTCCTCGCCAAGGGCATCGACCTGCCGGAGCAGCCGCTGATGATCGGCGGGGTCGTGATGGTCGTTGTCGCCTACTTCTGGGGCGCCCCCGCCCTGGTCACGGCGACCGCCGTCGCCGCGCTGGCGACGATGCTGTGGCTGCTGCGGCGCGGCATCGACGGCTACGTCCAGAACGCCACGGCGTCGGTGTTCACGTTGCTCTACGTGCCGTTCCTCGGGTCGTTCGTCGCGCTGATGCTGGCTGAGGGCGGGGACAGGCTCGGCTCGGACGGGTTCGGCAAGGGTCTCGACGACGACGGTGTGAAGGGGATCATCGCGTTCATCGTGGTCACGATCGCCTCCGACATCGGCGGGTACGTCGCCGGCGTCCTGTTCGGCAAGCACCCGATGGCGCCGGTGATCTCGCCCAGGAAGTCGTGGGAGGGGTTCGCGGGGTCGGCGGTCTTCACGATCGCCGCCGGCTGGGCGCTGGTGGTCTACCTGCTCGAAGGGGACTGGTGGGTCGGCGTGGCCCTCGGCATCATCGCCGTCGTGATGGCCACCCTCGGCGACCTGTGCGAGTCGGTGATCAAGCGCGACCTCGGGATCAAGGACATGAGCCAGGTGATCCCCGGGCACGGTGGCCTGATGGACCGCCTCGACTCCCTGCTGGCGACGATCGCCCCGGTCTGGCTGCTCCTGCACTACCTCGTGTTCCAGTGACCCTGTTCCTGGTCCGCCACGGACGGCCGCTCATCGTCAGTGACCGGGTCGCGGCCACGTGGGAGCTCGACCCGGCGGGCTTCGACGACGTATGGGCGCTGCGCGACCGCCTGCCGTACGACGCGGCGTGGTTCTCGTCCCCGGAGCCGAAGGCGGTCGGCACGGCTCAGCTCCTGACCGACGGCGAGGTCGGGATCGTCGACGACCTCCGCGAGATGGTGCGGGAGAGCACGGACTGGTTCGAGGACTTCGACACCGTCGTACGCCGCGCCTTCGAGCACCCGGACGAGCCGGCACAGCCGGGCTGGGAGTCGCTGACAGCCTGTCGCCACCGCGTCGCCACGGCGGTCCGGACGATCCTTCGGGTGCACGCCGACGAGGACGTCGTGCTCGTGGGACACGGCACGGCGTGGACCGTGCTCGTGGCCGACCTGACCGGCGCCGCGCCCGACCTGGATCGGTGGCGCGGCCTCGGCATGCCCGACCTGATCACCGTCGAGAATCCGCTAACGTCGAGGTGATGAGCACCGACGAGCATCAGGTCGAGGAGGCCGCGGGCGAGCCCGTGGCCGGGCCCGGCGACGAAGGCGCAGTGGAGCCCGCAAGGCAACCCGACTGGTGGCACCGCGACCACCCGACGTTCACGGCGCTCACCGGGTTCTTCACCGGACTCGGTTTCGTGATCGTGGTCCCCGGCATCTTCGCCGGCATCCTGAACGCGCTGTTCGACTATCACACCGCGGAGAGCCTGTTCCCGTTCGTGCTCGTGGCCCTCGCGGTCCCTCTCGGCCTGGTGCTCGCGCCCAGGACCCGGCGTTTCGGCCTCTACATGGCGGTCGGCATGCTCACCACGCTGCTGGTCGTGCTCGGCGTCGCCGCGCTCGTCCTCTGGTACCTGGTCACCTACCAGAGCTGACGTTTCGGCCCCGGACCGCAGTAGTGGGAGAATCGGACCCCTGATGTCTGACGCACCCACGCCCCCACCCACCACCACAGCCGGCACGACCTTGCTCCCGCTGGTCTTCGACGAGCCGCGCGGCCGCAAGAAGCCGCCGCGACACCTTGCCGACCTTACCGCCGACGAGCGCACCGCCCTCCTCACGGAGATGGGGCTGCCGGGCTTCCGCGCCAGGCAGGTCTCCACCCACTACTTCTCCCGCCTGGTCGACGACCCCGCCGAGATGACCGACCTCCCGGCCACCCAGCGCGACGAGCTCGTCAAGGCCCTCCTCCCGGACCTGATGACCCCGCTGCGCACGCTCGAGGCCGACAAGGGCACCACCCGCAAGACCCTGTGGAAGTTGTTCGACGGCGCGCTCGTCGAGTCCGTCCTCATGCGCTACCCCGACCGCGCCACCGTGTGCGTCTCCAGCCAGGCCGGCTGCGGGATGGCGTGCCCGTTCTGCGCCACCGGCCAGGGCGGCCTCCAGCGCAACATGTCGACCGCGGAGATCGTCGAGCAGGTCGTCGCCGGAGCCCGTTCGCTGGCCCGTGGCGAGGTGCCGGGCGGCCCCGGCCGCGTCTCCAACGTGGTCTTCATGGGCATGGGGGAGCCGATGGCCAACTACAAGGCGGTCATCGGCGCCGTACGTCGCCTCGTCGACCCGACCCCGAACGGGCTCGGCATGTCCGCGCGCGGCATCACCGTCTCGACGGTGGGCCTGGTGCCGCGGATGAACCAGCTGGCCGAGGAGGGCATCCCGGTGACGTTGGCGCTCAGCCTGCACGCACCGGACGACGAGCTGCGCAACGAGCTGGTCCCGATCAACACCCGCTACTCGGTCGCCGAGACCGTCGAGGCCGCCTGGAACTACGCCCGCATCACCAAGCGGCGCGTGTCCATCGAGTACGCCATGATGCGCGGCATCAACGACCAGGCCGACCGGGCCGACCTGCTCGGCGACCTGCTGAACTCCTACGGCGACTGGGGCTGGGTGCACGTCAACCTGATCCCGCTCAACCCGACGCCGGGCTCGAAGTGGACCGCCTCGGACCCCAAGGACGAGCGCGAGTTCGTGCGCCGGCTCGAGGCGAAGGGGATCCCGACGACCGTCCGCGACACCCGGGGTCGCGAGATCGACGGGGCCTGCGGTCAGCTGGCCGCGACCGAGGCCTGAGCCAGCCCTGAGCTAGGTGCGTCAGGCCAGGTAGGCCGGCGCCTGCACGAGCAGCTCCACGTTGCGAGCCTCGCGGACCCCTCGGCGATCGCCGTCCCGCTCCTGCCAGTCGTTGGCGGAGAGCTCCCGGCTCAGCGCGGCCAGCTGGATGACGTCACCGATGCCGGTGTTCTGCAGCGGGGCCGCGTGGTCGAGCATGGTCGTGAAGATCGAGAGCGTGCCGTCCTGGTTGTCGACGACCTCGATCAGCCGTGACTGCTGCGGCCAGTCGATGTGCGAGGCCGTGTTGATCTCCCAGAACCCGCCGCCGCCCGGCCGGGTGTGTGCGAACACCTGGTTGACGTGCGTGTGGCCGTTGACCCAGGCGATCACGTTGTCGTGCGCCAACAGCTCGGTCACGACCTCCGGGCCGAGCACCCGGACCTCGAGCTCCCCACCGGCGGCGATCAGCCCGTTGGTCATGGTGCCGGATGTGTGGTGGCTGCAGACGACCACGAGCTTGTCGGTCGTCGCGGCCAGGGTCAGCTTGAGCCAGGTGAACTGGCCCGGGTCGATGGAGCCGTCGGAGTAGCCGTTGGGGTTCACGGTGTCGAGGACGATGAAGCGCACGCCGTCCTGGTCGAAGCTGTAGTACGCCGTCCCCTTGGTCCGGTTCTCCGGGGTGAAGCCGTGGCCGACCGGGAGGCCGGTGGTGTTGAAGTGCTCCTCGACGATCTGCTTGCGGGTGAGCAGCCGACGGCTGGGGTCGGCGGTCACCGGACGCACCGCCGGGGTCAGCGTGAGCGCCTGGAGCAGCCCCGCCAGGTTGCCGCGCACGAAGTTGAGCAGGTCGGCGACGCTGATGCCCGGCGGGGGCGACACCAGCTTCAGCCCGCCCACGGCGACGGCGTTGAGCTGCAGGGTCTGGGGGAAGTTGCCCTGGGCCAGGCCGTCGTGGTTGCCGAACGCGGAGTACCACGGCATCCGGGCGCCCCCGGCCCTCTTCAGGCCCTCCGCCTGGAAGGGCTGGCGGACCGCGTTGAGCAGCCCGGGGACCGTGGGGAAGCCGTAGCGGCCGCGCGGGATGTCCGTCTGGCGCAGGAACGGGGTGCCGTGCGGGTGCCAGTAGTGGGTGTCGTAGTAGAGCCCGTCGTCGTCCGCGACACCTTCGTACTTGGTGAGGTCGCCCGAATCCGGCCGGACCACCTTGCCGTCGAGCAGGTCGATGTTCCAGCGGATCTCGTTCTGCTGGGAGTTGTCGGAGTTGTCACCCGTCTGGATGGCGAACGCGAGCGGGGCGCCGGTCACGGGACCCGCACCGATGGCGTTGATCTCGCGGACCATCGACTCGGCGACGTGCGCGCTCATGATCTCCTGCGGGCGGTGGGACGAGGCGAAGAGCCCGATGATGGGGTCGCCCGAAGCATCCCTGTCGTCGTAGCGATCGAGGAACTCCAGGCGCAGGGGCGACTGGGCGTCGACGATGTGGACGTCGCTCATCTGCGCGAACGCGAGCACCGCCTGGCGCCGGGCCTCGCGGCCGGCCTGCGCCGGCACCCCCAGGTCGACGCGGGCCAGGTGCGGCTCGCCGTTCCCGGTGATGACCTTGCGGTAGCCGCCGGGGCCTGCGGGCCCCCGCAGCAGGACGGATCCGAGGGTGGTCTGCTGCGCCCAGGCGAAGGCGGGCGCGGCGGCACCCGCGATCATCGAGCCGAAGGCGGTGACACCGCCGACGGCGGCACCGGTGCGGAACAGATCGCGGCGAGTGAACTTCATGGCCGCACAACGACGGAGGGTGACGGGCGTCACGCCCGTCTAGAGCGGCAACTCGAGGCCGGCCTCAGGGAGACACGGCCTGGCTAGCGAACAGCGCAGCGGCTTCCTCGACGGTGTCGACGAGGTGCACGTGACCCTCCATCACGCGCCCCCGCGCCAGCGAGCTCAGCAACGGCCAGGCGGGCAGGGTTTCGGTCCAGTACGACGCCCCGACCAGCACCATGGGCGCCACCGACGACTCGTCGGCGTAGTAGTTCTCGCACGCGTCCTGGAACACCTCCTGAACGGTGCCGCCCGCGCCGGGCAGGAACACGATCCCCGCGTCGCAGACCTGGACCAGGATCGCCTCGCGGATCGCGTTGCGGAAGTACTTCGCGATCGCGGTCGCGAAGACGTTGGTCGGCTCGTGCCCGTAGTGCCAGGTGGGGATGCCGAGGGACTCCGCGCCACCGGGGAACCGCCGGTTCACCTCGAACGCGACGGCCAGCCAGTCACCGACGGCCGGCCGGTACGCCGGCACCTCGGCCAGCACGTCCAGCGCCACGTCGAGATCAGACCCGGGCCGTCCCGCGAGTCGCGCGCCGAGGTTGACGGCCTCCATCGCGCCCGGACCACCCCCGGTCGCGACCACCCTGGCGGTGCTCAACAGCCGGCCCAGGCGCGCGGCATCCGCATAGGCCGGCTCGCCCCGCTGGAGCGCGTGCCCGCCCATGACGCCCACGATGTGCCGGGCCCCTGCCCACGCGGAGAGGGCCTGGTCGATCGCGTGGTCGTGCAGGACCTGGGCGACGGCGGCCTCCGGCTCGAACGGTCGCTGTGACCAGGCGTAGGCCCGCCCGTCCAGCGAGTCCGGGTACGACGGGTCGTCGTACAGCTCGTCCGGCGTGTAGAGCCTGGACCGGCGGACGTCGACCGGCACGGCGGGCGAGCTCGGCAGGACCAGTGCCCCCGAGGCCTCGACCCGGGCCGCCACCGCCGGGGCGAAGATGCAGCCGAGGAACGATGCGCCCGACAGCCGGGAGTGCTCGAGCTCGGCGGTGCGCTCGGTCAGGTCGACCGAGCGCACCCGCCAGCCCGACATCGACGTCGCCCCGGCGGCCAGCCTGCGGTCGAACTCCGCCAGTGACCCGACCTGTACGACGCGGCCGCGGGTGCTCTTCACATGGCGAACCTAGCTCCACCGGTGGTTGCGGAGGTTGCGCAGCCATCGTCTCGAAAGGAAGGGAGGGCAGGGCGGTGGGCACGGTCCCGCTCAGAACGCGTGCGCCATCAGCTCGCCGAACAGGTCGTGCTCATCGACATCGAGACCGCGCGCCCTGAACCAGGTGCAGACGTTGGTGCAGTCGCGCATCAGGAAGTCCATGCCCGCGAGGTTGCCGGCGATGTCGATGATCTGGGGCAGGTCGATGATCACCAGGCGCTCGCCCGCCGCGAGGATGTTGTACGCCGAGAGGTCGCCGTGGACGACACCGTTCTGCACCATCACCGCCAGGGCGCTCCGCAGCTGGTCGAAGTACGACGCCAGCAGGTCCGGCTCCGGTCGGGTCTGGGCCAGCCGTGGGGCGGTCTCGCCGTCGACGGTGATCCACTCCATCAGGATCTCCGTCCCGTCGATCTGCACGGGGTAGGGGACCGGCAGGCCGAGCGCGTGGAACCGCTTGAGGGCATCCCACTCCGAGATCGCCCACTCACCGGACGCGACGATCTTTCCCCAGGTGCTCTTGCGCTTGAGGGCGCGTTCGTCGCGGGAGCGCTTCGTGCTGCGGCCCTCGGTGTAGGAGGCCGCCCGGTGGAAGGTACGGTGCTCGCTGCTGCGGTACCTCTTGGCCGCCATGATCACGCCGCCGTCCGGATCGGCCGGGTCGGCGCGCTCGACGAGGAAGACGTCGGCCTCCTTGCCGGTCTTCAGGATGCCCAGGTCGGTGTCGATCGCGCCCTGGGAGGTCACGACCCAGTCGGGGCGCGGCTCGGGGCCGCGGCACAGTGGCTCGACGTCGAGCCAGGTGGACCAGCGCTGGGACGTGCCGTCGACCTCGTCGTACGCCGTGAAGTCGAAGACGAAGGACGGGTCGAGCCCGCCGTTGCGGTTCTCTTCGTAGTGCTGTTCGTAGGCGTCCTGGTAGGCGTAGTCGTACGCCGGGGACCTGTCGTCAGAAATCTGCTCAGCGTCAGGGGTGTGTTGCGGGTCCTGCGTGAAGTCGTGAGACATCGGTGTGGGTGCTCCAGAGAGTCGAGAGGAAATGGTCTGCGGACAGGCCAAGGACAGTCATGGACATGTCAGCTCCTCTCAACGGGCACCGGTCGGCACCGGCGGTGGTGCCGCAAGCGTGAACGGTGCCGTGGTGCCACCGCAACCCAATTACGCGATCTCGCGTCAGGCGGCGACCTGGGTGGTGGGGATCGCCAGCTCGCCGACCCGGTCCCACGTGTCGTCGACGTGGACGACGCTGCGGCCGAGGCGGTGCAGCAGGCTCGCGGCGATGCCGGCCCGGTAGCCCGAGCGGCAGTGCACCCAGAGCTCACCCGGCGGCAGCGTGGCGGCCCGGGCCTCGATGTCCTGGACCGGGAGGTGGACGGCGGACGGGAGGTGACCCTCGGCCCATTCGTCCGCCTGCCGCACGTCGATGACCACACGCGCGGCGTCGGGGTCGGCGGACCGGAAGCCGTCCCAGTCCGTGCGCCGGTAGGTCGCGCGCAGGGGCTCATCGCGCCGCAGCACGTGGGTGCCCACGCCGTCGATGCCGATGTTCGCGAGGTCGCGCAGCGCCGGCTCGAGCACGGCGGGGGAGTCGGCCAGCAGCACGATGTCGTCCTGCCACGGCACCAGCCACCCGACGTACGTCGCGAACTGGGTGCCGTACTCGACGCTCACGGTGCCGGCCAGGTGGCCCGCGGCGTACGTCGAGCGCTCGCGCAGGTCGATGACCCACGCGCCGCCGAGGACGGCGTCGGTGACCTCGTCGGACGTGACCGCGCGGGCGCTGCGGGGCAGCGCCCTCCCGGCGCCCGCGCGGTTCAGCGGCGCCATGTGCTGGTAGTAGGCGGGGACCGGCCCGAAGCCGGCGACGAGCTCGGTCACGAACAGCTCCCTGGGTGTGATGAGGACCGGATTGGTGGACAGCTGGTCGGCGAGGGTGACGGCGTCCTGGGTCACCGACGCCGACGAGCTCGCACAGAAGCTCCCGAAGCCGTGCGTGGGGTGCAGCGTGGCGACGGGGTCTAGCTCGACGAGCAGGCGGGCGCTGGCCCACTGGGCCCGGGCGAGGTCGTGGGTCAGCCGGTCGTCGACCAGGTCGGTGCGCCCGACGGTCCCGTGCAGGAGGCTGCCTCCGCTGAACAGGGCGGTGGGGCCACCGGCCCATTCGCACACAGCGAACGCTTGGTGGTGGCGCGTGTGGCCCGGGGTGGCGACGACCTGGACGTCGAGACTGCCGACGGGCACCACGTCACCGTGCCGGACCCCCACCCGCTCGAAGTCGACCCGTTCGTCGGCCGACAGCAGGTAGTCGGCCCCGTGTCGCCGAGCGAGACCGAGCGCGCCGGACACGTAGTCGTTGTGGATGTGGGTGTCCGCCACCGCGCCGATGGCGACGCCGGCGTCCTCGGCAACCCGCTCCACGGCAGTCAGGTCCCGCGGCGGGTCCACGACCAGGGCGGACCGCCCGTCGTGCACCAGGTAGCACCGATTGCCGAGCTCGGGGACGTCGATGGCGAGCACCTGCATGCGGAGCCTCCTGCGAACTGTAGTAAGTCAGTACAGTTATAGCAGAAGGATCAAGGACGGAGCGAGCTGTTCCAGCCCCGCTTGGTCATCGCCACAGCCGTCAGCCGAGCAACGGGGACACCCCCCGGGCAACGAGGCTGCGGGAACGCGTGAGCGACTCCTCGGCGTCGGCCAGGGTCATCGCGCGCAGGCCGGCGTTGATGCCGAGCCACCGCAGTGGCTCGCGTTCCCAGTCCGGGGAGCGGTGCCCGACCCAGGGGAGCCGGGTCAGCTCGGTGTCGTGGCCGAGCACCAGGTCGCGGAGGGTCCGGCCGGCGAGGTTGGTCGTGCTGACCCCGTCGCCGACGTACCCGCCGGCCCAGCCGAGGCCCGCTTCCCGGTCCAGGCCGACCGAGGCGCACCAGTCGCGGGGGATGCCCAGGGCGCCACCCCAGGCGTGCGTGACCCGGGTGCCGGCCAGCACCGGCAGGAGCTCGACGAGCGTGGCGTAGAGGCGCGCGAAGACGTGCGGGTCGCGGTCGAAGTCGGGCCGGATCCGCGACCCGAGGTGGTACGGCGCCCCGCGGCCACCGAAGACGAGCCGGTCGTCGGCGGTGCGCTGCCCGTAGATGATCAGGTGCCGGTGGTCGGTGAACGTCTCCCGCCGCGCGAGGCCGATCTCGTCCCAGATCGCCTTCGGCAACGGCTCGGTCGCGATCATCAACGAGTACACCGGCGCCAACGCGCGGCCGTGGCCGGGAAGCCGCGCCGTGTAGCCCTCGGTGGCGCGGATGACGGTGTCGGACCGGACCTCGCCGTACGGGGTCGAGACGCGACCGCTGCGGATCCCGGTGACCGGGGTGCGCTCGAAGATCCGGACGCCGCGACGCTCCACGGCCTCGGCGAGCCCCCGCACCAGGCGGGCGGGGTGGATGGCCGCGCAGTCGGGGGTGTACGTCGCGCCACGGGTGTGCGAGCCGCGGAGGATCGCGGTGGCCTGCCCGGCGTCGAGGAGCCGCACGTCGGTCTCGTCGCGGCCCCAGGCCCGGGCCTCGTCGACCTCGTGGCGGGCCCGCTGCCACTGGGCGCGGCTGCGGGCCAGGGCGATCGTGCCGCCCTTGGCGAGGTGGGCGTCGATGCCTTCCGCGGCAGCGACCCGCGCCACCTCGTCGACGGTCTCCCTCATGGCCCGGTGCTGGGCCAGCGCCCCCTCGCGGTCCTGGAGGTCCGCGAGGGTCGAGAGCGAGGCGGGGAAGAGGGCCGAGCACCAGCCACCGTTGCGGCCCGACGCGCCGTACCCGGCCACCTCCGCCTCCAGGACGACGATCCGCAGGTCGGGTCGGGCCTCGGCCAGGTAGTAGGCGGTCCAGAGCCCGGTGTAGCCGGCCCCGACGACGGTCACGTCGGCCTCGCTGCTGCCCGGTAGCGAAGGGCGCGGGGTCCAGTCGGTGCCGGCCGTCTCGTGCCACAGGGAGAGTCGGCTGTAGGGCTCGGGTGCGGTCAGCGGACACCCCACGAGTAGGTCTGCTTGCGCAGGCGGAGGTACATGAACGTCTCGGTGGCGACCACGCCCTCGATGGTGCGGATCCGCCCCGAGATGAGCTCGAGCAGGTGCTCGTCGCTCTCGGCGACGACCTCCGCGAGGATGTCGTAGGAGCCCGCCGTGACCACGACGTAGTCGACCTCCTCGAGCGCGGCCAGCGCGTCCGCTACCGGCTCCAGGCGCCCGGTGACCTTCACACCGACCATCGCCTGTCGCGCGAAACCGAGCTCGAGCGGGTCGGTGACGGCCACGACCTGCATGACCCCACCATCGATCAGGCGTTGGACGCGCTGTCGAACGGCGGCCTCCGAGAGACCCACGACCTTGCCGATGGCGGCGTACGAGCGGCGACCGTCCTGCTGCAGCTGTTCGATGATGTTCTTGCTGACGTCGTCGAGGTGGGCGTTCGCACGCTCCTGCTTCCGGGTCATGCGCGAATGCTGGCACTGCCCGTGCGGTGGGTCAAAGGTTTCGCGGAGATCGCCTCGACAAGGGATTTCGTTGCGAAGAGGTTTCGTCTCGACGGTATCCCTTGTCGGAGGGGTGCGTGCGTGGCACGATCCGAAATCCGGAGATAGTCGACGAGGGGGTTTTGCGATGGCGAGTGGATGGGGCGGCCAAGGCCGGGGTGAGTGGTCAGCGGATCGTCCGGCGCAACAGCTGGGCCGGGAGCTCTTCCAGCACCGTGGGCTCTCCCGACGGGGCTTCCTGCGCGGCGCCGGGATCGGCGTGATGGCCCTGTCCTCGACTTCCCTGCTCGCCGCCTGCGGCACCGACGCGGCCAGTATCGAGGAGGGCGCGTGCCAGAGCACGGACCGCAGCGCCGAGCAGAAGACGATCACCTTCTCGAACTGGGTCGGATACATCGACCCGGCCAAGGCCAAGGACACCTCGACCCTCGAGAAGTTCCAGCAGGAGACCGGCATCACGGTCGACTACAAGAACGGCGACGTCAACGACAACGAGACCTTCTTCGCCAAGGTGTCGCCGCAGTTGCAGGACTGCAAGTCCACGGGACGTGACGTCTTCGTGGTGACCGACTGGATGGCCGCGCGGATGATCGAGCTGGGCTGGGTCCAGAAGCTCGACCACGCCAAGATGCCGAACGTCGACGCCAACCTGATCGACTTCCTGAAGTCGCCGAGCTGGGACCCGAACAGGGACTACAGCGTGCCCTGGCAGAGCGGCATGACAGGCATCTGCTACAACTCCGATCTCACCGACCCGGTCACGAGCTTCGAGGAGCTGCTCACCCGACCCGACCTCAAGGGCAAGGTCGAGCTCCTGACCGAGATGCGCGACACGATGCTGTTTCTGCTGCTCCTGCAGGGGAGCGACCCCGAGGACTTCACCGCAGAGGACTTCTCCTCCGCGATCGAGAAGCTGAAGGGGTACGTTGACAGCGGCCAGGTCCGACGCTTCGCGGGCAACGACTACGTCGATGACATGAAGTCCGGCGACATCGTGGCCTGCGAGGCGTGGAGCGGTGACGTCATCAACCTGCTCGGTGGTGGGAAGTACAAATGGATCCCGCCGAAGGAGGGCTTCGCCCTGTGGACCGACAACATGCTGGTCCCCAACCAGGCGGAGCACAAGACCAACGTCGAGGAGCTCATGAACTTCTACTACGACCCGGTCAACGCGGCAAAGCTGTCCGCTTGGAACTACTACTTCTGCCCGGTCGCGGGCGCCCAGAAGGAGATCGGGCAGTTCGACCCGTCGGCCGCGCACAGCGACTTCATCTTCCTCGACGACAAGACGCTGGCGACCGGCTACCAGTTCATGGCCCTCAGCGACCAGCAGGAGCGGGACTACCAGCGCCAGTTCAACGAGGTGATGAGTGGCTGACACCGGCCGGGACCTCCGGGTGGAGGGCCTGACCAAGCGTTTCGGCGACTTTTTGGCCGTCGACGACCTGACGCTCACGGTGCCGCAGGGCTCGTTCTTCGCCCTGCTCGGTCCGTCGGGATGCGGGAAGACCACGACGCTGCGCATGGTGGCCGGTCTCGACGACCCGACGGCGGGACGGGTCCTGATCGGTGACGAGGATGTCACCTACCTGCGCCCCTACAAGCGCCCGGTCAACACCGTCTTCCAGTCCTATGCGCTGTTCCCGCACCTCACGATCTTCGAGAACGTGGCCTTCGGACTGCGACGCCGTGGCGTCAAGGACTACAAGCAGAAGACACTGGACATGATCGACCTGGTACAGCTCGGCCCGTACGCCGCCCGCAAACCGGCTCAGCTCTCGGGCGGTCAGCAGCAACGGGTCGCGCTCGGGCGGGCACTGATCAACGAACCTGCTGTGCTGCTGCTCGACGAGCCCCTGGGGGCGCTGGACCTCAAGCTGCGCCGCCAGATGCAGATCGAGTTGAAACGGATCCAGACCGAGATCGCCGTCACCTTCGTGCACGTCACCCACGACCAGGAGGAGGCCATGACCATGGCCGACACCATCGCGGTGATGAACCACGGGGTGATCGAGCAGATGGGCGCGCCGGGTGATCTCTACGAGAACCCCGAGACGACGTTCGTCGCGAACTTCCTGGGCCAGTCCAACCTGATCAGGGTCGACGTCATCGACACGGTCGACCAGGACGTCGTGGTCGACTGCTACGGCCAGAAGGTCGGCGTGGTGGCGTCGCGCTCGCACGCCGGGGGCCGGAATGCCTGGCTCGGCGTCCGTCCCGAGAAGGTCTTCGCCGAAGCTGCCGGGGCAGACCATCGCGTCGGCTCGAACATCCTCACCGGTGGCCGGGTCACTGACGTCAGCTTCGTCGGCGTCAGCACGCAGTACCTCGTGGCGATGCCCTGGGGACAGGAGCTCATGGTGTTCGAGCAGAACACCGGCCAGCGACCGCTGTTCAGGAACGGTGACCAGCTGGACATCACGTGGTCACCTGCCCATGCGTTCCTGCTCGACGCCGACCAGGACGCCCGCGCCGGCGTCATGACGCCGGAGGACGACGAGTGACTGCGGGTTCGACCACACCGCCCGCGCCCGTGGGTGCGGTCGTGGACGGTGGCACCGCCAGGCGCCGTGGCTGGGGTTGGTTGCTGCTCGTGCCCGGCATGCTGTGGTTAGCCGTCTTCTTCGTCTTCCCGACGATCCAGCTCTTCGTCACCTCGCTGTACGACCCGAGCGGTTCCTACGAGCAGGGCTACGCGATGACGTGGCACTTCGCCAACTACCTGGACGCGGTCAAGGACACCTGGAACCTGTTCGCTCGCTCGTTCGCGTACGCAGGTATCGCCACCGTCGTCTGCCTGCTGCTCGGCTATCCGTTGGCCTACGCGATCGCGTTCAAGGCCGGGGCCTGGAAGTACTTCATGCTGGTGCTGGTCATCGCGCCGTTCTTCACCAGCTTCCTGCTCCGGACCCTGTCGTGGCGCACGATCCTGTCCGACCAGGGCCCCGTGACGGACTTCTTCCAGACCGTCGGCGTCCTTCCCGACGACGGCCGCTTGCTGGCGACGCCCGTGGCGGTGATCGCGGGCTTGATCTACAACTTCATGCCGTTCATGACGCTGCCGCTCTACGCCTCCCTCGACAAGGTCGACTACCGTCTGGTCGAGGCGGCCGGCGACTTGTACTCGAGCCCGTTCACCGGCTTCCGGAAGGTGACCTTCCCCCTGTCGCTGCCGGGCGTCGTCTCGGGGACGCTCCTCACGTTCATCCCGGCCTGCGGCGACTACATCAACGCCGAGCTGCTCGGCACGCCCAAGCAGTACATGGTCGGCAACCGGATCCAGGCGGCGTTCCTCACCGAGCACAACTACCCGCTCGCGGCCAGCCTGTCGCTGATCCTGATGTTGGTGGTCGTGCTGATGGTGGTCCTCTACGTCCGGCGGGCCGGCACCGAGGACCTGATCTGATGGCCACCGTCGCGACCAGAGAACGGGTGTCGTCCGACCCGGGCCGAGCCAAGCCGTCGAAGCGTCCGGTCGGCCGTTGGCTCTCGGACCACCTCGTGCTCCTGGTCGGCATCCTGGTGCTGGTCTACATCTTCGTGCCGATCGGCTACATCTTCGCCCTGTCGTTCAACCAGCCCTCAGGACGCTCGGCCACGGCCCAGTTCGAGTCCTTCACCTGGAGCAACTGGACATCCATCTGCGAGCCGGAGGGGCTGTGCGACTCCCTTCAGCTGAGCTTCGAGGTGAGCATCACGGCAACCCTCCTGGCCACGTTGCTGGGCACGCTGATGGCGTTCGCGCTCGTGCGCCACTCGTTCCGCGGGCGGTCGACGTCGAACCTGGTGATCTTCCTGCCGATGGCGACTCCCGAG
Source organism: Nocardioides sp. (assembly GCA_025965335.1). Classification (GTDB taxonomy): domain Bacteria; phylum Actinomycetota; class Actinomycetes; order Propionibacteriales; family Nocardioidaceae; genus Nocardioides. Next base: position 5,128 of record JAOPXC010000063.1, on the reverse strand, counting down.
GTCGTGATGGGGTCATCGCTGCTGGCCATGTTCGTGTCGGTCGGACTCGACAGCGTGCTCGGCTTCGTCACGATCGTGATCGCGCACGTGCTGTTCTGCCTGTCGTTCGTCGTCGTCACGGTGAAGGCGCGCCTGGTCGGCATGGACTCACGCCTCGAGCAGGCCGCGATGGATCTCTACGCGAACGAGTGGCAGACGTTCCGCTTGGTCACGCTCCCGCTCGCGATGCCGGGCATCGTGGCGGCGGCCATGCTGTCCTTCTCGCTGTCCTTCGACGACTTCATCGTCACGAACTTCACGTCGGGCCAGTCGGTCACGTTCCCGCTCTATGTCTACGGCAGCAAGCTGAGGGACTTCCCGGCCCAGCTGTTCGTCGTGGGCACGTTGATGTTCCTGGTCTCGTTCGTATTCGTGATCGCGGCTGAGCTCTGGCGTCGTCGTCGGTCGGCAATCCGCTGATCGAGCCACACCAACGCGCCGACTCGCGTCAGAGGAGGGTGGAGGCCTTGTCCAGGACGACGCGGAGGATCTGCTCGATCTCGTCGAAGTGTTCCTGGGTGCAGATCAACGGGGGAGCGAGCTGGACGACGGGGTCGCCGCGGTCGTCGGCGCGGCAGTAGAGGCCTTCGTCGTAGAGGGCCTTGGACAGGAAGCCGCGCAGGAGTTTCTCGGACTCCTCGTCGTTGAAGGTCTCCTTGGTGTCCTTGTCCTTGACGAGCTCGATGCCGTAGAAGTACCCGTCGCCGCGGACGTCGCCGACGATCGGGAGGTCCTTGAGCCGCTCGAGCGTCGAACGGAAGGCACCTTCGTTGTCGCGGACGTTCTCGAGGACCTTCTCGTTCTCGAAGATGTCGAGGTTGGCCATCGCGACCGCGGTCGAGACGGGGTGGCCGCCGAACGTGTAGCCGTGGGCGAACGACTCGTGGCCCTTGAGGAAGGGCTCCATCAGCTTGTCGGAGGCGATCATCGCGCCGAGTGGTGCGTAGCCCGAGGTGATGCCCTTCGCGCAGGTGATCATGTCGGGCTGGTAGCCGTAGCGCTCCGCACCGAACCAGTGGCCGAGCCGACCGAAGGCGCAGATCACCTCGTCGGAGACCAGGAGTACGTCGTACTCGTCGCAGATCTCGCGGACCCGCTGGAAGTAGCCGGGCGGGGGCGGGAAGCAGCCACCGGCGTTCTGGACCGGCTCGAGGAAGACCGCGGCCACGGTGTCGGGGCCCTCGTTCTCGATCGCGACCGCGATCTGGTCGGCCGCCCAACGACCGAACGCCTCCACATCGGTGTCGTCGGCCCCGGCTGTGTTGGCGGGGGCCCGGTAGAAATTGGTGTTCGGGACCCGGAACGTCGAGGGCACCAGCGGCTCGAACTGCTGCTTGAGCATCGGCAGCCCGGTGATCGAGAGCGCGCCCTGGGTGGTGCCGTGGTAGGCGATCGCGCGGCTGATGACCTTGTGCTTCATCGGCTTGCCGACGAGCTTGAAGTAGTTCTTCGCGAGCTTCCAGGCGGTCTCGACGGCCTCGCCGCCACCACTGGTGAAGAACACCCGGTTGAGGTCACCGGGTGCGTAGCCGGCCACCCGTTCGGCCAGCTCGATCGCGCCCGGGTGCGCGTAGGACCACAACGGCATGAACGCCAGCTCGCGGGCCTGCTTGGCGGCCGCGTCGGCCAGCTCGGTGCGCCCGTGACCCAGCTGGCTCACGAACAACCCGGCCAGGGCGTCGAGGTAGCGCTTGCCGTTGGCGTCCCAGATGTAGGCCCCCTCGCCGCGCACGATGATCGGCACGTCCGAGGTGTCGTAGGTCGAGTGCCGCGTGAAGTGCATCCACAGGTGGTCCTTCGCGGCGCGCTGCAGGTGGTCGTAGTCCGGGTGCTTGCCATCCATGCCCCCCATGGTGCGGGTCCGGACCCGCACTAGCAAGTGATTCCGTGGTCCCGAGGGGGAAAATTCGCGGAATCAGTCGTCGGCGGCGCGAAAGTCGGCGGCGCTCGCCCAGAAACCGCTGATTCAATGGAGCCATGTCGACGACGGTCTTCCGCAACGGTTCGCTCTTCGACGGCCGTCGGTACGTCGGTCCGTGCGGCGCCGTGGTCGTCGCGGACGGGCGGATCGTGAGCGTGGTGGCGGAGCGTGACCTCGATGGTCTCGACACGCTCGACGGACGAGGGGTCCACGTCGACCTCGCCGGTGGTTTGCTCGCGCCGGGGTTCGTCGATGCCCACGTGCACGCCGTCCAGGGCGGCCTCGAGCGGATCCGGTGCGACCTGTCCGAGGTGCACGGCCGCGACGGCTACCTGGCCGCCATCGCTGCGTATGCCGCGGCTAACCCCGACCTGCCGTGGATCCTCGGTGGCGGCTGGGCGATGTCGGCCTTCCCGGGCGGGACCCCGACCGCGGCCGACCTCGACACGGTCGTGCCCGACCGGCCGGTCTTCCTGCCCAACCGGGACCACCACGGCGCCTGGGTCAACACCCGGGCCCTGGAGGTCGCCGGCATCACCGCCGACACCCCGGACCCCCCGCACGGCCGCTTCGAGCGGGACGCCGCGGGCCACCCGACCGGCACCCTGCACGAGGGCGCCCTGCACGCCGTCGTCCGGCACGCACCCGACACCGACCCCGAGGACTACTACCAAGGACTCCTCGCCGGCCAGGCCTACCTCCACTCGTTGGGGGTGACCGGGTGGCAGGACGCGATCGTCGGCGACTACGCCGGCATGGACGACCCCGGACCGACGTACCTCCGGGCCGCGCGCAGCGGCGACCTCACCGCGCACGTCGTGGGTGCGCTCTGGTGGAACCGCGACCTCGGCGAGGAACAGGTGGCCGCGCTGGTCGCGCGACGGGCGGCGTACTCCCACGGCCGGTTCCGGGCGACCAGCGTCAAGTTCATGCAGGACGGCGTCGCCGAGAACGGCACCGCGGCGATGACCACGCCGTACCTCGACCGCTGCGGCCACCCGACCGACAACTCCGGGCACTCGTTCGTCGACCCCGAGGCCCTCAGGACGTACGTCGGTCGCCTCGACGCCGAGGGCTTCCAGGTCCACGTGCACGGCATCGGCGACCGGGGCGTCCGCGAGGCGCTCGACGCGTTCAGTGGTCTCGACAAGCTCGACCGGCGAGACCTCCGGCACCACATCGCGCACCTCCAGGTGGTCCACCCCGAGGACGTACGACGCTTCGCCGAGCTCGGCGTCGCCGCGAACATGCAGGCGCTCTGGGCCTGCCTCGACGAGCAGATGGTCGACCTGACGCTGCCGTTCCTGGGCGAGGAACGGGCGACCTGGCAGTACCCGTTCGGAGACCTGCACCGGGCCGGCGCCCGGCTCGTCGCCGGGAGCGACTGGCCGGTGAGCACCCCCAACCCGCTCGAGGCGATCCACGTCGCGGTCAACCGTTGGGCCCACGGCGAGGACGGCCGGGCCGGCAGCGAACCGTTCCTGCCCGAGCAGGCGATCAGCCTCGAGACGGCGTTCGCCGCCTACACCAGCGGCTCCGCCTGGGTGAACCACCGCGACGACGCGGGCACCGTCGAGCCGGGGCAGGTGGCAGACCTCGTGGTCCTCGACCGCGACCCGTTCGCGGGCCCGCCCAGCGAGATCGGCGCAACCAGGGTCGTCTCCACCTGGATCGACGGAGTGCCGGTCTACGAGGCCGAAACCGGCCCACGCGACGGAATCCGTGCCCAGGCCGGCTGACCCCTACAGATTCCGTTGCGGCATGACTAGGCTCGCCACACCGCACACCGACCCCGGAGGACCGGACACATGGCTGAGCAGACCTTCCGCAACGTCATCAACGGAGAGCTCGTCCCGTCGGCATCGGGAGCGACGTACGACGTCATCGACCCGTCCACGGGCGAGATCTACGCGAAGGCCCCGATGTCCGGTCCGGAGGACGTCGACCGGGCGTACGCCGCCGCCGCGGCCGCATTCGAGACCTGGGGTGACACCACGCCGCAGGAGCGCTCGAACGCGCTGCTCAAGATCGCCGACGCCATCGACTCCCGGGCGGACGAGATCGTGCGCGTGGAGTCGCGCGACACCGGCAAGCCGATCGGGCTCACGGCGTCCGAGGAGCTGCCGCCGAGCTCCGACCACTTCCGGTTCTTCGCCGGCGCGGCGCGCATCCTCGAGGGCAAGTCCGCCGGCGAGTACCTGACCGACCACACCTCGTTCGTCCGCCGGGAGCCGATCGGCGTGGTCGGCCAGGTCACGCCGTGGAACTACCCCCTGATGATGATGATCTGGAAGATCGCGCCGGCGCTGGCGGCCGGCAACACGGTCGTCCTGAAGCCCAGCGACACCACCCCGGCGTCCTCGACTCTGCTGGCCGAGCTCTGCCAGGAGTTCCTGCCCCCGGGCGTGCTCAACGTGGTGTGCGGCGACCGCGACACCGGTCGCCTGCTGATCGAGCACAAGACGCCCCAGATGGTCTCGATCACGGGCTCGGTCCGCGCCGGGATGGAGGTCGCCGGTGCCGCCGCAGCCGACCTGAAGAAGGTGCACCTCGAGCTCGGCGGCAAGGCTCCGGTCATCGTGTTCGACGACGCGGACGTGGAGAGGGCGGCGGCCGCGATCGCCGAGGCGGGGTACTTCAACGCGGGCCAGGACTGCACGGCAGCCACGCGCGTGCTGGCCGGACCCGGCGTCCACGCCGACTTCGTGGCCGCGCTGACCGAGCAGGCCAGGGGCATCCGCACCGGGATGCCCGACGACCAGGACGTCCTGTACGGGGCCCTGAACAACGAGAACCAGCTCGCCCGCGTCACCGGGATGGTCGACCGGCTGCCCGACCATGCCCGGCTCGAGACCGGCGGTCACCGGCAGGGAGACCGGGGCTACTTCTACGAGCCGACGGTGGTCTCCGGGCTCCAGCAGGACGACGAGCAGATCCAGGAGGAGATCTTCGGCCCGGTCATCACCGTGCAGCAGTTCAGCGACGAGGGCGAGGCGCTGCGCTGCGCGAACGGCGTGAAGTACGGCCTCTCGTCGAGCGTGTGGACCAAGGACCACGGCCGCGCGATGCGGATGTCGAAGAAGCTCGACTTCGGCGTCGTGTGGATCAACACCCACATCCCGTTCGTCTCCGAGATGCCGCACGGCGGCTTCAAGCACTCGGGCTACG
>JAOPXC010000059.1 GCA_025965335.1 Nocardioides sp. | reverse complement strand
ACAACGAGGCGGCCACCGCCTTCGAGGGGAACGCGCATGACGATGCCGCGCCCTTCCTTGGTGACTTCCAGCGGACCGTCGCCCGTCCGCGGCTTCATTGCCGCCATCCGGCACCTCTTCCTTTGCTCATCCAGGCGCGCAGGACCGACATCGGCCCCCGCGAAAAGTGCATGCCCGCCATTATCCCCTATCCGACGCGTGACACTGACCACAGGCCCGTCCTCGAATGGCAAACTCGGCTCATGCACGCACGGTCGGCACTCTTCGACGTGTACGGCGACCACCTACGCAGCCGGGGTGGCCAGGCCCCCGTCGCGTCCCTCGTGCGCCTGCTCGAGCCGGTCGGGATCGCCGCCCCGGCCGTCCGCACGGCGATCTCGCGCATGGTGGCCCAGGGCTGGTTGGAGCCGGTGGCCCCGGGCGGGGTGCGTGGCTACCGGGCGACGAACCTCGCCACCCGCCGCCTCGACGAGGCGGGTGAGCGCGTCTACCGGCGGGCCCCGAGCACCTGGGACGGCACCTGGCACCTGGCCGTCGTCGACGTCCCCGGACGACGCACCGCCCGGTCCCGGCTGCGCGCGGACCTGGCCTACCTCGGCTACGCGGAGCTCGCGGGCTCGGTCTGGGTGAGCCCGTTCGCTCGTGGCGAGCTCGACTCGGTCCTCCACCGGGCGGGCGCGACCGCCCACACCGCCCGTGCCGAGCACGTCGACCCGGTGCCGACGCACGCGTGGGACCTGGATTCGTTGCGGACGTCGTACGACGCCTGGCGGCTCGGCGCCGACGGCCTCGTCGCCGAGCACCTCGCCGCCCACGACGACGAGGACGAGGCGGCGTTCGCGGCCCGTTTCCACCTGGTCCACGAGTGGCGCAAGTTCCTTTTCCGCGACCCCGGGCTCCCCGACGACCTGCTGCCCGACGACTGGCCGGGCCATGCGGCCGCCGATCTGTTCGCCCGGGAGGCGAGTCGGCTCAAGCCGGGCACCGACCGGTTCGTGGCGCGCTGCCTGAAGGGCTGACTCGGTCGCCGGCGGCATCGGGCAGACTTCGGCCCATGACCGATGCCCCCGTGCTCTACGACCTGTCCGACGGCATCGCCACGATCACGCTGAACCGCCCCGACGCGATGAACAGCCTGGACGTGGCGACCAAGGTGCTGCTCCGCGAGACCGTGCAGGACGCGGCGGACGACCCCGCCGCGAGGTGCGTGGTGCTCACCGGCACCGGGCGGGCGTTCTGCACCGGCCAGGACCTCAAGGAGCACATCGGGCTGCTGGAGAGCGGCGGGAGCGACGCGCTCTTCACCACCGTCGACGAGCACTACAACCCGATCGTGACCGCGCTCGCCGGGATGGCCAAGCCGGTCATCGCGGCCGTCAACGGCGTCGCGGCCGGGGCGGGCGCGAGCCTGGCGTTCGCGTGTGACCTGCGGATCGTCGCCGACACCGCCGGCTTCAACCTCGCCTTCGCCAACGTGGCGCTGTCGTGCGACACCGGCGCCAGCTACCACCTGCCGATGCTCGTGGGTCGGGCCAAGGCGCTGGAGCTCCTGTACTTCCCGAGGACGATCCGCGCCGACGAGGCGCGCGAGCTGGGTCTCGCGACCTCCGTCGTCCCGGCCGACCAGCTCGTCGACGAGGTGGCCGCCCTGGCCGCCCGGCTGGCCGCGGGGCCGACCGTGGCGCTGGGCGCGATGCGCCGGTCGGTGGCGTACGCGTCGGGTCATTCCTTCGAGGAGGCCCTGGCGTTCGAGAGCTCGAAGATGACGCTCACCGGCTCCACCGAGGACCACCGGGCCGCGGTCGCGGCGTTCGTGGCGAAGGAGAAGCCGGTCTTCGAGGGGCGTTAACGCTGGGGCTGGGACCCGGGGACCAGGTCGACGCCGGCCCGTCCACGCCAGGCGCCGAAGATGTCGAGCACCTGACGCGGCGCCGTCCTCCGCATCCGGGTGCGCGACGGGTGGGCGTCGTACTCCACGGTGAGGGCGGCGCCGCGGAAGCGGTGGTTGTACCAGCCCGTCATCGTGCCGTGGCAGACACCGCCGCAGCTGAAGGTCTTGCGCGGGAGGTGCAGGTGCCGGGCCACCCGCCGGGCGAACGCCTGGTCCTTGGTGTCGGTGTCCACCCCGTTGAGCGGCTGGTGGAAGCTCAGGATGTACCGCGGCCGGACCTTGCGCAGGAACCGGAGCATCGCCCGGGTCTCGGGCTCCGAGGCCGGCCGGGGCCCCGACTCGTAGCTGCCGTCGAGGTTGGTCCAGTGGTAGGGGTAGTTGCGGTTGAGGTCCACGCCGTGGGCGTTGCGACGGGTGTTGGCGGCCAGGCCGTCGGGGTTGTACGCCGGCACCACCCACAGGTCGGCGCCCTGGATCTGGGGGCCGTCCCGCAGCGACCTGAGGATCCCGCCGGGCGCACCCTCGTTGCCGTGCATGCCCGCGATGAGCACCACGCGCGGGGCTCCGGGGCGACCGGGCTCCCCCAGGTGCCAGGCCACGATCCGGCGGCCCTGCACCGAGTGCCTGATCACGCGGTGGCCGACCACCGCGGGCCGGTCGGCCGCGGCACGCGCGGCGGCCGGAGCCGTCGGTGCCAACAGCGGCACCGTCAGCGCGAGCAGGATCCCGAGAATTCTCACGTCGTCCCCTTCACACCGCCGAGGTCAGGTAGGCCCAGGTGAAGACACATACCCCGACCAGCATGCCCACATGTGCAAGCACCGAGAGGCCGGGGCCCTCGGACCAGCTGTCCTCGGTGCCGCTCGAGGCGTGCTTGCCGTGGCTGGGCAGCCAGCGGACCAGGATCAGCAGCCCCACGACCACGACGACCCACCAGCAGGCCAGGGCCACGATGCCGACCGTCGAGCTGCCGGCCGTGGTGTTCTCATCGGCGACCAGGAAGACCAGCCAGATCGCCAGCGCCAGCACGCCGAACACGATGTGCAGGTGGACGAGGACGCGCGGGACCCGGAGCCTGCCGGCACCGCCCTGGTCATTGCCGAGACGGAGTCGGGTGAGGACCACGACCACCGCCGCGAGGGCGGTCAGGACGTAGACGATCACCTGGGTTGACACGGGGGCAGTGTGCCCTACCCCGTGTGCTCCTCGCCACGAGCCGCGCTGTCGGGGGGCAGCTCCTCGGGCTGTTCGACAGGGTGTTCGAGTGGGTGTTCGACGGCGGGTTCGGCGGCGGGTTCGACCGCGATGCCGGGCTCGACCTGGCTCGCGAGCCGGTCCAGCAGCGCGTCCACCTCCGACATCCGGTAGCCGCGGAACGCGATCGAGAAGCGCACCCGGCGCAGGTCGTCGGAGGCCAGCGGCCCGGTGGCGGGCACGGTCGCGTCGGGCCGGTCGTCGTACACCTCCGCGAGCGGCGCACCCCGGCCGGAGGCCACCAGCGCGATGCCGCCCATCGCCAGCACGATGAGGGTGGCGAAGAACCACATCACGGCAGGCGCTCCACGTGGGCCTCGCGGGCGCGCACCATCAGCGCGACCGCCTCGTCGACGTCGTCGGTGAGCGTGAGCATGTCGAGGTCGCTCTGGGCGATCCGGCCGTCCGCGAGCAGGGACTCCCGCATCCAGTCCAGCAGGCCCGTCCAGCGATCGACGCCGAGCAGCACGATCGGGAAGCTGGTGATCTTCTGCGTCTGCACGAGCGTCATGGCCTCGAACAGCTCGTCGAGGGTGCCGAGGCCGCCGGGCAGGACGATGTAGCCCTGGGAGTACTTGACGAACATCGTCTTGCGGGCGAAGAAGTAGCGGAAGTTGATCCCGATGTCGACCCACTGGTTGAGGTCGGCCTCCCAGGGCAGCTCGATCCCGAGACCGACGCTGATGCCGCCCGCCTCGCTCGCTCCCTTGTTGACGGCCTCCATCGTGCCCGGGCCGCCGCCGGTCATCGCCGCGAAGCCGGCCGCGGCGAGCTTGCGCCCGAGCAGCTCGGCGACGGCGTACATCGGATGGTCGGCCGGCGTGCGCGCGGAGCCGAAGACGGCGATCGCGGGTCCGAGCTCGGCGAGCGCGCCGAACCCCTCCACGAACTCGGCCTGGATGCGGAGCACCCGCCACGGGTCGGTGTGGACCCAGTCGCTCTGCCCCCGGGAGTCCAGCAGCCGCTGGTCGGTGGTGCCGGTGTCGACCTGGCTGCGGCGCAGCAGCGTGGGCCCGCGGAACTTCGACCTCATCGGGCCGCCCCGTCGGTGAGCCAGTCGCGGAGCTGGGTCTCGCAGCGTTCGATGTGCTCGATTGGCACGTGCTCCTCCTGCTTGTGGGCCAGCATCGGGTCGCCCGGGCCGAAGTTGACCGCGGGTACGCCGAGGCCGGTGAACCGGGCCACGTCGGTCCAGCCGAACTTGGGGTTGACCTCGCCGCCGACGGCCTCGATGAACGCCTTGGCGGCCGGCCGGTCCAACCCGGGCAGCGCGCCCGGGGCGGAGTCGGTGAGCGTCACGTCGTACCCCTTGAAGTAGTCGCGTACGAACGCCTCGGCCTCGGCCTCGCTGCGGTCGGGAGCAAAGCGGAAGTTCACCTCGACGACGCACTCGTCGGGCAGCACGTTGCCGGCGACGCCACCATGGATGGCGACCGCGTTGAGTCCCTCGTGGTACTCGAGGCCGTCGATGACCGGGCGGCGGGCGTCGTAGTCGTTGAGGAGCCGGAGCACGTCGGCCGCCGCGTGGATCGCGTTGACGCCCTTCCAGCTGCGGGCGGAGTGGGCACGCTCGCCGGTGGTGCGTACGTCGACGCGCAGCGTGCCCTGGCAGCCGGCCTCGACGACGGCGCCGGAGGGCTCCATGAGGATCGCGAAGTCGGCCGTCATCAGCTCGGGATGGCTCTGCGCGAGGAGCTTGAGCCCGTTGAACTCCTCCTCGATCTCCTCGGCCTCGTAGAAGATGAACGTGATGTCCCGGTTGGGCTCGCTGACCGTGGCCGCGAGGCGGAGCATGACCGCGTCGCCACCCTTCATGTCGCAGGTGCCGAGGCCGTGCAGCAGCGGGCCGTCCAGGCGCGCGGGCAGGTTGGCGTTGACGGGCACGGTGTCGAGGTGGCCGGCGATCACGACGCGCTCGCCGCGGCCGAGCTCGGTGCGGGCCACGACGGTGTTGCCGTGGCGGGTGACGGCCAGGTGGTCGAGGGTGCGCAGGGCGGTCTCGACGGCGTCGGCGATCGCCTGCTCGTTGCGGCTCACCGACTCGATGTCGACGAGCTGGGCCGTGAGGGTGACGGCGTCCACCGACAGGTCCAGGATCGTCATGGGGCCCAGTCAACCAGTCGAGGGCACGTCCGGCGGACCTGACTCGACGTACGCCGCGAGGTTCGCCAGCGCCATCCGGGTGCCGGTCTCGTTGTCGGCCGCGGGGACCCGGTCGGGGATGCCGTCGTGCCGGATCTCGACCTCCGTGCCGCCGTCGACGTCGCGGAGCGTCGTGGTCATCGTCATCGGCGTGCGCAGGTCGGGGTCGTCGGACTCGAACTCGGCGACCTCGACGACCTGCTCGTCGGCGACGACGCGCGCGAAGTGACCGTGGTAGGTGTCGGTGCGCCCCTCCGACTTGCCGGCCCGCGTCGGGTCGTCGTAGGTGAGGGAGATGCGGAACCGGCCGCCCTCCTGCGCGTCGAAGGCGTGGACGTGGGCCGTCATGCCGTCCGGGACGCGCCAGCGGGCCACCGCGGCGGGGTCGAGCAGGGCCCGGTAGACCGCCGTGCGCGGCGCCCTCACGAGGGCCGAGACGGCCATCGAGTACATGCGCGGAGTCTAGGACTTCCTCAGAACTGGAACACGTTCTATATTTCGTGACACGCGCTGCGCGCGTTCCTCAATATCCGTATTTCGTGACACGCGCTGCGCTCCTCAGTAACCGCAGTTCGTGACACTCGCTTCGCTCGTTCCTCAACAACCGAAGGATTCCGATGCGCAACGGACTCGTCCTCTTCACCTCCGACCGCGGGATCACGCCCGCCGCACTGGCCAGGGCCGCCGAGGAACGAGGCTTCGACACGATCTACGTGCCGGAGCACACGCACATCCCGGTCAAGCGCGAGGCGGCCCACCCCGGCACCGGCGACGAGACGCTGCCCGACGACCGGTACATGCGCACCCTCGACCCGTGGATCTCGCTGGCCACCGCGGCCGCGGTGACGTCGACGATCCGGCTGTCGACAGCGGTCGCGCTGCCGGTCGAGTCCGACCCGATCACCCTCGCCAAGGCCATCGCCACCCTCGACCACCTCTCCGGCGGCCGCGTCACCATCGGCGCCGGCTTCGGCTGGAACACCGACGAGCTCGAGGACCACCACGTCCCGCCCGCCAAGCGCCGTACCGTCCTGAAGGAGTACGTCCAGGCCATGCGGGCCCTGTGGACCCAGGAAGAAGCGTCGTACGACGGCGAGTTCGTGAAGTTCGGGCCCTCCTGGGCCTACCCCAAACCCGTCCAGGCGCACATCCCGCTCATCATCGGAGCCGGCGGCGGCCCCAAGACCTTCCAGTGGATCGCCGAGAACGCGGACGGCTGGATGACCACCCCGACCCAGGCCGACATCTCCGCCAACATCGAGGCGCTCAACAAGGCCTGGGCCGACGCGGGCCGCGACGGCGCCCCGGACATCCGGATCCTCATCGCCTTCAAGCCGAACCCCGAGGACCTGATGGCCTGGGCCGAGGCCGGGGCCACCGAGCTGATCTGGGGCGTGCCGGACAAGTCCGAGGAGGAGGTCCTCGGGTCCCTCGACCGGATGGCCGCCCGCCTCGGCCTCGCCCCCGCGTAACCGCCGACGTCCCGGCGGAACGGGACGCTGCGGCCGCAGTAGGCGCCGACCCGCGGCTCTCGGCCCCGGACCGCCGGTGACCGTCAGGCCCTGGTGAGGGCGATGGTGGCCCGCTCGCCGTCGCCGACGATCACCTCGGTGGCCGGGACGTCACCCGAATCGTGGCCCAGGGCCCTCGTTTCGTACGACGTCGCCAGGGTCTCGCCGGTGACCAGCTGCTCGTGGGCGCGGGCGGCGGA
>JAOPXC010000046.1 GCA_025965335.1 Nocardioides sp. | reverse complement strand
ACCTCGTCGCCGCGGCCGTCGCGAAGCGCGCTGTAGACCTCCCACTCACGACGCTTGCGCGGCGCGCGCGACGACTCGAAGTCGTCGTTGCTGCTCCAGTGCGCGAACTCGTTCTGGTCGAGCCACTTGAGCTCCACGCACAAGCCCTCGGGCGCCACGATCCGCTCGGAGGAGTCGGGGAACTCACGCACCTCCCACTCGAAGGCCTTCACGAACGTGAACTCCGGGCCCATCGGGTAGACCCACGGTTCCAGGAACCGGAAGCCGACGTCGATCCACGCGACCGAGTCGCTCTCGATGCTCAGCGGGTGCCGCGGGATCGCGACGACCGCGTTGGAGTCCTCCAGCTGCCAGGACAGGTCGGCGAGCATCGACACGCCCTCACGGGTCAGCACCATGTCGCCGTCCCACTTCATCGAGTAGTTCGTGCGGACGTGCGAGAACGACCAGTTGTAGAAGTGCGTCAGCGAGTGCACGGAGTCCGGCGGTGTGGCGAGGTGCTCGGTGCCGGCGCGGCTGACCCGGAAGGGGTACGACAGCAGCGTGAACCGGTCGGCCGCTCCCGCTTCCGCGGCGACCCGCAGCGCGACCTCGGGCGTCCCGTCGTCGGACTCGTTGTCGACGAGCACGATGTGCTGGACGGCCTCGAACATCGGCGGCAGCACCCAGGGCAGGTTGCGGGCCTCGTTCTTCACGCGGAACACGCAGGTGAGCCCGGACGCCAGTGAACCGGCGCGCCACGGCCAGGTGACGTCGTACGCCGGATCGCCTTCCGCGCAGGGGATGTCGGGCCGAGTACTCGGCGCAGGGATCGACATCGTCAGCGCTGCTTGCCGAACGCCCGGCGGAGCCAGCGCCGCGCCCTGGCCGGCACCATCGCCCGGATCCCGTGCGGCAGACGGTCCGCGCCCCGGCCGGGGCCGGGGGGGAGCACGTTCGGGCCGGGCTTCTTCGCCAGGCCCTCGCGGCGGGCGGCCACCGCCGTGGACTGCGCGATCGCCTCGGACTCGTCGTACATCTCGGCGTAGGCCGCGCGGAGCTCGTCGAGCCGGTCGTGGACGGCCGGGGTGTCACCACCGTCGTCGGCGAGCTTGTTGAGGTTCTGCCAGCTCTCCTCCGCGATGTCGCGCAGCCTGACCGGTACCTCGATCTCGTCCCAGGTCAGCTGGACCCGTCGCAGGCTCGGGTCGATGAACGCGTGCACCTTGCGGATGTCGTTGGCCGAGGCCGACTTCACCGCGTCGAGGTCGAACTGCTGCCCGATGCCGAACAGCGGGATCGTCCAGTCGGTGAGCATGTCGTCGTAGCGGACGAACGCGCGCGCCGAGCCTCGAGTGGAGCGTTCGGTGTGCAGCATCATGTTGACCCAGGCGGCCGTGCGGTTCACCTCGCCGAACTTCGATCCGTAGTACTGCTGCTTGCTGCCGACCACCTCGGTCACCGGCCGGAGCATCGTGACGTACGCCGGCACCGCGTCGCAGCGGAGCGCAGCGGACCGCCACAGCCCCAGGAACCACGCCATCCGGGGGTCCTTGATGACGACCTCCGTGCCGCCCTCGACGAACTGCGACTCGAGCCAGGTGTGCAGCCGGGTCCGCAGCGGCTCGAAGGTGCTGAGCTTGCCGGCCTCGAACCAGGCCGACGGCCGGGCGTCGGAGACCTGCACGTTGCAGCGCTGGAGCAGCTCTTCGTGGAGGTCGACCACCCACTGCGGCTCGCCAAAGCCCTTCGGGTTGGTCTCGTCGGCGTCGACCTCGGGCTGCGGCACGTGCATGCCGAGCGTCTGGAGGGTGCACGACATGGTGCTGGTGCCGCTGCGCCCGGATCCGACGACGAAGACGACCCGGCGCTTGGCGGGCAAAGTCTCCGGCATCGCTGACTCCGGGATGCTCGACATGGGAGACACCCTAGGAGATCGTGGCTGGATCGCCGGAACGAAGGACGACCCCCGGCAGCTCACGACGGCCTCTAGGGTCGGTCGGCCGGGTCGTGCTCGAGCAGCAGGCTGGGGCGGAACCCGCGCCACTGGTAGGCCAGGCTCTTGCGGGTCAGGAAGTAGCCGAGCCCGGTCTCCCAGGTGTGACCGGCCGACGTCCGGCGCAGGAGATAGCCGAGGCCCTGGGTCCGGTAGATGCTGCCGCCCGCGGCCCGCACCGACGCGAGCAGCTGGGCGTCGACGAAGCGGCGGACGCTCCGGAACCCACCGATGCCCCGCAGCAGCGAGCGGTCGATCATCATCGTGCCGCCGGCCACGACCGACGCGTGGGTCTCGGAGGCGCCGCGCCGGCGCACGGTGGTACGGATCGGCTCCAGGTAGACGAACTCCGCCGGCATGCCGACCAGCTCGGCGCCGGAGTAGCCCCGGGCGAGCAGCAGGTCCGCCACCACGTCCGGCCCGTACCAGTCGTCGTCGTCCATCTTGAGCACGACGTCACCGCCCGCGGCGTCGGAGGCGGCGCGCAGGACGTCGCCGAACAGCGTGGTCTCCGGCAGGGAGAGCAGGGTGTACGGCGTGCCCCCGAGCGCGTCGCGCACTCGGGCGGCATCGGGCTCGAAGCCGTGGGCAGCGAGCACCAGCTCGAGCGTCGCGCCGCGTTGCCTGGCCACCTGGCGCAGCGCGAAGTCCAGGTTCTCCGGGCGCCTGGTCGCGAGCAGCACGCTGACCGACGGGGACGAGTCCCGGCGTACGCCGGCCCTCGCCGCGACCCGGGCTCGCCACCCGGAGGTGGAGTGTCGAGCGAGCGCGGCGCGCCTGATCCGCACCGAGTGCTCCTCGCGCCGGAGCGGGTCGGCGAGGTCGGCGTTCGCCTCGAGCGCGTCTGCGAGTCCGTCGCCGAGCAGGCCCCGGCTGGCCCCGAGCACGCCACCGGCCAGGAGCGGGACGCCGGCCATGGCCAGCCCCGCGACCGTCCGCTCGTCGGCCGGCCAGGTGACCCGGACACCCTGCGCGTCGCGCAGGTCGGCGACGAGTCGGGGGGCGATGCGGGCGTCCGGCTCGAGGTCCACGACGCCGCGCTGCCAGGCGCGGGCGAAGCCCCGAGGGTTCAGCAGCGCTTCGTCGAGCGGGCCGATCGCGAGGTCATCGGTGGTCGTGACGACGACCGGGGCGCGGCCGAGCACCGGGTGCTCGGGCAGCTCACCCGGCTCGGTCCCCGGTCCCGCGAGCACCACGCCCGGCGGCACGTCCCGCTCCGGGTCCGCGGCCTCCGCGGGCGAGCCGACGACCAGCAGGCCCGGGTCGACCGGGGGCACGATCGTCGTCGGACCGGAAGCAAGGAAGACGCCGCGGTTACCCGTGCCGACCGGGAGCGCGGCGTACCTCCCGACCTCGACCAGCACGTCGGCGACGGACAGCCCCTTCGCGAAGCGCAGCGTGGTCCGGGCGAGCCCGTCCGCAGACACCGCAGCGTCCAGGCCCAGGAGCGCGGGCCACTCCGGGCGCCGCACCAAAGACAGGGGGTCGGTCGCGCCGTCGCAGACACAGACGATCGTGCGCGCCCGGCCCAGCGCGGGCAGCACCGACACCATGCGGCGCAGGGCCGGGGGGTCGGAGGCGACAAGGACGACCGAGGCCCAGCCGCCGTCGCGCGGTGGCGGGGTGCCGATCCGGACGGCGGTGGCGCCTTCGGCGGTGAGGGCGAGGTCCACGTCGGCCAGCACGAGGATCGGCGGCTTCAGCTCGGGCAGGACCTGCAGGTGCAGGTGCTCCGTCAACCGCCCCGTCGCTCGCTCGGTCAATTGCCGGGTCTGGGAGCCGACAACGCCGGTCGAGGGGTCGGCCATGGTGTCGTTAGGGTACGGCACCAGAAGGAGGTGCGAACGGTGCCGCAGACCCCCGGTCGGGCGCTCGACGACGCCTCCGCGCGGGCCCTGGTGCAGGCCAGCCGGCTCTTCGACGAGGACTGGTACGCCGCGCAGTGCGGCGAATCCTTCGGCTCCCGGGCCGAGGCCGTCGCCCACTGGGTCGCGGGCCCCGACCCCGAGGCCTCGCCGCACCCGCTGTTCGAACCCCGGTGGCTCTATCCCAGGGCCCGGTGGCAGCGGTTGGCGCCGGACCCGCTCTCCTACTACCTCTCCCGCCCGGGCGAACAGGACCACGCACCACACCCGCTCGTCGACCTCGAGCAGACCGGGCCGCTCGAGGACTGGCTCGCGGCGCATCCCCCCGGCGAGCTGCTGGGACCCGACCTGCCGCGGGTGCCGGTTGCCGACGTCACCGTCGTGGTCCTCGTCGGGGACCTGGTGCGGGGCGTCCACTGGATCCGGCACCTCGCCACCCGGTCTCCGGAGGTCACCGGCGCGATCCGCGCGCCCGGGACGGCCGCGGCCCGGATCCTGGCGGCGGTGGCCCGGGGCCTGCCGACGATCCGGGTCCAGCACGGCGAGGCGCCGCCGGCGTCGCCGGTCACGGTCACGGTCCAGCCCACGGTCAACCCACCACGGTGGACCTGGCTGCCCGACCTCGTGGCCGCCCTCGACCGGCCGGGCGTCGCGGCCGCCCAGCCGCTGCTGCTGAACCCGGACTTCACGGTTGCCGCGGCGGGTGTGTCGTACACCTCTGCGGGTGCGACACCGCTCTTGGCCGGCCATCCGGTCGCCGACGCCGAGCGGCTGGCACACCTGCCCCTGCCCGCCCCGTGGCCCGGTGTCCTCGCCGTCGGGCCGGTGAGCCAGGGCGACACGGTGCTGGTCCCGTCGAGCCGGCTCATCCAGCCGCATCCCGGCCCGGGGCCCGACGACCCCGTCCCCCCGGGAGCCCCGGACCGGACCGCGGCCGCGTGGCGGGCGGCCGGGTTCGAGGGTCCCGGCGGCCGAGCCCTCACCGTCCGCGAGGGGCGGCCCGCGTTGCGGTGGGCACTCGACATCGCTGCCCCAGCGGCGGCACGTGGCAACCGGTGGGGCGACTTCCACTTCGCGGGCTCGCTGGCCGCGGCGCTCGACCGGCTCGGCCAGTGGGTGTCCGTCGACCATCCGCAGACGCGTGACCGCGCCACCCGGGAGCTCGACGACGTCGTCGTCACGATCCGGGGCCTGCGCCCGGTCGAGCCGAGACCGGGAACGACGAACCTCCTGTGGGTGATCAGCCATCCGGAGGACGTCACGCGAGAGGAAGCCGCGGCGTACGACGCGGTGTTCGCTGCCAGCACCACCTGGGCCGCGGATCACAGCCGGGACTGGGGATTCCCGGTCACGCCGCTGCTGCAGTGCACCGACCCGACCCGCTTCCACCCGGGTCTGGCCGACCCCGACTCCGGCCCACGCGTCCTCTTCGTGGCCAACGCGCGCGGGCTGCTGCGGCCCAGCATAGAGGCGGCCCTCGAGGTCGGCACGCCGGTGTCCGTGTACGGCGCCGGCTGGGACGAGTGGCTTCCGGCGGGCGCGGTGACGGTCGCGGGGAACGCGGTCGCGAACGACGAGCTGGGCGCGCTCTACGCGAGCGCCGGGCTGGTCCTCAACGACCACTGGCAGGACATGCGGGCCGCGGGCTTCATCTCCAACCGGATCTTCGACGTCCTCGCCACCGGTGCGCGCCTGCTGACCGACGACGTGGCCGGACTGCGCGACGTGTTCGGCTCCGCCGCACCCACCTGGCACTCCGCCGACGACTTCCGAGCGCTGACGACCGGGCACTTCGAGGACCGCTACCCGGACGCCGCCACGCGGTCGGCCCTGGCCGAACGAGTCGTGACCGAGCACAGCTTCGACGCCCGGGCGCGCGAGCTGCTCGACGCGGCGCTGCGGCTGCGGCGCGCTCCGTAGACTCCGGCCCGTGACCGAGCTCGAAGACCTGCGCGAGCAGAACGCCACGCTGCGCAAGCGCTTGCAGCGCCTGCGCCGTGGTGAGCGTGACGACCTCGGCTACCTGTTCGTCGTCACCTACGGCCGGTCCGGCTCGACGCTGGTCGCGGGGCTGCTGAACACGCTGCCGGGCTACCTCATCCGCGGCGAGAACCGGGACGCGCTGCACCACCTCTTCCTCTTCCACCAGACGCTGCTGACGGAGTCGAGCCGCGGCCCGAAGGCGAACCTGCGCAAGCGGACCCATCCGTTCTGG
This sequence comes from Nocardioides sp., assembly GCA_025965335.1. Classification (GTDB taxonomy): domain Bacteria; phylum Actinomycetota; class Actinomycetes; order Propionibacteriales; family Nocardioidaceae; genus Nocardioides. Next base: position 11,402 of record JAOPXC010000046.1, on the reverse strand, counting down.
GGGATCGCCGACTTCCCGCCGAGGAAGTCCCTCGCGGGGATCCGACGACTGGTGGTCGACACGGTGCTGCGGCCGAAGCCGGACACCCGGGTCACCGGCTTCAAGGAGATCCGGTGGTACCGCGCCGACATGGAGGAGTACGTCGCGTGGCTGCGCGAGGTGTTCCCCGGCGCGCGGTTCCTCGTCAACACCCGAGCCCACGAGGACGTGCTCAAGAGCGCGTGGTGGGCCGACGGCGACCCCGAGCGCAACGCCGAGCACCTCATGGAGACGGAGCGCCGGATGCTCGCGCTCGCCGACTCGCTCGGCGACGCGGCGTACCGGATCCACTACGACGACTACGTCGCCGACCCCACCGTCCTGCAGGGCATGTTCGCGTGGCTGGGCGAGGAGTGGGACGAGGCCACCGTCCGCGCAACGATGGCGGTCCGGCACTCCATCTGAACGGCTGTTTCGAGACGGTTGCCTGCGCAACCTCCTCAACCACCGAGGGCGGCTAACCCAGGGAGTTCGGCTGTGCCGCGATCATGTCGGCGTACCACTGGAAGGACCGCTTGGGCGTCCGCACCTGCGTCTCGTAGTCGACATGCACGAGGCCGAACCGTTGGGTGTAGCCCTCGGTCCACTCGAAGTTGTCCAGGAGCGACCAGGCGTAGTAGCCGCGGATGTCGACGCCGCGCTGGATGGCGGTGGCGACGGCCCTGAGGTGGGAGTCGATGTAGTCGATGCGCGGCTGGTCGTCGACGACGCCCGACTCATCGGGCCCCACGCTGTACGCCGCGCCGTTCTCGGTGATGATCAGCGGCGGCAGGGCGGCCCGGAAGCGCGCCCGGAGCATGATCAGCCACTCGCGCAGCGCGTCGGGCACGACCGGCCAGCCGAAGTCGGTGGTCGGGTAGCCCACCAGCTCGCGGAACTCGAACGGCATCTCCGCGCCCTCGGGGGCGGCAGCGCTCCGCAGCGGGGTGTCGTAGTTGATGCCGTCGAAGTCGAGCGGCTGGCGGATCGTCGCCAGGTCACCCGGTTCGATCACGTCCTCGAGCAGCGGTTGCAGGTCCACGGGGTAGCGGCCGAGCAGCATCGGCTCCAGGAACATGCCGTTCCACAGGGCGTCGAACAGCTTGGTCGCCCCGACGTCGGCAGCGTCCTCGCTGGCCGGCCACATCGGCGCGTGGTTGTTGGCGCAGCCGACGCTCGACGCACCCGCCTCGCGCAGCGCTATCGCGGCCCGGCCGTGGCCCAGCAGCAGGTGGTGGGCAACGGGCAGGGCGTCGAACATCAGCGTCCGCCCGGGCGCATGCATGCCGACGCTGTAGCCCATCAGCGTGACCACGTTCGGCTCGTTGATCGGCACCCAGTGCTCGACCCGGTCCGCGAACCGCTCCCCGACGATCGAGGCGAAGTCGGCGAAGCGGTCGATGGTGGCCCGGTTCAGCCAGCCCCCGTCGTCCTCGAGCGCCTGCGGCAGGTCCCAGTGGTAGAGCGTCACCATCGGCCGCACGCCCGAGTTCAGGAGCGAGTCGATCAGCCGGTCGTAGAAGTCGAGCCCCTTCTGGTTGACCTGACCCGAACCGGTCGGCTGGATGCGCGGCCAGGACAGCGAGAAGCGGTAGCCGCCGACGCCGAGGTCCTTCATGAGCGCGACGTCGTCGTCGTACCGGTGATAGTGGTCGCACGCGACGTCACCGGTCGAGCCGTCGTTGATGCGGCCGGGCTGCGCGGAGAAGGTGTCCCAGATGCTGGGGCCCTTGCCGTCCTCCGTCGCCGCGCCCTCGATCTGGTACGACGCGGTGCTGGTCCCGAAGCGGAAAGCGGGGGGTAGCGCGGGGAAGGACTGGTCGGGCACGGGCACAATCATGTCCGTGACTGTCGAGATCCGTCGGGCTTCCGCTCGTTTCGTGACCAGAGCCATGGGGCGTGACACCCGGCATGCGTTCTCGTTCGGCGAGCACTACGACCCGGATCGGGTCGCCTTCGGCCCGATGGTCTGCCACGACGAGCACGCGCTGGGCGGTGGACGGGGCTTCCCCGAGCATCAGCACCGGGACCTCGAGATCGTGACCTGGGTCCTCGACGGCGCCGTCGACCACTCGCACACCGTCGGGGGGTCCGAGCTGGCCGGTCGCCTGGAGCCGGGGTCGGTGCAGGTCCTGTCGGCGGGCTCCGGTGTGTCGCACAGCGAGATCGCGGCCGCCGGCGTCGGGGTCACCCGGTTCGTCCAGGTCTGGCTCACGCCGGACGAACTGTCCGCGCCGCCGTCGTACGCCGCGGCGCCCGTCTCCCCGGAGCCGGGAGCGTGGACGCTCGTCGCCTCGGGTCACGACCCGGCCGCGCCCGCGAGGATCGGTACGTCGTCGGCATCGTTCTGGGTGGCCCGGCTCGAGGCCGGCGGATCGATCACGCTCCCGGACGACCCACGACAGCACGTCTTCGTCGCCCGCGGGGCGCTCAGCCGCTCGTCGCTGGCCGAGCCACTGGGCGCCGGGGACGCGTTCCTGATCACCGACCATCCGGGCCTCGAGCTCACCGCGGCCGTCCCCACCGAGCTGTTGCTCTGGACGTTCACCGGCTGACCGTCGAACCAGCGCAATCGCGCCGCTAGGACAGGTTCGGGTCGCGAAAGCCTGTCACAACCGCGCGATTGCGCCGGTGGGACCGGTAGGACCGGTGGGACCGGTAGGACCGGTAGGACAGCGTGGCCGAGGCCGGGTCAGCGAATGATCTGGAGGGCCCCGGGGAGCAGCTCGACGACGGCGGGCGACTCCGGTCGCGGCGGCAACGCCCCCAACGGCTCGCCGTCGCCACCGACCGGGATCGGGGCGCGAGAGGTGCCGGAGATCTCCACCCGCCGGCCGGTCAGGACGGTCACCTCCGGCAACTTCACGTGGGACCCGTCGTAGACCTTGGGCAGCGAGCGGACCAGTGCGAGCCGGGACGCCGCCTCGATGACGACCACGTCGAGGAAGCCGTCGTCGACCGAGGCGGCCGGCGCGATCCGCATGCCCTTGCCGTAGTACGCCGAGTTGGCGACCACCACCGTCGCCGCGGAGAACGACCGAGTGTCCCCGTCGACCGAGACCCGGAACCGCCCGGGCTGGTACGACGCGAGCGAGCGGACGGCGGCGTACGGGTACTGCAGCTTCTTGGGCACCCAGCGCATCCGGTCGACGAGCTCCGCGGCGCGGGCATCCACCCCGCAGTACACGGAGCCCGCGATCACCCGGGGCGCGGCGCCCGGGACCGTGAAGGCGAGCAGGTCGACGGGGCGTACGGCGCCCTGCAGCAACAGCTCGGCCTGGCCGATGGGGTGCTCGGGCAGCCCGAGCATCCGGGCGAAGTCGTTGCCGCGACCGGCCGGGAGCAGCGCCAGCGTGCCGCCGGCCGCGGACACGGCACCGGCCAGAGAGGAAAGCATCCCGTCGCCACCGACGGAGACGACGACGTCCCCGCGTGCGATCGCCGCGGCGACCAGGTCGCCCATGGCGCGCGGGCCGGGTGAGTACGTCACGTCGACCGTCGAGCCGGCCTCGCGGAGCAGCCGGGCGACGGGTACGACGGCCCCCGGGGCCGCGCCGCCACCGGAGGCGGGGTTGACCAGGAACGTGAACGAACGCGTGGAGGCGGTGTGCTTCTCGGGTTCCTGGGGGAATGGGGAGCGCAGCGAGTCATTTCCTGGGGTGAAGTTCACGGGATCAGGACCCCCGGGTTGAGGATGCCGGTCGGATCCAGGTCCGCCTTGATCGCGCGCAGGATCGAGACCCCGACCTCGCCGATCTCGGCGGCGAGCCACGGCTTGTGGTCGGTGCCGACCGCGTGGTGGTGGGTGATCGTCGCGCCGGCCGCCATCATCGCGTCGCTGGCCGCGGCCTTGGCCTTGAGCCACTGGTCGACCGGCTCCGGACCTTCCTTGGTCGCGACGGTGAAGTAGAGCGAGCACCCGGTCTCGTAGACGTGCGAGATGTGGCAGAGCACCATCGTGCCCTCGCCCAGCGTGGTCTCGAGCGCGGCCCTCACCTCGGTGTACAGGCGGTCCCGGTTCGACCAGAACGTCGCGGTCTCGAGCGTCTCGACGAGGACGCCGACGTCGAGCAGCGAGTCGCGGAGGTACGGCGCGTTGAACCGGCCCTGCGACCAGGACTGGCCCGGCTCCTCGCCGAGGCTGACCCCTCCCAGCCCGGTGAGTACGTCGGTCACCTCACGGCGGCGGGCGGCCACGATGCCGGCCTCGCCCTCGTAGCCGGTGATCATCATGCAGCCGCCGGCGGACTCGGCGCCGATCTCATCGGGTCGGGCCAGGTTGATCGCGGTCTCGGACTCGTCGGAGAGCCGGATCACCGTGGGCAGCAGGCCGGACTGGGCCAGCGTGCGCATCGCGTCCGCACCCGCGGCGAAGGACGGCCAGCGCCAGCCCTCGTAGACCTTCTGGGCCGGGAGCCTCCGCACCCGGACGGTCACGGACGTGATCACGCCGAACGCGCCCTCCGAGCCCAGGACCAGCTGGCGCAGGTCGGGGCCGGCGGCGTTCGCGGGAGCGCTGCCGAGGGCGAGCTCGCCGATCGGGGTGGCCACCCGGAGCCCGACGACGAGCGCGTCGAAGCGGCCGTAGCCGGCGCTCGACTGCCCACTGGAACGGGTGGCCGCGAAGCCACCGATGGACGCGTACTCGAAGGACTGCGGGTAGTGGCCGAGGGTCAGCCCCTCCGCCGCCAGCAGGGCCTCGGCCTCGGGGCCGCGCAGGCCCGGCTCGAGGACGGCGGTCATCGAGACGTGGTCGACCGCGAGCAGTCTGTTCATCCGGATCAGGTCAAGCGACAGCAGGCCGGCGTAGCCCTCGCGCCGCGCGACCAGCCCGCCCGTGACCGACGTACCGCCACCGAACGGCACGACCGCGAGATGGTGCTCGACGGCGACGGCCAGGATCGCGGCGACGTCCTCGTGGCTGCCCGGGCGCAGCACGGCGTCGGGGGCATCGGACAGGTCGCCGGCGCGGGCGCGGAGCAGGTCCGGGGTGGACTTGCCGCGGGTGCGCAGCCGCCGGGTCTGGTCGTCGGTGCGCACGTGCTCGGCGCCCAGCAGGTCGCGCAGCCCGTCGAGGAGCACGGGATCGATCCTCGCCTCGGGCAGCGAGACCGCGGCGGCGGCGGGGCGATCGTCGAGGCCGAAGGCCATCTCGATCAGCCCGCGGGCGGACTCGGGGAGGGGCGCGGCGGCGGCGGGATCGCCCCAGCGCTGGGGATGCATCTCGACTGATTCTCTCGGAGCCATGTGTTACAGTGTGACACATGGCGTCACTTCGTCACAATAGTCTGGGCAAGCTCGAGCCGGCCGAGGCCGACAGCCCGCGCGACGGCTACCTCGACGCCGCCCGCGCCTGCATCCTCGACGTCGGCTGGCGACGTACGACGCTCACCGAGGTGGCCCGCAGGGCCGGCGTGTCCCGGATGACCATCTACCGCACCTGGTCGGACATGCAGCAGCTGCTCGGCGACCTGATGACCCGCGAGTGGGCCGCCGTCGTGACGGCGCAGGTGGCCGAGGAGGACGCGTCGGCGCCGTCCATCGAACGGCTGGTCGGCGACATCGTCGGGACCGTGCGCATCCTGCGCGACAACGAGCTGTTCGTGCGGATCGTCGAGCTCGACCCGGAGCTGATCCTGCCCTACCTGCTCTCCCGTCGCGGCCGCTCGCAGGACCTGATCCTCGCCATCACCACCGCGGCGATCCGGGCCGGTCAGGAGGCCGGCGAGATACGCCGGGGCAACCCCACCGCCATCGCCCGAGGCCTCCTGCTCGCCGCGCACGGGTTCGTCCTCTCCGCCCACACGATGGTCGACGAGGTCGTCTCAGAGACCGAGCTCGACGACGAGCTCACCGCCCTCCTCACCCGGTCCCTCCAGCCATGAAGCAGACGATCGCGCCCGGCCTCGCGGGTGCCCCCACCGAGGTGGACGTCGTCGTCATCGGCCTCGGCATCACCGGTGCCGGCGTCGCCCTGGACGCCGTGACCCGCGGCCTCTCGGTGCTCGCCGTCGACGCGCACGACCTGGCCTTCGGCACCTCGCGCTGGTCCTCGAAGATGGTGCACGGCGGGCTGCGCTACCTCGCCCAGGGCCAGATCGGCGTCGCCCACGAGAGCGCGGTCGAACGGGGCATCCTGATGGAGGTCACCGCGCCGCACCTCACGCACGCGATGCCGATCCTGGTGCCGCTGAACTCCAGCCTCTCGCCGGCGCAGTCCCTGCTCACCCGGGCCGGCCTCGCCGCCGGTGACATGCTCCGCCGCGGCGCGCGCACCGACGCGGAGACACTGCCGAGGCCGCGCCGGCTCTCGGCCACCGAGACGCTGTCGCTGGCCCCCGGCCTGCGCCGGGCCGGGCTACGCGGCGGCCTGCTCTCCTGGGACGGCCAGCTCGAGGACGACGCCCGCCTGGTCACCACGGTCGCCCGCACCGCTGCGGCGTACGGCGCCCAGGTCCGCACCCGGGCCCGCGTCCTGTCCGCCACCGGCACCGGTGTGCAGCTCCGCGACGAGCTGTCCGGCGCGACCACCCCCGTGTCGGCCCGCGCAGTCATCAACGCCACCGGGGTCTGGGCCGGCGAGCTCGTCGACGACGTCGTCCTGCGCCCCAGCCGCGGCACCCACCTGGTGCTCCGCGCCGACAGCCTGCCCGGGCTCCAGGTCTCGGTGTTCGCGCCGGTCCCCGGCGAGAGCAGCCGCTTCGTGCTGGTGCTCCCCCAGCCCGACGGCACCATCTATGTCGGCCTGACCGACGAGGCGATCGAGGGCGACATCCCCGACGTACCCACGCCGACCGAGCCGGAGATCGGCTTCCTGCTCGACGTGGTCTCCGCCGCCTTCGCCCGCCAGCTGCACCGTGCCGACGTGGTCGGCGCGTTCGCCGGGCTGCGGCCGCTCATCGACAGCGGCGACGGCTCCACGGCCGACCTCTCCCGCAGGCACGCGGTGCTGACCAGCTCCACCGGCGTCGTGACGGTCGTCGGCGGCAAGCTCACGACATACCGCCAGATGGCCGAGGACGCCGTCGACGCCGCGGTCGTCCGGGCCGGGCTGGCCGCCGGCGCCTGCCACACCCGCAACCTCCCGCTCCTCGGCGCCGCGCCTCACCCGGTCCTGGCCGCGCTCGAGCAGCCGGCCCGGCTGGTACGCCGCTACGGCACCGACGCCGAGCTGGTGCTGGCCAGCGCCCGCGAGATCAGCGGGCTGTGCGACGCCGAGCTGCTGGCCCCCGTCGCCGAGGGCATCCCCGTCACGCTCGCCGAGCTGCTCTTCGGCATCACCCACGAGGGGGCCGCGGACGTCGACGACCTGCTCGACCGGCGGACCCGGATCGGCCTGGTCCCCGTCGACCGGGAGCGCGCGCGCCCCGCCGCCGAGCGGGCCCTGGCGATCGCCCGGCACGCCACCGATGAGTTTGCGCGTCGACTCCGGTCCGAACGAGAGGCAGACTGGACGACGCGAGGAGCGGACTCATGACGGCGGTGCGAACCGATCGAGGGGCGGAACACGTGACGACGACCGAACCCACCACGGGCCGGACGAGCGACGAACGGGCCGAGAAGGCAGCCGAGCTCGACGACTTCCCGACGCTGACCATGCGCTACCAGCGTGAGCTGCTGGCGCACTGCTACCGGATGAGCGGATCGGTCCACGAGGCCGAGGACCTGGTCCAGGAGACGTTCCTGCGTGCCTGGAAGGCCTCGGCCGACTTCCAGGGTCGATCCTCGGTGCGTACCTGGCTCTACCGGATCGCCACCAACGTCTGCCTGACCAACCTCGAGGGTCGTCCCCGGCGGCCCCTCCCCGCGGGCCTCGGTACGGCCGATGCCATGGCCGGCGACGCGCTCGAGGAGAACAACGAGATCGCCTGGCTCGAGCCGGTGCCCGACGCCGCCGTCGTGGTGGCGGAGCGGGACTCCATCCGGCTCGCCTTCGTGGCCGCGCTCCAGCACCTCCCGGCCCGGCAGCGCGCGGTCCTGATCCTGCGCGACGTGCTGCGCTGGTCCGCCGCCGAGACCGCCGAGGCCCTGGAGACCACGAGCGCCGCCGTGAACTCGGCGCTGCAGCGAGCGCACGCCCAGCTCGCCGACCGCGGGTTGACCGAGGAGACCGTCGAGCCCGACCTCAATCCCGCTCAGCGCCAGCTGCTCGAGCGGTACGTCGACGCGTTCTGGCGCAAGGACGTCGACACGATCGTCAGCCTGCTGACCTCGGAGGCCGTCTGGGAGATGCCGCCGTTCACCGGCTGGTACGTCGGCTCCGAGAACATCGGCAACCTGATCGGCAGCCAGTGCCCCGGCGGCTGCCACGACATGCCGATGATCGAGACGAAGGCCAACGGCCAGCCCGCCTTCGGCCTCTACATGCGCGGCAGGGACGGCGCCTTCGTGCCGTTCCACCTGCAGGTGCTCGATCTCGAGGGGGACCGGGTGCGCCACGTGGGCGCGTTCTTCGACGTCTCCCTCTTCGAGAAGTTCGGACTGCCGATGAGCCTGCCGAGCGACTACGTTCCCGGGGCGAACACCCGGTGAACCCGGCGCTCGACGACGCCGTCGAGCTCCTTGATCGAGCACTGGCCTTCACCCGCGTCGCCCTGGCGGACGTCACCGACGACGCGCTGGCGCGGCCCACCCCGTGCTCGGCGTGGACGCTCGGCCGTCTCCTGGCCCACATGGAGGACGCGCTCGACGCGTTCACCGAGGCGGCTGCCGGCTCGGTGCGGGTCGACCCACCGGGTCCGGCAACGGACCCGGTAGGCGTCGTGGGCGAGAAGGCGTGTGCCCTGCTGGGCGCGTGGATGCGGGCGACGCCGGCCGTGGTCGTCGTCGGTGACCGCGGTCTCGACTCCGGCCTGCTGGTCGGCACCGCGGCCCTCGAGATCACCGTCCACGGGTGGGACGTCTCCCAGGCGACCGGCCGCACCGCGCGGATCCCCGAGGCGCTCGCCGCAGGACTGCTGCCCATCGCCAGGCAGGTCGTGGTCGCCGCCGACCGCGGCATCCGGTTCGACCACCCGCGGCACGCCGCCGAATGCGCATCTCACGACATCCGCCTGCTCGCCTACTTGGGACGTCACCTGACTGGTCCACCTGGGCGAATTCGCAGCGAATCCGACCCATTCCGGGACGTGACTTCCTAACCTGTGGGCCATGCTCACCGCCCAGGGATCGCTCCCGCCTTCCCTCGTGGCTCCCTCGGCACACCTCGACACCGTTCGTGAGCTGATCAGGCAGGGCCGGGTCACCGACGCTCTCGCCGAGCTGACCGACGCACGCGCCCTGGCGCGGAGCGTCGAGGAGCGCGCCGGCCTGACCGCGGCCATGATCGACTGTCGACTGGCCCGCGGTGACCTGGCCGAGGCGATGGCCCTGGCCGCCGAGCTGTCGCCGTACCTCGACCTGCCGGGGCTCCCCGGCGCCGTCGTCCACCACGTCAAGGGAGAGCTCGCGTCGGCCCTCGGCGACCCTGACCTCGCGGTCGAGCACTTCACGGCGGCCGGGGAGCTCACCGACGACTCGGCCGAGCATCTCGAGCTGGTCCCGTGGCGCTCGGGGGCCGTGCTCGCGCTCGTCCGCGCCGGCCACCGCCGGGCGGCCACGGACCTGGCCGACGCCCATCTGGCGGCGGCCGTGGCCTCGGGCTCGTCGTACGCCGTGGCCCTGGCGCTGCGCACGATGGGGACGGCGCACCCCGGCGGCGAACGCCTCGCCATCCTGCGCCGGGCTCGGGGAGCCCTGGCCGGCCTCGACGCGGCCCGTCTGGCCGCGCAGATCGACACCGACCTCGCGGGCCTGCTGATCCTCGAGCATGCGGCCACGGCCACGGCCGAGGCCCTGCTGCTGCTGCGCGCCGCCGAGGAGTACGCCACCGGTGAGCAGCTCCGGCCGCTCCAGGGCCGGGTACGCCGGTTGCTCGACCGGGCCGGCGAGGTTCCGAAGCGTCCGCACAGCGAGGCGCTGGCCTCCCTCACCGCGTCCGAACGCCGGGTCGCCCGGCTGGCCGCGCAGGGACTCACGAATCGCCAGATCGCCGAAGAGCTGGTCGTTACGGTCAAGGCCGTCGAGTGGCACCTCTCGCACGTCTACCGCAAGCTCGGGATCAGCTCCCGCACCCACCTGGCGAGCACGCTCGGCGCGCCCGTCCAGGCAGCCCGAGACGCGGCGCTCACCGGTCTCACCGTCTAGTCCTCGTCTAGTCCCGCAAAGGGTGCGCGATCTCGTCCTGCGGCAGCCGGGCCAGGACGATCGCGAGCACGGCCGCAACTCCCGGGATCACGCCCGCGATGAAGAACGTCGTACGCAGTCCGATCGCCTCGGACACCGGCCCGGAGACCGCCATCGAGATCGGCATCAGGCTCACGGAGACGAAGAAGTCGAGCGAGGCGACCCGGCCGAGCAGGTGTGCCGGCACCCTGCGCTGCAGCAGGGTCCCCCAGATCACCATCGGTCCGGAGAACAGCGCCCCCAGCACGAAGGCGGCGACGACGAGTTGCCAGACCGCGGTGGCCACACCCATCGCGATGAACGGCAGGCAGCCGAACCCCCACATCAGGTTCATCAGGGTGAGGTAGCGCCGGGGCATCCTCATCGAGGCCATGGCGAGGGAGCCGAGCGCGCCGCCGATGCCGAAGGCAGCGAGCACGGTGGCGTGGTCGCGTGGCCCACCACCGAGCCGGTCCTTCACGAGGAATGGCACCAGGACCTCGATCGGCCCCATGGTGCACAGGACCAGCAGCGACGCGAAGAGCAGGGTCGCCAGCAGCCACGGGGTGCGGACCATGTAGACGAAGCCCTCGCGATGTCGGCGACCGCGGACCTGATGGGATGACCACGGTCTTCGGCCTCGGCGCCCACCTGCCGGCGCACGGGGGTGAGCGGCACCAGGGTCAGCGCCAGGAGCCCAAGCAGGGACAGCGACGCGGCCGTTGCGAGGGCGGCCCCCGATGACACGGCTCCGACGATCACGCCGGCGACCGCCGGACCGACCGCCTGGCCGATGGTGGGGCGGACCATGCCCTCGAAGCCGTTGACCGCCATCAGGTCGGACTCGGGCACCAGCGCCGGGATCCAGGCGGAGTAGGCCGGGTAGTAGAACGCAAAGCCCATGCCGGTGACCAGGGAGATCGCCGCGAGGTGCCACAGCTGGGTGTGGTCGGTGATCGACAGGGCGGCCACGACCGCCATCGCGGCCAGCTCGACGGCACTGACCACCAGCAGGATCAGCTTCTGGGGGACCCGGTCGGCCACCACGCCGCCGTGCCCAGTGCGCGACGCGCCTCGAGGTCGGCATGCGCACGGGCCGCCTCGCCGCGGCGCAGGGTGGTGTCGACGGTCGCTCAGTCGGCCGGCAGCGAGACGTACGTCGTGTCGAGGTACTCCTCGAT
>JAOPXC010000040.1 GCA_025965335.1 Nocardioides sp. | reverse complement strand
TGCCTCACCGGGTCTCGACAAGCTCGACCACCGGACGGGTCTCGACGGGCTCGACCAGCGGGGCCACCGCCCTGCCTTGCCTCACCGGGTCTCGACAAGCTCGACCAGCGGGGGCGGGTCGAGACGGTTGCTGCGCAACCTCCTCAACCAGCGGGGGGCCCGCTCTCGAGCAGCTGCTTGAAACCCGCCTCGTCGAGGATCGGCACGCCGAGCTGCTCGGCCTTCTCCGCCTTCGAGCCCGGGTTGTCGCCCACCACGACGTAGTCGGTCTTCTTCGACACGGCCGACGACGCCTTGCCGCCGCGGGAGAGGATCGCCTCCTTGGCGCCGTCGCGACTGAAGTCGACCAGCGAGCCGGTGACGACGACGGTCAGCCCCTCGAGCGTCCGCGGCGTCGACTCGTCGCGCTCATCGGCCATCGAGACACCGGCCCGCTCCCACTTGTCGACGATCGCGCGGTGCCAGTCGACCGCGAACCACTCGATCACGGCCTCGGCGATCGTCGGGCCGACGCCCTCGGCGGCGGCGAGCTGCGCCTCGGTGGCCGACCGGATGGCCGCCATCGAGCCGAACTCCTGGGCCAGCGCTCGGGCCGCGGTCGGCCCGACGTGGCGCACGGAGAGCGCCACCAGCACCCGCCACAACGCCACCTGTCGCGCGCGGACGAGATTGTCCAGCAGCCGCCGGCCGTTGGCGGACAGGACCGGGGCGTCGCCCTCGTCCTTCTTCGGCGCCCGCGTGAACAGGGGTGCCTTCAGCAGGGCAGCCTCGTCGAGGTCGAAGAGGTCACCCTCGTCGGCGATGACTCCGGCGTCGAGCAGCGCCGCCGCGGCCTCGTAGCCCAGTCCCTCGATGTCGAACGCGCCGCGCCCGGCCACGTGGAACACCCGCTCGCGCACCTGGGCGGGACAGAACTGGTGGTTGGGGCAGCGCAGGTCCTTGTCCCCCTCCTTCTGCTGCGCCAGCGGCGTGCCGCAGGCGGGACACTTCGTCGGCATCTTCCAGGGCTTGAGGCCCTTCGGCCGCAACGGCAGCACCGGGCCCACGATCTCGGGGATCACGTCTCCGGCCTTGCGCAGGATGACGGTGTCGCCGGGTCGGACGTCCTTGCGCTTCACCTCGTGGGCGTTGTGCAGCGTGGCCATCTCGACCGTGGACCCGGCGACCCGGGTGGGCTCCATCACGCCGTACGGCGTCACCCGGCCGGTGCGGCCGACGTTGACCCGGATCTCGAGCAGCCTGGCGTTGACCTCCTCTGGTGGGTACTTGAAGGCGATCGCCCAGCGCGGCGCCCGGCTCGTCGAGCCCAGCCGCCGCTGCAGCGACACGTCGTCGACCTTGACCACCACGCCGTCGATCTCGTAGTCGACGAGGTCGTGGCGGTGCTCGCCGGCGTGCTCGATGAACTCCTGCACCTCGGCCAGGCTCGGCAGCACCCTGACCTTGTCGGAGGTCGGCAGACCCCACGCCTTCAGGGCTTCGTACGCCGCGGACTGGGCGGTCGGCTCGAACCCCTGCCGGGCTCCGATCCCGTGACACACCATGCCGAGGTCTCGGGTCGCGGTGACCCGCGGGTCCTTCTGCCGCAGCGATCCGGCGGCCGCATTGCGCGGGTTCGCGAACATCGGCTTGCCGGCATCGGCCATCGAGGCGTTCAGCCGCTCGAAGGCCGCACCGGGCAGGAACACCTCACCGCGCACCTCGACGAGCGCCGGCACCGCGAACTCCTCGGAGGGCGTCAGCCGGTGCGGGATCGAGTCGATCGTCTTGACGTTGGGGGTGACGTCCTCGCCGGTGACCCCGTCGCCGCGGGTGAGCGCGCGGACCAGGCGACCCTGCTCGTAGAGCAGGTTGATCGCCAGACCGTCCACCTTGAGCTCGCACAGCAGGGCCGGGTCCGCGACGCCGTCTCGCGCCAGCCGCGCGTGCCAGGTCGCCAGCTCGTCGTATGAGAAGGCGTTGTCGAGGCTCTCCATGCGCCGCAGGTGGTCGACCGCGGTGAAGTCGGTGGACACGGCCCCGCCGACCTTCTGGGTGGGCGAGTCGGGCGTGCGCAGCTCGGGGAACTCGTCCTCGAGCTCCTGGAGCCTACGCAGCCTCCGGTCGTAGTCCGCGTCGGACAGCGTCGGCTGGTCGAGCACGAAGTAGCGCCAGCGCGCGTCCTCGATCTCCTCCGACAGCTCGAGGTGCTCGTCGCGGGCCGCCACCGTGGCCGGAGCGGGCCCAGCGGGAGGCACAGGGTCGGAAGTGCTCACGCGAGCCCCCCGGGCGAAGCGCAGCGGAGCGAGCATTCGTCTGGGGTGTTCATGGGGCTCATCTTGCCGGGTTCCGTCGACAATCCGACGACACCAAACCGACGGGTCGACTTCGCGATCGGCTCGGCCGTGGAATTGATCCGAGCGGATCGAGGTTCACCGAGGGAGCAGTGACCTCGATCTGGGATTCGTCGAGAAATAATCGTTTTGGCGGGAATGTCCCGCATGCCTATGGTGTTCCCGATGAAACGGAACCGTTTCGTTTCATCCGTGTTAACGACCACGACCAGGGAGCAGCGCAGCATGATCCGGACAGCCGCCACCGACGCCCCGGTCAGCCGACCGCGTGTCGAGGGTGACCGCGAGCTCGAGATCCTCGAGGCGACGCTCGAGGTGCTCGGAGACGTCGGCTACGACCGACTGACGATGGACGCCGTCGCCACCCGGGCCAAGGCCTCCAAGGCGACGCTCTACC
>JAOPXC010000008.1 GCA_025965335.1 Nocardioides sp. | reverse complement strand
CCCGCGGTCGTGCAGCAGCACGACACCGGCGAGGTGCTGATGCTCGGCTGGATGGACGACGAGGCCCTGAGCCGGACACTCACCAGCGGGCGGGCGACGTACTGGAGCCGGTCTCGTCGGGAGTACTGGGTCAAGGGCGAGACGTCCGGCCACGTGCAGTGGGTCAAGGAGGTCCGGCTGGACTGCGACGGCGACACGCTGCTGGTGAAGGTGGACCAGGTGGGTGCCGCCTGCCACACCGGGGACCGCACCTGCTTCGACGCCGACGTGCTGCTCGACGCGGGCGTCCCGACAGATGGCTGAGGCCCGGCGCACCTTCGGCCCGGTGGTGCTGGTCGGGCTCGCGTCCGGTGTGCTCGCCGCCGTGGCCGGCAACAAGGTCTGGGCCGCGCCCGACAGCACCGGGCAGACCGGCACCGGAGCGATCCTCGGGGTGGCCTCCGGCACCAGCGCCGCGGATGCCGCCCGGATGCCCCTCGCCACTGCGCTCGCACTCGTGGTGCTCGCCAGCTGGGGGGTCCTGCTGGTCACGCGCGGCCGGGTCCGTCGCGGCGTCTCCGTCGTCTGCGTGCTCGCGGCGCTCGGCACCCTCGCCACCACGGTCGTCGGCTTCGTCGCGACGCCCCGTGATGTCCGCAGCGAACTGAAGGCGTTCGGGCTCGACGGCGCCGCCGTGCACCACACCGGCTGGTACTGGGCGGCGCTCCTGAGCGCGCTCCTCACCTCCGTGGCGGCCGTCCTCGCCGTGCGGTGGGTTCCGGCCTGGCCCGAGATGGGCAGCCGGTACGACGCGCCCGCCGCCCGCGCCGCCGAGGCCCCGGTCGTCGCCGCGCCGGAGGAGCGGAGCAGCCTCGATCTGTGGAAGGCCATGGACGAGGGCCGCGACCCAACGGAGTGAACCGGGTGAATAGACTGGGCGCGCTCGAACCCGACGTACTCCGAGGAGCCCGCATGTCTGACCACAACCACGGCAACACCCCGGCCGCGTGGAGCGCAGTCACGGTGGCGTTGGTCGGTTTCGTGGTCGGCGGAGTGGGTCTCATGCTCGACCCGCACAGCAAGCCGTTGTTCTGGGCCGGTGTCGTGATCACGCTGTCCGCGGCGGTGGTCTTCCTCGTGCTGGACCGACTGGGGCTGCACGACTCCGGTCACTGACCCGGAGCGTGCGCACGCCATGAGCCAGGTGCTCGCGGAGCCGGCACCGGCGCTCACGCGCCGTCAGCGCCTGGCCGCACCCGCCTGGACGATCGGCGGCCTCGCCGTCGCCACCCTGGCGCTCCACGTGCGCGACCCCCACCAGCACGCGACCTGGGGGATCTGTCCCAGCGCTGCGCTGGGTTTCTGGTGTCCCGGCTGCGGTGGCCTCCGTGCCGTCAACGACCTCACCAACGGGCACCCGCTGGACGCGGCCTCGAGCAACCTCGCGTTCGTGGTCGCGCTGCCGTTCGTCCTGCTCGGCCTCGGGGTCTGGGTCGTGGCTCGATGGCGGGGCACGACGTACCGGATCCCGCAACGCACCGTGAACGTCGTGTCCGTGGCCGCCCTGGCGGCGCTCGTGGTCTTCACCGTGCTGCGGAACTTGCCGGCCGGTGTCTGGCTCGCCCCTTAGCCGGGCCAGTCGTCGAACCAGTCCGAGGTCCGGAGCCGTCGTCGGCGTGATGAGTCGCCCGTGACAGACTCTTGGCGCACTCTCACCCGCTCGCTGGAGGATTCATGTCCGTGCTCGACGACATCGTCGACGGCGTACGGATCGACCTCGCCCAGCGGGAGTCGACCCGGAGCTTGGCCGACGTGCGCGCGGCGCTCGCCGACGTCGACCCGGCCCGCGACCCGATGCCGCACCTGCGCGGAGCCGGGAGCAGCGTCATCGCCGAGGTGAAGCGCCGCAGCCCGAGCAAGGGCGACCTGGCCGCGATCACCGATCCCGCCGCGCTCGCCCGCGACTACGCCGCGGGCGGCGCCGCCGCGATCAGCGTGCTCACCGAGCAGCGTCGGTTCGGGGGCAGCCTCGACGACCTCCGGGCCGTGCGGGCGGCCGTCGACACCCCGGTGTTGCGCAAGGACTTCATCGTCGAGCCCTACCAGCTCGTCGAGGCCCGCGCTGCGGGCGCCGACCTGGCGCTGCTGATCGTGGCGGCGCTCGACGACGACCTGCTCCGGCGGTTGTACGACGAGGCCGGGCAGCTCGGCCTGACGGTGCTGGTGGAGGTGCACGAAGAGCATGAGACCGAGCGGGCCGTCGCCCTGGGCGCCGAGCTGATCGGCGTCAACGCCCGCAACCTCAAGACGCTCGCCGTCGACGAGGGCACGTTCGCCCGGCTGGCCCCGTTGATCCCCGACGACCGGGTCAAGGTCGCGGAGTCCGGGATCACCGGCCCCGAGGACGTCCGGCGCCTCGTCGCCGAGGGGGCCAGGGCGGTGCTCGTCGGGGAGGCGCTGGTCAGGGACGGCGACCCGCAGGGAGCGGTGCGCAGGATGACGGGAGTGCAGGGATGACGACCCGGGTCGAGGCGACCACGAGCTACGACGCCGACGAGAACGGCTGGTTCGGTGGGCCGGAGGCAGGCTGGGGTGGCCGGTTCATGCCGGAGGCCCTCGTTGCGGCTCTCGACGAGCTGACGGTCGCCTGGCACGAGGCGATGGCCGACCCGTCCTTCGTCGCGGAGTTCGACGCGATCCTGCGCGAGTACGCCGGCCTGCCCAGCCCGCTCTACCACGCGGAGCGTCTCTCGCAGCTGGTCGGCGCCCGGATCCTGCTCAAGCGCGAGGACCTCAACCACACCGGAGCCCACAAGATCCGCAACGTGCTGGGGCAGGCGCTGCTCACCAGGCGGATGGGCAAGACCCGCGTCATCGCCGAGACCGGTGCCGGCCAGCACGGCGTCGCCAGCGCCACCGCGGCGGCCTACTTCGGCCTCGACTGCACGGTCTACATGGGCACGGTCGACACGCGGCGCCAGGCCCTCAACGTGGCCCGGATGCACCTGCTCGGTGCCACGGTGGTGCCCGTCGACTCCGGGAGCGCGACGCTCAAGGACGCGATCAACGAGGCGCTGCGCGACTGGGTCGCCAGCGTCGACCACACGGCGTACCTCTTCGGCACCGCTGCCGGGCCGCACCCGTTCCCGAGCATGGTCCGCGACTTCACCCGCGGCATCGGCGACGAGGCCCGCCGGCAGTGCCTCGACCGCTACGGCGTGCTGCCCGACGCCATCGCCGCGTGCGTCGGCGGTGGCTCCAACGCGATCGGCCTGTTCACGGCGTTCCTCGACGACCCCGGTGTCGCGATCTTCGGCTTCGAGCCGGGCGGGGAGGGTGTCGACACCCCACGCCACGCAGCCACGATCCACGCCGGCGACCGCGGCGTGCTGCACGGCGCCCGCACGTTCGTGCTGCAGGACGAGGACGGCCAGACCATCGAGTCCCACTCGATCTCGGCGGGCCTCGACTATCCCGGAGTCGGGCCGCAGCACGCCCACCTGGCCACCACCGGCCGGGCGACCTACCTCCCGGTCACCGACGCCGAGGCGATGGACGCCATGGCGCTGCTCAGCCGCACCGAGGGGATCATCCCCGCCATCGAGTCGGCGCACGCGGTCGCCGGTGCGCTCGACGTGGCCCGGCGGCTCGCCGCGGAGAGGGGACCCGACGCCACGATCCTGATCAATCTCAGCGGGCGCGGGGACAAGGACATGGGCACCGCCATCGAGTACTTCGGGTTGGGCAACCCCGACGACGTCACCGAAGAGCCCGTCGGATGACGGTCTCGACAGCCTTCGCGAAGGCCCGCGCCGACGACCGCGCCGCCCTGGTCGGCTACCTGCCCGCCGGCTTCCCCGACGTCGCCGGCGGCATCGACGCGCTGCGTGCGATGGTCGACGCGGGCTGCGACGTGATCGAGGTGGGCCTGCCCTACAGCGACCCGGTGATGGACGGTCCGACCATCCAGGCCGCTGCCCAGCAGGCGCTGGACCGGGGGATCCGCACCACCGACGTGCTCCGCACGGTCGAGGCGGTCGCGGCCACGGGCACCCCGACCGTGATCATGACGTACTGGAACCCCGTCGAGCACTATGGCGGAGGCCGTAGAAATGGGCGGAGCGGCGTGGAGCGGTTCGCGGCCGATCTGGCCAGCGCCGGGGGAGCCGGCCTGATCACGCCCGACCTGACCCCGGACAGCGCGCCGGAGTGGATCGCCGCCGCCGACCGGCACGATCTCGACAAGATCTTCCTGGTCGCGCCGTCCTCCACCGACGAGCGGATCGCGATGACCACCGCCGCCTGTCGGGGCTTCGTCTACGCGACCGCGGTCATGGGCGTGACCGGAGCCCGCGCGACCACCAGTGACCTGGCCGGCCCACTGGTGGCGCGCACCCGCGCCACCACCGACCTCCCCGTGGGTGTCGGGCTCGGCGTGAGCAACGGCGACCAGGCGGCCACCGTGGCGTCGTACGCCGACGGTGTGATCGTGGGCTCGGCCTTCGTGCGGGCCCTGCTGGACCATCCCGACGACCGCGCCGCCGGCCTGCGCGCGCTCTCGGCCCTCACGGCGGACCTGGCGGACGGTGTCCGCCGTGGGTAGGGCCGACGGGGTAAGGCGTGGGTAGACGGGCCAGGGGTGCGCTCCTCGCGACCCTGTGCCTGTTCGCGCTGCCCGCGTGCGGCAGCGGCGGGAATGGAGCGTTCCACGGCAAGACCCTGGACCCCCCGTTCTCGGTGCCCGCAGCCCCGCTGACCGACACCTCCGGCAACGCCTTCTCGCTGACCGCCGACACCGACAAGCCACTGACGCTCGTCTTCTTCGGCTACACACACTGTCCCGACATCTGCGGAGTCGTCATGGGGCACCTGGCGTCGGCGATGACCCGGCTCTCCGTCGCCGACCGGGACCAGGTCGACGTCGTCTACGTGACCACCGACCCAGCCCGCGACACCGAGCCGAAGTTGCGCAGGTACCTCGACCACCTCGACCCCGGCTTCATCGGACTCACCGGTGACCTGCAGGACATCGTCGCCACCGGCAAGCCGCTCGGGGTCGGCATCACCCAGGGGGAGCGGCTCCCGTCCGGGGGGTACGACGTCACCCACGGCACCACGATCACCGCTATCGACAGCCGGGACGAGGCCCCGGTCTACTGGAACGAGGACACCTCGTCGGCGCAGTTCGCCGCCGACATCCACACGCTGCTCGCCAAGGGGAGCTGACCGCATGACCTCACCCCACGAAGAGCCTCGTTGCGCTCTCCTTTCCGCAGGGACCCCGACATGATCTCGTTGTCCATCCCGAGCCCGTCCAGCGGTGTCTGGCACCTCGGACCCGTCCCGATCCGCGGCTACGCGCTGGCGATCATCCTCGGTATCGTCGTGGCGATCTGGATCGGCGAACGCCGCTGGGTCGCCCGCGGCGGGCGTCCCGGTGAGGTCCAGGACCTGGCGGTGTGGGCGGTGCCGTTCGGGCTGGTCGGCGGCCGGCTGTACCACGTCGCCACCGACCACGCCCTCTACTTCGGCAACGGCCACAACCCGGTCACGGCGCTCTACATCTGGCGCGGTGGCCTGGGTATCTGGGGCGCGATCGCATTGGGCGCGCTCGGCGTGGCCATCGGCGCGAAGCGCAAGGGCATCAAGCTCCTTCCGGTCCTCGACGCGATGGTGCCCGGAGTCCTGGTGGCGCAGGCGCTGGGCCGCTGGGGCAACTGGTTCAACCAGGAGCTGTACGGCAAGCCGACGGACCTGCCCTGGGGCCTCGAGATCGACCCGAGCCACTGGCCCAACGGGCAGGTGTTCCCGGCGGGCACGACCTTCCAGCCGACGTTCCTCTACGAGTGCCTCTGGGACCTCGGCGCCTTCGGATTCGTGATCTGGGCCGACCGCAGGTTCCGCCTCGGCCACGGGAGGGTCATCGCGCTCTACGTCATGGCCTACACGCTCGGCCGGGGCTGGATCGAGATGCTGCGCATCGACGACGTCGAGCTGAAGAACTTCGGCGGACTCCGCTTCAACGTCTGGACCTCGATCGTCCTGTTCGTCGCGGCGGCGATCTACTTCGTGATCAGCAACCGCCTTCGCCCGGGCCGCGAGGACGCGGTCTACCAGGAGGGTCGTGGATCCACGGAGCAGCCCGGCGACCAGCCCGGCGACGAACCCGGCACCGAACCCGTTGACGAGCCCGGCACCGAACTCGTCGAGGAGCCCGGCGACGGACCCGCGCCCTAGCGTCCGCGACTGGGCAACGAGACGCTCCCCGGCGAGACCGGGTGGTAATCTGATCCTTCCGCGCGGGCCAATGTCGTCCCCTGCAATCAAGCCATCAGCATTGCCGATCTGCCGGCGCGCGCCCCGAGTTCTCGGCGGGGGACGACCGGCACAGACGACGACGGGAGAACCCTGTGCCCTATCAGCACGCGTTCCCGCCGCCCCAAGGGCTCTACGACCCCAGCCACGAGCACGACGCGTGCGGTGTGGCCTTCGTCGCGACCCTGACCGGCGTCGCCAGCCACGACATCGTGGCAAAGGCGCTCACCGCACTGCGCAACCTCGAGCACCGCGGCGCCGCGGGCGCCGAGCCCAACTCGGGCGACGGCGCCGGCATCCTGCTGCAGGTGCCCGACGCGTTCCTGCGCGACGAGGTGGACTTCGAGCTCCCCGCACAGTTCTCCTACGCCGTGGGCACGGCCTTCCTGCCCGGCGACGACGAGGAGATCGCCAAGACCCGTGGCCGGATCGAGCAGATCGCCGCGGAGGAGGGCCTCACGGTCCTGGGCTGGCGCGACGTGCCGACCAACCCCAGCATCCTCGGCGCCACCGCGCTCGGCGTGATGCCCTCGTTCGGCCAGCTGTTCGTCGCGGGGGCCAGCTCGCGGTTGACCGGCATGGCGCTCGAGCGCCTCGCGTTCTGCCTGCGCAAGCGCGCCGAGCGTGAGACCGACGTCTACTTCCCGTCGCTGTCATCGCGCACCCTCGCGTACAAGGGCATGCTCACCACCGAGCAGCTCGACCACTTCTACCCCGACCTCGTCGACGAGCGGGTCGCGTCCGCGCTGGCCGTCGTGCACTCGCGGTTCTCGACGAACACGTTCCCGAGCTGGCCGCTGTCGCACCCGTTCCGGTTCATCGCCCACAACGGCGAGATCAACACCGTCATGGGCAACCGCAACTGG
>JAOPXC010000003.1 GCA_025965335.1 Nocardioides sp. | reverse complement strand
CGACCTGCCCCGGCCACACTTCTCCCGTGACGGACCATGTGACGGCCGATCTCCCCGGCTTGCCGGCCTCGGCCTGGGCTCTGGGCTGGGCGTGCCTCTTCACCCAGGCGCTGGACCTGGCTGACCTCGGCCTTAGCCGATCCGACGGGCCTTGGGTGCTGCTGTCGGTGGCGCTGAGCGCGCTTGTCGTGGGCTGGGTGTCCGCCGGGGTTCTGCGTGCGCGGACCGGCCGGCTGGTCGTGGCCTGGCTCCTGTTCGGCGTCGAGCTCGTCGCCAGCGTCGTCGGCGCAACCGACCAGCTGCCGGCGCTCTCCGGCATGGAGGTCCTCGCGCTCGCGGTCTCCGTGGTTCAGGTGGTCGCTCTGGCGGTGTTCTGCGGCAGCAACTACTTCCAACGGCAGCGGACGCGCCCGACGCAGGGCCGGGAGCCGTCCATCGTCGGACTGGTGCTCGTCGCGGTGGTCGTCGGTGGTCTCGGCGGACTCACCGCTCCTGCCAACGGCGACAACCCGCCTCAACAGCTACGCGTCGGGCTCTGACTGGCTTGTCGCGGTGCCCGGCCGCGGACCGGCGGCTTGGTGGCCGCGCTGGATCGTCGACTCATCTGCCGATAATGCGCGCACTCATGCTTGATGTGCGCGTGGCTGGCCTTCGCCAGCACGCGACGCGACCCCGCGTTGGCTGCCATCGTGCTGGCGAAGACTCGATGTATCTCGGGGCAAGCGAAAGCCTGATGGATCATCGCGCGGCTTGATATGCGGGTGATCTGCTTTTGGGCAATGTTGCACCTCGGGTCGGTGATGAGAAGTCCGGGACCGGGCCCGGCCAGGTCCGGGCCTACGGTCTCAACGGTGCGGCGAGCCGGCCGACTCGGCGTCGCGGGCGCGGACCTCGCTACCATCCGAAAATGCTGCGATGCGCCCGCCTGCTGGCCCTCGTTGTGATGGGCCTCGGGCTCCTCGGATGTGGGTCCGACGAGCCGGCTCCGGATCCACGGCCCACGTTGTCGACGGCGACGTCGGCCTCAGCGGAGTCCTCGACAGCAGACCCTGGCTCGATCGAAGGATCCTTCGACGCGGGCGGGCACGAGCTCTTCATCAGTTGCCACGGCACTGGTGCACCGACCGTGGTCTACCTCCACGGAGCGATCACGCAACCCGGGATGGATCCCCAGGTCACCGGTGCGGGCTTCGGCGACCTGCTGACCAACGACTACCGGGTCTGCCTCTACGACCGGCGAAACGTCGGTCGAAGCGAGGTCGTCGACGCGGTGCAGAAGCCGGCGGACGCGCTGCGCGACCTCGACCACCTCCTGAACGCGGCCGGCGTCGAACCGCCCTACGTCCTCGTCGGCTCCTCGTTCGGTGGTCTGCTGGCCTATTTGTACGCCAATGAGCACCCGGACAAAGTCGTCGGGATGGTGCTGCTCGCCGCCATGTTCCCCGACGAGCTGAGCCTCGAGCATCTCTTCGCCCCGCAGGACAGGCTGCGCGCGGTCATGGACGACCAGGAGGCCAACAGTCTCGAGCGCTTGAGCCAATACCGCTCGCTCGCTGCAGCCCAGCGCTACATCGGCCACGAGCCGGCGATACCGGTCATCTACCTTGAGCCCAAGGACCAGGGCTACAACGACAACCCTTACGGGAGCCCCGCCTACCGACGACAGATCGGTGATGTCTTGGCTGCGTACGTCGACAGGTTCTCACCCGGCGTCCTGACCGAAGTGCCCGCACCCCACCTGGTGGAGGCGGCGATCCCCGACAAGGTCGCCGACGCCGTTCGGCGAGTCATCGCCGAGACGGCGGACTGAACCCACGTGTGGCTCATGCCGGAGACCGGTCGTGCCGACGAGCGGACGCGGCTCAGCCGCTCCGAAGAACCTGGTAGATGGTTTCGGATAGAGGAGCCGGGCGGGACACGTCATTCCAGCCAATCTCGAGCGCCTTGTCAGCGATCGCAGCCTTGACCTGGGCGACGTCCACGTCGTCTTCGAAGAACGAGATCGACATTCCGTTCCCGGTCGCCGGGTCGACCAGGTGATACGCGCCCAGAACTCCTGGAACGGTCTTCGCGGCGTCGATCACCCACTGCCGCCCGTCGTCAGGCATGGGCTCCCACACGGCGATTCGAGCGAACACGGCTACCTCCTATCTGGCGAATGGTCTACCGAAGAGGCCGGGCCGTCAATGTCAGGACGACCGGTCATGCCGCTCTCCGGGCGCGCACGCTCGCCCGCATCTGCCGCTCTCCTGGCGGGACGCTCGCCCGGATCTGTAGCGGGCTTTCACGGCACCATCATGCGACGACAGCGCAGTGTTCGGGCGCTGGCGTCAGCTCAGGGACACTTCCAGGAGGGCGGGGAGATCCGACATCTGGGCTGCAACCTCTCGGCTTCGCAAGCGCATCTGGTCTGCGGCGAGGACCTGCTGCAGCGAGTCGCGGATCCTCTGCGCGTCGCCGGGATCTGGTTCCCTCATGGCTGCGGGGCCGCCTTCGGCCCGATCGGTAACGGCCAGTCCAAGTCCGGCCCGCTCCACCATGACCGCGTTCTCGCCTTGGTCTGCGAATAGGGGCACCACGACTTGGGGACATCCGGCCTCAAGGGCGCCCAGCACCGTCCCGGAACCACCGTGGTGGACGATGACAGCAGCGCGTGCCATGGCCACCCGTTGATCCACCCAGCCTGTGACTTCGACGTTGGGAGGCGCTAAGCCCACGCTCGCCGGCTGGAGGTCGCGTCCAGTGGTCATCTGCGCGGAGACGGGGAGACCATCGAGGGCCTCGAGTAGCACGGCGTACCACGGCAGCAGGTGTGGGATCGTCGGAGTCACTGTGCCGAGGGTGACGTAGATGAACGGAAGTTCCGCATCGCCCTGGGTTCGTTCATGCTTTGGCCCCGCACCCTCTCGATACCGATGCGTCGCTGCAAAGGTAGGGGGATCGACGGAGCCTGGGAACCGCGTGAAGTACGCCGAGTGAGACACCAAGTCCGTGAGGCCCCTGCTCCACTCCTCAAGGACGGGTCGTGCATGTCGCAGCAGTGTCTCCTCACCGGTGGACAGGCCATGCCCGATCCGAATTTGCCTGATGCCGCCTTCCGCGGCACAGAGCGCGGACGCAAACTCCGCAGGATCGCGGAGCACGAGGTGTGGACGAA
>JAOPXC010000405.1 GCA_025965335.1 Nocardioides sp. | reverse complement strand
TTGTACTCCACGGGAATGCCCCCCAGTGGGTAGTCCTTGCGCTGCGGGTGTCCGGGCCAGTCGTCGGGCATCAGGATGCGGGTGAGCGCGGGGTGACCGTCGAAGACGATGCCGAACATGTCGAACGTCTCGCGCTCGTGCCAGTCGTTCGTCGGGTAGACGGCGACGATCGAAGGAATGTGGGGGTCGGCGTCCGGGGCGCCGACCTCGACGCGGATGCGTCGGTTGTGGGTCATCGAGAGCAGGTGGTAGACCGCGTGCAGCTCGTGTCCGGTGTCGTCGGGGTAGTGCACGCCGCTGACCCCCGAGCAGAGCTCGAAGCGGAGCTTCGGGTCGTCGCGCAGCAGCTTCGCGACGACGAGGAGGTCCTCGCGACGCACGTGGAAGGTGATCTCGCCGCGGTGGATCACGACCCGCTCCACGGCGTTCGTGAGCCCGCCGGACTGGAGGCCGACGTCGAGGGCGTCGGCCACCTCGTCGTACCAACCACCGAAGGGGCGCTCGGCTGGGCCGGGGTAGGCGATCGGGGCCACCAGCCCGCCGTACCCGCTCGTGTCGCCGGAGCCGGAGGTGCCGAACATGCCGGCGCGGACGCCGATCTGCTGGACCTCGCCGGTCTGCGCGGGGACGTTGTCGGGCGACTGCTCGACGGCCGGCTGCTCCACCGCGGGCTTGGGACCCGGCGTGGTGTCCTTCTCGTCGCTCATCGCAGCTGGCCTCGCATCTCGGAGGTCGGGAGAGCGGCGAGGGCGGCCTTCTCGAGCTCCTCGATCTCCGCCGCGCGGTGGGCACCGAGCTTGGCGTGCTGGACCTGGTCGTGGAGCTTGAGGATCGCGTCGATCAGCATCTCGGGACGGGGCGGGCAGCCGGGGAGGTACATGTCGACGGGGACGATGTGGTCCACGCCCTGCACGACCGCGTAGTTGTTGAACATGCCGCCGCTGCTGGCGCAGACGCCCATGGCGAGGACCCACTTGGGCTCGGGCATCTGGTCGTAGATCTGGCGCAGCACCGGGGCCATCTTCTGGCTCACGCGACCGGCGACGATCATCAGGTCGGCCTGCCGCGGGCTGGCGCGGAAGACCTCCATGCCGAAGCGGGCCAGGTCGTACTTCGGGCCGCCGCTGGTCATCATCTCGATGGCGCAGCACGCCAGCCCGAAGGTGGCCGGCCAGAACGAGGCCTTGCGCATGTAGCCGGCGACGCCCTCGACCGTGGTCAGGAGCACACCGCTCGGCAGCTTCTCTTCGATGCCCATCAGTGCATACCCCCGGTCAGTCCCACTCGAGCCCGCCGCGACGCCAGACATAGGCGTAGGCGACGAACACCGTGGCGATGAAGATGACCATCTCGACCAGCCCGTAGAACTTCATGGAGTCGAAGTAGACCGCCCACGGGTACAGGAAGATGATCTCGATGTCGAAGACGATGAAGAGCATCGCGGTGATGTAGTACTTCACCGGGAACCGGCCACCGCCGACGGGCTGCGGAGTGGGCTCGATGCCGCACTCGTAGGAGTCGAGCTTGGCCCGGTTGTAGCGCTTCGGGCCGATGGCGGCGCTCATGGCGACGGATCCGATGGCGAACAGGGCCGCGAGGGCGGCCAGCCATAGCACCGGCGTGTAGAGACCCATCCCCGCGTTCCTTCCCAACAGCAGTTTCGCCGCTCGAATCGACCCCGGATTGTGACTTTGTGAATGGAATCACGAGTGGCGCTTGGCACAGTCTGCCATTCCTCCCGGGCCCCGTCACCCCGGGGTGGGGTGGTCTCGCGGGTGGTCCCGGAAGGGCCCTCCCCCGCGCATTTAGTGCACGCGAACGTGGTCTAAATGGAGGTTCGCGCCGACCTCCCGGGCCCCGCCGAGTCGGCGCAGTTTGCGCGACGTACGCCGTCGAGTCGGCGCAGTTTGCGCGACGTACGCCGTCGAGTCGGCGCAGTTTGCCCGGCGTGCGGCGTCGAGTCGGCGCAGTTTTCCCACCTGCCCGCTGGCGAATCAGGGCGGGACGGCTCGGAGGTCGGCCGCTGTGCCGTCCAGCTCCTCACGGCTGGGGCCCTGGAAGTCGGCCACGATGCGGAGCCCATCGGCGAGGAAGAAGGTGTGACCCTCGCGGGTGCCAGCGTCGAGGTGCGGAGGCCGGCGGGCCATCTGCTGTGCGACGCGGACCACCGCGGCGGCGCCCTCGTCGGGGTCCAGGTCTGCAGGAAAACTGCGCCTGCTCGCGCTACTTGGTGGCGCGGTGGAGGGCGACGATGCCGCCGGAGAGGTTGCGCCACTCGGCACCCTGCCAACCGGCCTCGGTGACCAGGTCGGCCAGCCCGCGCTGGTCGGGCCAGGCGCGGATCGACTCGGCGAGGTAGACGTAGGCGTCCGGGGAGGACGAGACCGCACGGGCGATCGGCGGCAGCGCCTTCATGAGGTACTCGATGTAGACCGTGCGGAACGGCGACCAGGTCGGGTGGCTGAACTCGCAGACGACGAGCCGGCCGCCGGGCTTGGTCACCCGACGCAGCTCGCGCAGCCCGGCGAGCGGGTCGACGATGTTGCGCAGCCCGAACGAGATCGTCACCGCGTCGAAGGTGTCGTCGGCGAACGGGAGCAGGGTCCCGTCGCCGGCCGTGAACGGCAGGTGCGGCTTGGCCTGCTTGCCGACCCGCAGCATGCCCAGCGAGAAGTCGCAGGGCACGACCAGCGCACCGCGGTCCGCGAACGGCTGGCTCGACGTCCCGGTGCCGGCCGCGAGGTCGAGGACGCGTTCGCCGAACTGCGGGTCAACGGCATCGATCACATCGCGCCGCCACCGCCGGTCCTGGCCCAGCGAGAGCACGTCGTTGGTGACGTCGTAGCGGCGCGCGACCGCGTCGAACATCCGACGTACGTCGGTCGGCTGCTTGTCGAGCTCTGCGCGGGTCACGGGGTGAAGGGTACGGCCGACG
>JAOPXC010000398.1 GCA_025965335.1 Nocardioides sp. | reverse complement strand
CGGTCCTCGGACAGGTAGTCCATGCCCTTGAGGCTGCCGCGCTTGGTCTGGCAGAGCTCCATGATCGTGCCGATGTAGTCCGACGGCGACAGGATCGTGGCGCGCACGACGGGCTCGCGCACCTCGTCGATCTTGCCCTCGGGGTACTCGCTCGGGTTCGTCACCTCGTGGACCGTGCCGTCGTCCATGGTCACCTGGTAGACGACGTTGGGCGTGGTCGAGATCAGGTCGAGGTTGAACTCGCGCTCGAGGCGCTCGCGCACGATCTCCATGTGCAGCAGGCCGAGGAAGCCACACCGGAAGCCGAAGCCGAGGGCACCGGAGGTCTCCGGCTCGTAGGCCAGGGCCGCGTCGTTCAGCTGGAGCCGCTCCAGGGCGTCGCGCAGGTTCGGGTAGTCGTCTCCGTCGATCGGGTAGAGCCCGGAGTAGACCATCGGGTTGGGGTGCTTGTAGCCACCGAGCGCCTCCGTGGCGCCGTGGTGCTGGCTGGTGACGGTGTCGCCGACCCGGGACTGGCGGACGTCCTTCACCCCGGTGATCAGGTAGCCGACCTCGCCGACCCCGAGGTCGCTCGCCTTGACGGGCTCGGGGCTGATCACGCCGACCTCGAGCATCTCGTGCACGACGCCGTTCGACATCATCTTGATCCGGTCGCGGTGCGAGAGCTTCCCGTCGAACACCCGCACGTAGGTGACGACGCCGCGGTAGGTGTCGTAGACGGAGTCGAAGATCAGCGCCCGCGGTGGGGCGTCCGGGTCGCCGGTGGGTGCCGGGGTCTGCTTGACGATCTCGTTGAGCAGGGCGGCAACGCCGAGCCCGGTCTTGGCGGAGGTCTGCAGGACGTCGGAGGGGTCGCAGCCGATGATGCCGGCCAGCTCGGCGGCGTACTTCTCCGGCTGGGCGGACGGCAGGTCGATCTTGTTCAGCACCGGGATGACGTGCAGGTCGGCGCCGAGGGCCAGGTAGAGGTTGGCCAGGGTCTGGGCCTCGATCCCCTGGGCCGCGTCGACCAGCAGCACCGCGGCCTCGCACGCCTCGAGGGACCGGGACACCTCGTAGGTGAAGTCGACGTGTCCGGGCGTGTCGATCATGTTGAGGACGTAGGTCCCCGGCTCGGCACCCTCGTCGTTGTCAACCGGGACGGTCCACGGCATCCGGACGGCCTGGCTCTTGATGGTGATCCCGCGCTCCCGCTCGATGTCCATGCGGTCGAGGTACTGGGCGCGGGCGGCCCGCTCGTCGACCACGCCGGTCAGCTGCAGCATCCGGTCGGCCAGCGTCGACTTGCCGTGGTCGATGTGCGCGATGATGCAGAAATTGCGGATGATCGCGGGATCGGTGTGGCCGGGCTTCGGCGCGGGGTTCGGGGGCACTAACTGCTCTCGTCGGGATCTCGGGGCGGTCGATCGCATTCTCCCACGCGCAGAGCCGCCGACTCGATTCGGTGGTCAGGTCGGGCTGTCGACGAACTCCTTCGTCTTGGCGATCGCGAAACCCCAACCCTGCTCCAGGGTCGGGCTGGGCGGCACCGCGATCTCGTCGGGGTTCGTCAGGACGTCCAGCAACACCGGACCCGGATGAGCCATCGCCTCGCGGACGCCTGCCTCGACGTCGTGTGCGTCCTCGACCCGGATCCCGCGAAGGCCCACGGCCGCGGCGACCCGAGCGAAGTCAGGGTTCTGCAGCACCGTGCCGAACTCCGGGATCCCCACCTGCTCCATCTCGAGCTTCACCATGCCCAGGCGGCCGTTGTCGAAGACGACCAGCTTGACGGGGAGCTCGTAGGAGACCGCGGTGATCAGGTCGCCCAGGAGCATCGAGAGGCCCCCGTCCCCGCAGAACGCGACCACCTGACGTGACCTGTCCAGCGCGGCCGCGCCGAGCGCCTGCGGCATGGCGTTGGCCATCGAGCCGAGGTTGAAGGACCCCAGCAGTCGTCGTTGCCCCGTCATCCGCACGTAGCGCGCGAGCCAGACCGTGGCCATGCCGGTGTCGGCGGTGAAGACGGCGTCGTCGGCTGCGTGCCGGTCGACCAGCGCCGCCAGGAGCTCCGGTCGCACCCGGGCCTCCGGGTTGTCCACCTTGCGGCGCAAGAACCCCTTGGGGTGACGGTCGAAGTCGGGGTCCACGAACTGCTGCTGCCGCTCGCGCCAGGACTGATAGGACGTCCTGGCCTTCTCGAGCAGCGACCGGTCCGACTTGGCCTCCAGGAGCGGCAGCAGGGCCTCCAACGCGAGCCTGGTGTCCCCGACGAGGGGGTGGTCGACCGCAACCCGCCGCCCGATGTGCGCGCCCTCGGCGTCCAGCTGGACGATGGTCTTCCCGCTCGGCAGGAAGTTTTTGTACGGGAAGTCGGTCCCCACCAGGAACAACAGGTCGCACCCCTCGAAGGCGACCGCGCTGGCGCGGTTGCCGATCAGTCCCGACTGGCCGACCTCGAACTCGTTGTCGGACTCCAGCCCCTCCTTGCCCTTGAGGGTGAGGACCATCGGCGCCGACAGCCGCCCCGCGAGCTGCAGCACCTCCACACGTGCGTCTCGCGCACCCTGCCCCACGAGCAGGGCCACGGATCCGGCTGCGTTGATCGCAGCGGCGGCCCGCGACAGCGACTCCGTGCTGGGTGCCGCCGGAGAGTGGTCGACGACGAAGCGCGGGACCGGGGTGTGGTTCGGAAGATCGAGTCCGCCCACGTCCCCCGGCAGGGTCAGCACCGCCACGCCGCGCTGCTGCAGCGCGGCGTTCCCGGCTCGCTCGACGAGCGCCGGGAGCTGGTCGGCAGTGGTGACCGTGGCCCTGAAGACCGCTACGTCGGCGAACAGGGCGTCGTTGTCGACCTCCTGGAAGAAGTCGCTGCCGATGTCCTCGCGCGGCACCTGCCCGCAGATGGCGAGCACCGGCGCGTGCGACTTCTTGGCGTCGTACAGGCCGTTGAGCAGATGGATCGACCCGGGGCCGACGGTCCCCATGCACACGCCGAGACGACCGGTGAGCTGGGCCTGGGCGCCGGCCGCGAACGCCCCCGCCTCCTCGTGCCGTACCCCGATCCAATCGATCCGGTCCTCGCGCCTGATCGCGTCGGTCACCGGATTCAGGGCGTCTCCCACCACCCCCCACACCTGGCTCACACCGTGGTCGGCCAGGGACTCGATCAGCAGCTCGGCAACAGTCGTCATGTGCGTGCCCGTACCCAGAGCGGCCGGCAGCGAAGCGCGAACAGCCCGAACCCGGTCGCGGGCCGTGACCCCGGTGGCGGAGGATGTCGCCCGTGATCCCCACGACGATCCCGCACGGCCGGACCGCCCGACGGCTCGAGTGGGCACACCTGCCGCCCCAGGTGCGCGCGCTGATCGAGCGGCAGTGCGGCTCCCCGGTGGTCGCGGCCGCCTCGCAGGGCGGTGGGTTCACACCGGGGTTCGCGTCGGTCCTCACCTGTGCGGACGACAGCAGGCATTTCGTGAAGGCGGCCTCCCAGAAGGCGCAGCGGGCATTTGCCGAGTCCTACCGGGAGGAGGCGCGCAAGCTCGCCGCGCTCCCCGCGTCGCTGCCCGCCCCAAGGCTCCTCTGGACCCATGACGGCGACGACTGGATGGTGCTGGGCCTGGAGTACGTCGAGGCCCGTGCCCCGCGCCGGCCCTGGCGGCTGCCGGACCTGGCGGCCTCGCTCGACATGCTCGACCTCGTCGCGGCTGCGCTCACTCCCCCTCCTCAGCGACTCGCGCTCGACACGTTCGCCGACGAGCTCGCTGACTGGCCGGGCCACTGGGACCACGTTCGTCGGACCCAGGCGGCGCTCCCGCACCTCGAGGAGGCGGCAGCGCTCGCGGGGCGCTTCGGTGAGGTGTGCGCCGGCTCGAGCCTCGTCCACACCGACGTTCGCGACGACAACATCCTGATCCGCACCGACGGGACCGCCGTGATCTGCGACTGGAACTGGCCCGTCGTCGGCGCCGCCTGGCTGGACTCGGTGTTCCTGATGATCGGCCCGCGCGGTGACGGCATCGACGTCGACGCGGTCCTCGCCGCGCGTCCCCTGACGCGAGACGTCCCGGCCGAGAGCATCGACGTCGTGCTCGCGCTGCTCATCGGCTACTTCTTCCGCCAGCGCGACGAGCCGGTGCCGCCGACGTCTCCGTACGTCCGCGAGGTGCAGCGCTGGCAGGGCGACGTCTGCTGGGACTGGCTGTGTGAGCGCCGGGGCTGGTCGTGACGCAGGGGGGTCCGCGCGTCGCTGGGGGGCGCGCGACGTAC
The DNA here is from genome assembly GCA_025965335.1 of Nocardioides sp. Lineage (GTDB taxonomy): Bacteria > Actinomycetota > Actinomycetes > Propionibacteriales > Nocardioidaceae > Nocardioides. Next base: position 365 of record JAOPXC010000398.1, on the reverse strand, counting down.
GCCGCCATGCCCGAGCCCGTCCGGGAGTGGGCCGACCTGGTTGCGGCGTACGACGAGGCGGGGTGGGTCGGGCTGCTCCTGGAGGACGTCGAGGGCGGCTCCGCCGACGTCACCGCCGCCGGCCGAAGGCGGGCTGACCGACATGTCGCAGGTCTTCGCGAACTGGACCAACGCGTTCCCGCACGCATCCTCGGTCCCACCCGACCCGATGCCGCAGTGGGTCGTCGACCGGGCGGGGGGTCCGAGGCACGATTTGGGCGGCCGAGTCGCCCGCTGCTAATCTTGTCCGTCGCGTGTCCGGCAGCAGCCTGCGCCGACCGCAACCAGACTTATCCGGCATCACCCACCACCTATGACGAAGGCTC
>JAOPXC010000390.1 GCA_025965335.1 Nocardioides sp. | reverse complement strand
ACGAAGATTTTCCCGCTGACCCAGAGGTCGGGACACGCCATGAACGGCTGGATCGATTTGAGACAACCCCCGGTGCGCGGACAGTCGGAGGATCGGAGTCCTACCCCTACCTCTTCTGATCGGAGGGCGACCCATGTCTCCCATGAAGTTCGGTGTCTTCTACGACTTCCGCAACCCGGCGCCGTGGCGCGAGCCGTGGGACGTGCGCTACCGCAAGATCTTCGAGCAGATCGACTGGGTCGAGAGCTCCACCGCCTTTGCGGAGGTGTCGGTCTCCGAGCATCACTTCACCGACGACGGTTACACGCCCTCAGTGCTTGCGCTCGCCACCGCCATAGCGGCCCGCACATCCCGCGTCGGTATCGCCACCAACATCCTGCAGCTCCCGCTGCACCACCCGCTCCGGATCGCCGAAGATTCACTCACCGTCGACGCGCTGTCGGGTGGACGCTTCAGGCTCGGCGTCGCGGTGGGCTATCGCGAGCTCGAGTTCGAGGCACTCGGCACCACGACCAAGGAGCGTGGCTCTCGGATGGAGGAGTCGCTCGCAATCCTGCGTCTTGCCTTCTCCGGTGAGGCCTTCAGCTTCGAGGGCAAGCACTGGACGATCCCCGAGGTCGTCGTCCGCCCCGGTCCGGTGCGGCCCGGGGGGCCGCCGATCTGGCTGGGAGGAACTGCCCCGGTCGCGATCGAGCGTGCTGCCCGACTGGCCGATGGCTTCATGGCCTCGGTCAACGACGAGGTCGTTGCTTACCACGCTGCCTGTGCGCGGCTCGATGGAGCGGACCGCAAGCATGCGATGCGCACCGCCTGGATCCTGGTCGACGAAGACCCGGAACGAGCGCTCGCGGAGCTGGGCGAGCACATGCTGTTCCAGGTCAATGCCTACATCGACTACGGCTTCCTCAAGATGGCGCCGTACACGGACGCGGCGGATCTGGTGCGTGACGGGTTCTATGCCTTCGTCGACGCCGCAGGTGCCGGTGCGATCCTCGATGAGGCAGAGACCGCCGGGGTCGACGAGGTTCACTTCTTCGGCATGCTGCCCGGCGAGGACGTCGACTCGGCGACCCGACGACTGGACTACATCAACACCAAGGTCCTGGGACCGCGTCTTGTCTGACCTGGATGCAGGAAGTCTCAGCGGCAGGGTCGGCCTCGTGACAGGTGCGGGAGCCGGCATCGGACAGGCGATCGCCTGGGAGTTGGCAGCTCGCGGTGCAACCGTCGGCGTCCTCGACATCAACGCGGCGGCGGCCAGTGCCACAGCGGCCGTCATTGTCGGTCGTGGAGGATCGGCCGTTGGCGTCCAGGGTGACGTCTCCGACGCCAAGAGCGTCGAAGGGGCCGTGGCGGAGGTGGCGGACGCATTCGGAGCCATCGGCATCGTGATCAACAACGCCGGCATCCTCGACGACTTCCTGCCCGTGCTCGACACCAGCGAAGAGCTCTGGGACAGAGTCCTGGCGGTCAACCTCACCGGGATGTTCCTCGTGGCCAGGGCAACGCTCCCCGCGATGATCGAGTCCGGAGGAGGCGTGTTCGTCAACATCGCCTCGGGCGCCGCGCTGGTGGCCGGTATGGGCGGCACCGCCTACACGTCGTCCAAGCATGGGGTCATCGGTCTGACCAAGCAGATCGCATCGGACTACGGTCCGATGGGGATCCGAGCCAACGCCATCTGTCCCGGCTCGATCGACACGGAGCTCTCTCGCCTCTTCCTCAAGGACAATCCGGCGGTCCAGAAGATTGTCGACGGGGTGCCTGCAGGCCGGCAGGGAAAGGCGTCCGAGATCGCAAAGCTGGCCGCCTTCCTGGCCTCGGAGGACTCGACGTTCATGACCGGAGCCTCCGTGGCGATCGACGGCGGCTGGACGGTCCGCTGAGGGCTGACCTCGTCATCGCTCAGTCGACGTACGCCATGGCTCCGTCGACGAGCAGCGACGAGCCGCTGATGAAACCTGCCCGGTCCGAAACCAGGAAGAGCGCAGCCTCGGCCTGCTCCTCGGGCTGACTGATGCGGCCCAACGGCACTTGCCCGGCGAACTCGTCACCCGCACCCGTCTCGGCTCCTTCTCGTCCGACGACCAGAGGAGTGTTCGTGGGGCCTGGCAGGAGGGCGTTGACCCGGACTCCGTGCTCGCCGACCTCGGTGGCCGCGGCTCGGGTCAGCGCCACGACCGCATGCTTTGTCGCGGCGTAGGGACCCAGGTTGCGCACGTTGCGTATGGCGGAGACAGAGGCGACGTTGACGACGACCCCTCGACCCTGCTCGATCATGTGGGGAAGACCGTGGCGAAGCCCGAGGAAGACGCCTTTGAAGTTGACGGCCACGAGGCGGTCGAAGTCGTCCTCGTCGAAGGAGGCCAGGGGCGACGGCTTGGTCACGACACCGGCATTGTTGACGAGGATGTCGAGGGCCCCCCAACGGGTTACAGTCACGTCGAACATCGAGGCAACCGCCGACCCGTCGACCACGTCGACGGACATCGGCTGCGCCTGACCACCCGCCGCAGTGATGTCGGCCGCAGTCTGCTCAGCCGCGGCCAGCCGGCGGTCGGCGACGACGACGATCGCTCCGGCGCGCGCGAGGCGGAGGGCAACGGCCCGACCGATGCCGCCGCCCGCACCGGTCACCACCGCGACCCGTCCCTCGAGTTCGTCGTCGGGTCCGGTGGGCGTCATCGCAAGCTCCATGCTCGGCAGCGTAGGCGCGTCGGTTGTCGTGATCCTGGGACGTTTCGATCTGGGACAGTCCGGTTCCGGGCCCGCGGGGCCAGGATGCAGCATGCAGACAGATCCCGAGGTCCGAAGATCGCTCCTCGATCTCCACGCCGCCTACGCGTTCAGCATCGATTCTGGCGACGCGGACGCGTTCGCCGACTGCTTCACGCCGGACGGCGTGCTGGAAACGACCCGTCCCCTGGTGGTCACCGGCCGAGACGAACTCGTGGCGTTCGCGCACGACCGAGCACGCCACGCAGCCGATCCGTGTCGTCACCTGACCTGGCACCACACGTTCGCGGGAGGCCCTGACCAGGTGGAGGGACGGTGCTCGGCTGCTGTGCTCCAGACGACCTCGGCTGGAGTCCAGGTGCTCTTCACCGCGACGTACGTCGACTGGTTCGTGCAGTCTGGGGAGAAGTGGCGGCTGCTCAGGCGGTTCGTCGCTATGGATCTGCCGGGTGCCGATGTTCCCGATTGAGACAGCCGTCCGGACTGCCGGACGCCGAGAGTGGTGCACACATCACACGACGGAGGTCAGCGCACATGGAGTTCGACGGAAAGATCGCCATCGTTTCGGCAGGTGGGTCCGGGATCGGGAAGCACGCCGCGCTCGGGCTGGCCGCCAAGGGCGCCTCGGTAGCAGTGCTCGACCTGAACGGGGAGTCGGCAGAGGCTGTCGTCGCGGACATCCTGGCGGCCGGCGGCAAGGCCACCGCTCACCAGGGCGATGCGTCCTCGCTGGGTGACCTGGATCGCGCGGTCGCCGAGATCAAACAGACCGCAGACCACGTGGACATCCTGTTCAACAACGTCGGAATGCCGAATCCGCACGGGATCGACGACATCACCGACGAGCAGTGGACCCGCTGCATCGACGTCAACCTGAAGAGCAACTTCTTCCTCACCCAGAAGGTGCTGCCGTTGATGCGGGTCACCGGGCGAGGCGGCTCGATCATCTACACGGCCTCGGCAGCCGGGTTGACTGGCTCCTACACGACGCCGCTCTACTCGATGACGAAGTCCGGACTGGTCGGACTCACCCGCTCCCTTGCGATCCTCTTGGCGCCGGAGAAGATCCGCGTCAACGCCATCTGTCCGGGACCAGTCCGGACGCCGATGCTGGCGGGCTTCATGTCCAGGAGCGCCGACGCGACCGACGAGATTGCGGATCTCTACGCCTCGCGAGTCCCGCTCGGACGAGTTGCCGAACCCTCCGAGATCGCGGATGCGGTGATCTACCTCGCGGGCGACACGTCGTCCTACGTCACCGGTGTTCCTTTCCCCGTGGACGGCGGATACACGACCCAGTAGCCCGGCTGCACGGTCGCGGCGTGCCGGAACATTTCTGGCGCGTTGCTGGTCAGGAGCGAGGTTCCGTGCCTATGATGCACGTCACAAGCCAGCCGACCGTTTGGTTGAATCGAGATGCCATGAGCCTCACCCTGACTGCACCCGACGTGCGGGCCTCCGTCGTTCGTTCCTGGGAGCGATCCCGCATGTGTGGGCTCGACCAGGGCGGCGGTCTCACGCTCCCGTATGTCAGCCAGCTCGAGGTGGACAACCGATTCACCCGGGCAGCCTCACCCGTGCTCGAACAGCTGGGCGGCATGCTGGCCGGCTGCGAGACGGCAGCCGTTCTGTTGGATCCAGCGGGTCGGTTCCTGATGCATCGGTGCGACGACCGGTCGCTGGGCCGTCGTATGGACACGGGGCAAAGCACGCCCGGGTTCGTGTGGGCGGAGGAGTTTTCCGGCACCAACGCCGTAGGGGTCGCGCTCGAGGAGAAGGTGGCCAGCTGGACCACCGGCCAGGATCACTACCTCGAGGCGCTGCGCGACCTGTCCTGTGCCGCTGCCCCGATCTTCAACCCCTTCAACCGCAAGCTCGAGGGAGTCATCGACCTCACCGCCCTGATCCACAAAGCCAGTCCGCTGATGATGCCGATGGCCATCCAGGCCGCCCAGGCCATCGAGGAGCGCCTCGTCGAGGCAGGCTCGGCCGCAGAACGAACTCTGCTGGCTCGGTTCATGTCGGCCAGCCGACGACCCGGGCGAGTGGTGCTGGTGCTGGGCGATCGGACCGAGGTCGCAACCTCCAATGCCTCGTCCGTGCTCAATCGATCCGACAAGACCCTGCTCGCGCAGCGGGCCGACGATCTGACATCCCAACACCCGGTCGCGACCGAGTCACTCCCGCTCGGCAGCGGCCACACCGCTACCGTCAGGTTCGAGCGCATTGAGATGGGCGGACACCGCGTCGGGACGCTCGTCGAGCTCGAGGTAGCACCCGCAGCCACCAAGCCGGCCAGGGACTCCGCGGTCTCTCGGCGCAAGGCTTCCTCGGGCACCGATTCGCCGATGGCGGGTCGCAGCCAGGCCACCGAGTTCCTGCGCGCCAAGGTCGAGCAGCTGCGCGGGACGATGTTCCCGCTCGTGATCTCGGGCGAGGCCGGGGTCGGCAAGCTCACCCTGGCCCGGATGCTCACGTCGGGCGGCCAGCCCCCGGTCCTGCTCGATGCCGGACAGACGACTCGGGACAGCGAGTCGGCCCTCCTGCGTGAGATCGAGGCGATGGTGGCCATGCGCGGTCGTTGCGTCATCGTGCGTCAGATCGGCGGCCTTTCCGCTGACGCAGTACAGCGGCTGGCCGCGCTGGCGGAGTCCGCAGAGGAGAATCAGTCTCGCGTGATCTGCACGCTGACCGACCGCGACCGCGCCGAATCGGCAAGTCAGCCCACCTTCGGCGTCCGCCTCCACGTGCCTGCGCTGCGGGAGCGTTCCGAGGACTTGCTCGACCTGGTCCCGCGCCTGATGGGGCGCCGTGGTGCCAAACTGCGACTGGCTCCGCCGGTGATGCAGGCCCTGATGCGCTACGACTGGCCGGGCAACGTGCGCGAGCTGGACAGTGTGCTTTCCGCCATGGCCAGCAGCAGCCGCGGGTCCGAGATCCACCTGGCCGACCTGCCGGCTCACTACCAGCGCGGCAGCCGACGTCTTCGGCGCATCGAGCACGTGGAGCGGTCCGCGATCATCCAGGCACTGCTCGAGTCCGAGGGCAACAAGACGCGTGCGGCGGAGATTCTGGAGATCGGGCGCGCGACCCTCTATCGCAAGATGCGCGTCTACGGCCTTGAGCCCGAGCTCATCTCTGGATGACCTCGAGACGCGGATGACGAGCACCGTCGAGCTCGTATCACATTGGGACGGACGGCAGCGCCGGTCCGGTGCGAACATCGGATCGTGAAGACAGAAGCGGGCACGGTCGGCGAGATCATCAGTCTGGGCGCACGCCGACACCCGGGTCGCGCGGCGCTGCGCGATCGGAACGGGGCCGAGCGGAGCTACGCCGACCTCGACCTGCGCACGACGCGTCTCGCTCAGGCGCTGCTCGCCAACGGACTCGAGCGCGGAGATCGCGTCGCGGCGTGGATGGGCGACTGCTTCGAATACGTGGAGGTCTACCTCGCAGCTGCCAAGGCCGGGCTGGTCGTCTGCCCCGTCAACGCGCGTTCCACACCCGCGGAGGCCACCTATCTCCTCCAGGACTCCTCGGCGCGAGCACTCGTGTGGACCCCCGACCTCGACGACAAGGTCGCCGAGCTCGACCAGGACGTGTGGGGCACCGTCGTTGCCGTCAGCGTCGGTCCTACCGACGTCGTGGAGGTGCACGACTACGAGCGGCTCCTCGCGTCCTCGAGCACCCACGACGTGGTCGCTCCCATACCCGGCGATCTGTACATCCTCGGCTACACGAGCGGAACGACGGGTCGACCCAAGGGAGCGATGCTGACCCACGCGAGTTGCCTGGCGATCGCCCGTCAGAATGCGTTCTCGTTCCGGATGGGTGTCTACCCCGAGGTCGCGCTGACCGGTTCGATGTCGTTCGTGTCCGTGGTCCCGGCGCACATCCTCTGCACCCTGCGCATGGGCGGCACCGTCAACATCATGGGCCGCTGGGACCCGGAGTCGTTGCTGCGGACGATCCAGCAGCACCGCGTCACGTTCACCTACATTCCGTCACCGCTGCTGGGCGACGTGACCGTCGCACTCGACCATGACAGGTCTGCCTGGTTGACGCTCGAAGCCGTCCTGCACTCCGCCAGTCGCGCAAGCGTCGAACATCTGAGCGCGCTGCAGGCAGTCATCGGCAGCCGCCTCGTCGAGGGGTGGGGCATGACGGAGAACTCCGGTGGGCTGGCGAGCGTGACGACCGCGGCCGACTACCACGGCGTGAGCGCGGGCGATCCCATCTTCGGCTCCGTTGGACGCTCGGCGCTCGATGCCGACGTACGGCTGGTTGACACGGACGGCGTTTCGTTGCCGCACGACGGCGAGTCGGTCGGCGAGCTCGTGATCGCGTCGCCGGCTCTGATGTCCGGCTACTGGCAGAACCCCGAGGCGACCGCACAGGCCTTGCGCGACGGTTGGTACCACACGGGCGACCTGGGCTCGATCGACCCACGTGGCTACGTCAGTGTCTCGGAGCGCCGCACGGACCTGATCGTCAGTGGTGGGGCGAACGTCTATCCCAGCGAGGTCGAGCGCTGCATCAGCGAGCTGGCCGGCGTCCGCGAAGTCGCGGTCGTCGGGGCTCCACACCCGCGCTGGGGACAGTCGGTCGTGGCCGTCGTCGTGCTCGCGCCCGGAGCCGCCGTCGACGAGGACGCGGTCATTGCCCATTGCCGCACGCAGCTCGCCGGCTACAAGAAGCCGTCTCGAGTTCTGTTCCTCCCCGAGCTGCCGCGGACCACCAGCCTCAAGGTGGCCCGCGGGCAGTTGCGCGACGACGTCCGGGCACTGCTCGACGTCGCCCCCGTGACCACTGTCTGACGCCGGCTCGGTCCCGTCCGTATCGAGGTGAGACAGCCCTGTCATGGCGCTGGGGACGACGATCGGGGCAACCGAGCGCCTACAGTCCGCTCACACGCACCAGGGAGGCCGACATGGCAGACAACGCGAACAATTGGGGTCGATGGGGCGAGGAGGACGAGCGAGGCAGCCTCAACCTCCTCGACGAGAGCACCACGCTCGCCGCGGTCAGCATCCCGAAGACGGGCAAGCTCTACCAGCTGGGGCTCCCGATCCAACGCACCGGGATCCCGCTCGTCGACTACCGAGGGGCGCCACAGCGGCTCTCCATGGTCAGTCACGCCGACGAGCACATGTACGAGCCGTACGGCGGCACACCCGGTGTCGGCTGCCACGAGGACGTCCTGGTGCTTGCGTCCCACACGTCGACCCACATGGACGCGCTCTGCCATGTCTACGAAGGCGGCAAGACCTACAACGGGTTCGGCAACGACAACATGGAGACCTTTGCGGGCGCCACGCGTTGCGGCATCGACAAGGCGGGCCCGATCGTGACGCGCGGCGTTCTCATCGACGTGGCCAAGGCCAAGGGGGTCGACTGGTTGGCGGCGGGCTACGTCATCACGGTCGAGGATCTCGAGCAGGCGCTGACCACCCAGGGATCTGAGCTTCGTGCCGGCGACGCCGCTCTGGTCCGGACCGGTTGGGTCGACTGGTTCTACGCCTCGGGGGAAGTGATGTCCCTTGAACAACCCGGAATCGGGCTGGACGCTGCGGCGTACCTGGCGAGGAAGGACGTCGTTGCCGTGTGCTCGGACAACACGGCTGTCGAGGCGCAGCCGTTCGACCGAGGCGAGTTCCTCGGCTCGCACGTCGAGCTCCTGGTGCGCCACGGCATCTACCTGATCGAGCACCTGAATCTCTCGGTGCTCTCTGCCGACGACTGCTACGAGTTCCTGTTCTGCACGAGCCCACTCCGGGTCACGGGAGCCACTGCCAGCCCCGTGAATCCCTTCGCTGTCGGCTGACCCGACACGCCCGTCAAGACGCGGCACCACCCGTTCTCAGCGGCCGGTGGTGCCGCGTCTGGCGTATCGACTTGATACACCCGTGGACCTGTCGCCGTGACCACACTCACAAGTGGCGTCGTGCTCGGGGGCGCTGCCGCAGCTACACAGCGGCACACCTCTTGACCACGGAGTCTGCCGAGTCCGCCAGGGCCGGCCGCCTGCACCACAACTAGGAGAAGTTCAATGAACCTCAAGAGATCCACCACCATCGCGTGTGTGCTGGCGGCATCGCTTGCTGCGCTGAGTGCGTGCTCGAGCGGCGACACCACAGACGCGACCCAGCGCGAGAGCGCCTCGGGTGTTGCCGAGAACGGATCATCGGGAGACATCACGACCCAGTGCGGCGACAAGCCCGCCAAGGTCGGATACCTCAAGAGTGCCGGGGGCAACACCTGGGTGCTGCAGTCGGCCGCCGAGTTCCAGTCCGAGGCCGCGAAGTGCGACAACATCACGGACGCCTTGTTCTCGCAGGCGATCGGTGACCAGCAGAAGGCGATCTCGGACATCTCGAGCTTCGTGGCACAGGGCGTCAACGTGCTGGTGATCTCCGCCGACTACGGCGTCGCGGAGCTTCCGGCCATCAAGAAGGCAACGGCTGCCGGGGTCCAGGTCGTCACGATCCTGGGCGACGCCGGTGGGCAGCGGGGGACCGACTTCCTCGAGTCCGTCGCGTTCGACACCGACGCGATTGCCGAGTCCTGGGCGTCGTTCCTCGACGAGAAGGTCGGATCCGGCACGGTCGCCTTCCTCGGCGGCACACCCGGCAACGAGACGAGCACGGCGTTCTTCGGTTCCTTCCAGAAGGCCATGGAGCAGTACCCCGACATCAAGATCGTCGACAACCGGGTCCAGGACACCAACTGGGACCCGGTGCTTCGCCGCAAGGTGATGGCTGGTCTGCTCTCCAAGAACGGCCGCATCGACGCCATCGTCAGCGACTTCAACGCACCCGACATGGGCGCCCTCCAGGCCTACGACGATGCCGGCATGGAGCGGCCCGTGGTCGCCTCGATCACTGGGAGCAACCAGCTCAACTGTGACTGGGCGGACAACCCGTACCCGTACATGACCCTGGGCCAGACCTCGAGCCTGACCCGGCTCGCGCTGCGTATCGGTCTTGCTGCCTACGAGGGGGTGGACAACACGGAGCCCACTGCGGTGCTCCCGAAGCCGTTCACCTACGAGCCCGACGGCAACGCGCCCACCTGCAACACGGACTTCCCGCCGGACGCAGACCTGACGGCAGACCTCACCCAGGAAGAGCTCACCGCGCTCTTCAGCAACTAACCGACGCGGTCAAGGATCGGGTGGCAGTCATGGATCAGACCATTGCACTTCGTGTGCGGGACATCTCGAAGTCCTACCCCGGGGTTCGCGCGCTCAGTGGCGCCGACCTCGAGGTGGAACATGGTCGAGTCCATGGGGTCGTCGGCGAGAACGGTGCTGGCAAGTCCACTCTGATGGCGGTGGTGTCCGGCGCGATTCGGCCTGACACCGGCAACGTCGAGATCTGTGGCCGTCTGCTCGATCCTCCGACGCCGGACCGGGCCCGTGAGCTCGGAGTGGCGATCGTCCATCAGGAACCGGCGCTGCTGCCGGACCTGTCGGTCGCGGAGAACATCTATCTGAAGGTCCCGCCGTCGCAGCGCCCCGGAACTGGTGCGCTGCGACGGTGGGCCTCCGACTGCCTGGCCGCCTGGGACCCGGAGGCGAACATCGATGTCGACGCCCGCGTCGAGCAGTTGACGGCGGAGGAACGTTTCATCGTCGAGATCGCGGCGGCCCTCGCCGCTCTTCCCGAGTTGCTCATCCTCGATGAGCCCACCGAGCACCTGGGTCGTGACGACGTCGACCGACTCTTCGCACGGGTGCGCACCATTGCCGGTTCCGGCTGCGCAGTCGTCTACATCAGCCACCGCATCCACGAGGTCAAGCAGATCTGCGACTCGCTCACGGTCCTTCGCGACGGTGAGGTTCAGGGACACTTCGCGGCGGACGCCCTGAGCGAGGATGACATCGTCGCGCTCATCGTCGGGCGCGATCTCGACGCCGCGTTTCCTGGCAAGGGCGGCGACCTGTCCAGGACGCGCCTCGAGCTCGAAGGTTTTCGTAGCGGCGGCTTCAACGAGCTGTCCCTCAGCGTTGCAGCAGGCGAGGTCATCGGCCTGGCCGGCATCGAGGGCAACGGTCAACGTGAAGTGCTCCGCTCACTCGCGGGGATGGCCCGCTCCCACGGAGCCGTCAAGATCGACGACCACGCCGTACGCGTCAACAGTCGTCGTAGCGCACTCGGCGCCGGCATCGGATACCTCCCCGGCGATCGCCATCGGGAAGGGATCCTCCCCGAGCTGTCAGTCCGGGAGAACATCGAGCTCCGCAACCTGAGTTCCATCTCGACCGCAGGAGTGGTCGTCGGCTCGCGATCCACCGCACTCGTCGAGCGCGCCGTGGCCTCTCTGGACATCAAGACTCCGTCGATGGAGACGCCGATGTCGTCGTTGTCTGGCGGCAACCAGCAAAAGACGATCCTCGCCGGCCTGCTCGCCACCTGCCCCCGGGTGATCCTGGTCGACGAGCCGACCCAGGGGGTTGACGTCGGCGCCAAGGTCGAGATCTACGGGCACCTTCGAGACATGGCACGCGAGACCGGCGTAGCGGTCGTCGTCGTCTCCTCCGACGCCTTCGAGCTCGCGGGGCTCTGTGACCGCGTCCTCGTCTTCTCGCGTGGCTCGGTCGTCGCGACACTGTCCGGCCACGAGCTCTCGGAGTCTGCGATCACGTCCGCGGCGCTGATGGCCGACACACACCGCACAACCAGCACGGGACGACGTCGTCTGACCTGGCTGAGTGGCGACACCGCGCCGGTGGCTCTCATCGCCTTGACCGCGCTCCTGGTGGCTGTTCTCGCCGGTCAGAAGAACCCGCTGTACTGGTCGGACTTCAACATCACGTCCCTCTTGGCGCTCGTCGTCCCCCTCGCGGCGGTCGCGATGGGTCAGGCCACCGTGATGATGACCGGTGGGATTGACCTGTCGGTCGGTCCGCTCATGGGGTTCCTCGTCGTGGTCGGCTCCTTCTTCCTCACCGCGGACGACGGTCCCCCCAGACAGCTTCTCGGCTGGGCCCTGATGTTCGCGCTGGCCGCACTCGTCGGCCTGGTCAACTGGGTTCTGATCGACCTGTTGCGACTCCCGGCACTCGTGGCCACGCTCGCTACCTTCTTCGCGCTCCAGTCCTTCTCGCTGCTGTTGCGGCCAACACCGGGCGGCATCATCGACTCGGGCATCACCGCCACGCTGACTCGTCAGGTCTGGATCCTTCCGGGCATGTTCGTCGCCGTCGTGCTCCTCGCGATCGCACTCCAGCTCGCACTGCGACGCACGGCCTGGGGCATTCGCCTCCGTGCCGTCGGTTCGGACCCTGATCGCGCCGCGCTCGACGGCATCCGCCCCGGTCTCGTTCGGCTGCGGGCCTACTTGATCTGCAGCCTGCTCGCCGCCGTTGGTGCGGTGGCGCTGCTGGTCCAGGTCGGGTCGGGGGACCCGGCCGCCGGAACCAACTACACCCTGATCAGCATCAGCGCCGCTGTGATCGGCGGAGCGAGCATCTTTGGAGGCCGAGGGTCGTACGTCGGCGCCCTCCTCGGCGCGTTCCTGGTCCAGCAGGTCATCGGGGCGATCCCGTTCTTGTTGTTGAGCACCCAGTGGGAGTCCTACCTGGTCGGGATCATGACGCTCGTTGCGGTCGCGATCTTCTCCAAGTTCCGTCAACTCAGCAAGGTGGAATGAACGCCATGACCCAGACCGTCAGCTCACCCGCCCCGGCGGCCCATGAGGGCGAGACCGGCCAGCCGGCCGGGACGCGCGGCCGCAGGGCATTCCCGTTGCCGGCGCGCGAGTTCCGCAGCGTCTGGATCGCGACGGCCGCCCTGTTCGCGGTGAGCCTGGTCGTCGCCCCGAACTCGCTGTCGGCCACCTCGTTCGCAGCGATGCTGAGCTTCGCCGGCGTACTCATGGTCGTGGCTGCTGGGCAGACCATCATCGTGCAGCAACGCGGGTTGGACCTGGCGATCCCGGGTGCCATCACGCTCTGCTCGATGGTGCTCCCGATCTACCTCACTCGTTCGGGGTCCTCGCTCGGTCAGGCCCTGGTGGTGACTCTCGTCGTCGGCGCCTGCATCGGTGTCGTCAACGGCCTGCTGGTCACCCGGATCGGGGTGACACCTCTGATCGCGACGCTTGCGATGAACTCGATCCTGATCGGAGCGCTCCTGACGTACTCCAAGGGTCTCCCGTCCGCTTCTGCCCCGGCCGACCTGGTGGACTTCGTCTCGACGAAGGTCCTCGGGGTACCCGTCGGGTTCCTGATTGCCTTCGCCTATGTCTTGGTGCTCGCGACGGTGCTGAGCCGCACCGTCGTCGGGCGCCGGTTCACGGCGGTCGGCTCGAGCCCAGCAGTCGCTCGGGCCGCGGGGATCAACGTTGACGCCTACGTTGTCGGCGCGTACGTCGTCGGCGGTGTGAGCTCGTCCATCGGAGCCGTCCTCCTGCTTGGGTACGTCGAGTCGGCCACGGTCAGCCTCGGGAACGAGTACCTGTTCACGTCGATCGCCGCCGTTGTCATCGGAGGAACCGCCTTCTCGGGCGGCCGGGGAAGCGTCGTCGCGACTGCCGTCGCCGCCGTCTTCCTCACCCAGCTCGTGCAGATGCTCCTGGCCTCGGGCGCGCCGACCTCGGTCCAGCTTCTCGCCCAGGCACTCGCCATCGCGGTTGCCGTCGCGATCCGCACCCTGGCGCCCGTTCTCCGCTCCGCGCTCAGCTCGCGCTCCTAGCGCGCGGCCCGCCCGCGTGGGCGGCTCGGAGTCACGCCCCGACGTGGCTCGGCCCCTGGAGCACAGCCCGCCCCGCCCCGGCGGCCGCCCCCTGCGCCGAGCCTCCCTCGGCCGACAGCAGTCCCACCCCCAGGTCCGGTCTCCGGCGTCGAGTCCTGACATGACAAAACGGGCAGGGACCCTGAGGTCCCCGCCCGTTGGGCTGATCTGTCTGCGTGGTCAGGTCGTTGTGACGAGACCCGGGAAGTCGTCCGCAGCGCGCCAGTCGGCGAGCATGTCGAAGAACTCGATCGACGGGAAGAAGATGCCCGAGCCGATCGCGCTCCTCGTGTCGTTCGGCTTGCCCTCTGCGTTGAAGTAGCCGGGGGTGCACTCGATCTGTCCGGGCCGGCGCAACTCGCTCTTGCCGGCGATCACGTCCACCCATTCCTGCTCGACGTCAGGTGTGGCCTCGACAGAGGTGATGCCCCGCTCGAGCGACTTCTCGACGACGTGCGCGATGTGCTCGACCTGCTTGGACAGCATGTGCGGGACACAGATCGTGGTGCCGGTCTGGGTCAGGCCCATGAAGAAGATGTTCGGGAAGCCGACCGTGAAGAGGCCGTGATAGCTGCGGATCCCGGTCTCCCACTTCTCCGACAGAATTGCGCCCTCTCGGCCGACGACGTCGTACCCGGCCTGGTGTGCCCAGGTGGTGCCGAGCTCGAAGCCGGTGGCGAAGATGATGCAGTCCACCTGGTGCTCGACGCCGTCCACGACGATGCTGGTCTCGGTGATGCGGTCGATCCCGCTGGCAGCGGTGTCGACCAGGGCCACGTTGTCCTGGTTGAAGGCCGGCAGGTAGTCGTCGCTGAACCCCATCCGCTTGCAGGTGGCCTTGTAGTAGGCCTTGAGGTCGCGAGCCTTCTGCTCGTCCTTGACGACGGCGTCGACACGGGCACGGATCATCTCGTTCCACGCGTAGTCCGCCTTCTCCATCTCAGCGCCGTACCGCTCGGGCGACATCTCGGCCTCCGGGATAGCGCCGACCGCGCTCAGCGTGTGCTTCCAGTAGCGCGTCCAGCCGTCGTCAACCGGGCAGTCGTCGGTGTAGGTGCCGTCGGCGAGCATCTGAAAGCTGTCCATGCGCTGCTGCTGCCAGCCGCTCGGGAGCGACTTGAACCACTCCACGTCCGTCGGCGCGTTGTCACGGACCCCGACCGCCGTGGGAGTGCGCTGGAACACCGTGAGGTGCTGGGCGCTGGCCGCCAGCTGTGGGATCGCCTGGAGGGCCGTCGAGCCGGTGCCGATCACGGCCACGCGCTTGTCGGACAACTTGTCCAGCGCACCGCCCTGCCCGTCCCCGCCGGTGAACTCATAGTTCCAGCGCGCGGTGTGGAAGGACGTGCCCTTGAAGGTCTCGATGCCGGGGACGCCGGGGAGCTGCGGGCGGCTGAAGATGCCGCTCTGGGTCGTCACGAACCGGGCCGCGAAACGGTCTCCGCGGTCAGTGGTGACGTTCCAGCGAGATGCCTCCTCGTCCCAGTCCATGCCGGTGACGCGAGTCTGGAACAGGGCGTCCTGGTAGAGGTCGAAGTGCCGCCCGAGCAGATGGGTGTACTCCAGGATCTCCGGACCTGCTGTGTAGCGCTCGGTCGGCATGTAGCCGGTCTCCTCCAGGAACGGGAGGTAGATGTAGGCCTCGACGTCACAGCGAACGCCGGGGTACCGGTTCCAGTACCACGTGCCTCCGAAGTCTGAGGCGACGTCGAGGATGCGCAGGCTCGGCACGTTCGCCTTGCGCATGGCGGCGCCGGCCAGGAGGCCGCCGAACCCGCCACCGATGATGAGCACGTCCAGCTCCTCGGTCTGCGGCTCGCGCGGCTGGGCCGGAGGGGCGTACGGGTCGTCGTCGTACTTCGCCAGGTCGCCCTCGGCGAAGTTGTACTGGTTCGTCCCCTGGGCGCGAAGTCGCTTGTCTCGCTCCTGGCGGTACTTGTCGCGCAGGTAGTCGAGGTCCAGTGGACCGGTCGGCTCGGCGGACTGCGTAGCCGGGTAGTCGTGCAGGTCTACTTCGTTGTCATGATCGGCCATGTCCAGCCTCCTCGTTGCTCACGAGCAGACTCTGTTCCGCTCGACTGCTCCTGAGTCTCGAGGGCTGGGTGAGGTAGCGAGTGTCTCACCTCAATACGCCTGTCCGAGGGTGCGAGCCCGCCCTGGCTACCAAACGGATGGTTGACGAACTCGTCCGCGACCTCTAATCTGCCAAACGATCGGTAGAATCCCGTTGACCTGGTGGAGGAGTTCGAGGCGCGCATGCTGGACCCGGACCTGGTGCCCACCTACGAGCAGCTGCCACGCGTTGCCGGACTCGACCTTCCGCATGCCTGGCAGGTGCTCGACCACGACCTGGGCAGCCTGTCGTTCCTCGACGACTCGCACCGCCGTGCGGCGGCGCAATCGGTCGAGCTGGGGGAGTCGTTCGGTCTCAACCTCGCGCTCGACCTGATCGATCCACCACTGTTCGGCCGCGCTCGCCTGGAGCACCAGATCGTCGAGGTGGGACGCAACACCCTCGAGGACGAACTGGATCGATTCAACCCGCAGTCGAGCTCGCAGTGGGACGGGTTGAAGCATGTGCGTGCCCGGGAGCACGGCTTCTTCGGTGGCCTGACGGACGTAGACGTCGACCCGTCGGCCCGGGGCATCCAACACTGGGCCGCGCACGGGATCGTGGGTCGCGGCGTCCTGCTCGACATCCCGCGTTGGCTGGCCGCGACGGGCCGGGCCTGGGACGCGTTCTCGGGCGCGGAGATCACTGCCGCGGACCTGCGCTCGTGTGCGGACCACCAGGACG
This sequence comes from Nocardioides sp., assembly GCA_025965335.1. GTDB lineage: Bacteria > Actinomycetota > Actinomycetes > Propionibacteriales > Nocardioidaceae > Nocardioides. The sequence continues at coordinate 14,576 of JAOPXC010000390.1, read as the reverse complement.
TGGCGATCACCGCGGGCGACGTGCTGTGCGTCCGGACCGGGTGGGTTGCCGCCTACCGTGCGCTGTCGCCAGCCGAACGTCAGGATCCGGCCCTGGGCGGACGCCTGTCCGGACTGCGCGCCGACGACGCGATGGCCGCTTTCATCTGGAACTCGCGGCTCGCAGCCGTGTGTGCCGACAACCCCGCGCTCGAGTGCGTGCCCGGTGATCCCGCGGTCGGATCCCTCCATCGTCGTCTGATCCCTCTGCTCGGCACCGCGGTGGCCGAGCTCCTCGACCTCGACGAGCTGGCCGCCAGGTGCGGCGAGATCGCTCGCTGGACGTTCCTGTTCGTCGCGGCACCACTCCCTCTCCCGGGCGGCGTCAGCTCGCCCTCCAACGCATTGGCGGTCCTCTGACATGACCTCGCTCGATCACCAAGTCCTCGGCCCGGCCTTCGCCCAGACGCCGTACGACCATCCCTTCCGGGTGGAGCTGCGAGCCTGGCTCGCGGAACACCCGGTCGACCCGGAGCCACTCGACCAGGACGCCCGGTTCCGGCACCGTCGGGACTGGCACCGGACCATGGCGGGGAATGGTTGGGTGGGCCTGCACTGGCCTGTCGAGCACGGCGGCCGGGGCGTCGATCCGCTGACCCAGTTCATGTACTACGAGGAAGTCGCGCTCGCCGCGACTCCGGAACCGGTCAACACGCCGGGGCTGATCCTGCTGGGCCCGACGCTCATGGCGCACGGGTCTGCGGAGCTGAAGGCCCGGTTCCTCCCAGGCATCCTTTCGGGCGACGAGATGTGGTGTCAGGGATTCTCCGAACCCGACTCCGGGTCCGATCTCGCCTCGTTGCGCACCCGCGCCGAGCTGGTGGGGGACGAGTGGATCGTCAACGGACAGAAGATCTGGACGACGTTCGCCCAGTACGCCGACTACTGCTTCGTGTTGTGTCGCACCGAGGCCGGGTCCGAGAGGCACCGCGGCCTGACGCTTCTCATCTGCCCGGTCGACCAGGACGGTGTCACCGTCCGCCCGATCCGCCAGATCAGTGGTGATAACGAGTTCAGCGAGGTCTTCCTCGACGACGCCCGCGTCCCGAAGGACTGGGTCGTCGGCGAGGTCGGTCAGGGCTGGTCGGCAGCCATGACGCTGTTCCAGTTCGAGCGCGGTGACCAGGGCTACACCGACCACGCCCGGATGCTGGTGCACCTGCTCGACTGTGAGGACGCCCTCAGGGTGGCGGAAGCAGACGGGACGCTGACCGTCGACCGTGCTGCTGATGCTCGTCGCGTCCAGCGTGATCTGTGGGTCCGCATCCAGGAGCTCCGCCACCTCAACTATCGGGGTGCCGTGCTGGCCAAGGCCGGGCAGGAGCTTGGGGCGGTCGGTTCGATGACCAACCTGGTGTGGGGGGAGCTCGAGAAGGACCTCGGCAGCGCCTTCGCCGAGGCTTCGGGAGCTCGCAGCCTGGTCCTCGGCCGGCACGACACCCACGCCCGCCTGGCGAGCCGGGCCGCCTCGATCTACTCGGGCACCAGTGAGATTCAGCGCAACATCATCGCCGAGCGCCTGCTCGGTCTGCCGAAATGACGAACCTCCCGCCGGAGAGGCGCACCCCATGATCACCGAACCCCTGACCACGGCCGATGAGCTCGAGATCCGTGACGTCGTCGTGGACTTCACGCGCACGACCTTCACCTCCGAACGCGTCCGCGCTGCGGCACTGACCCCGCGGGGATACGACGAAGTGGCCTGGAAGCAAATGGTCGACCTCGGTTGGACCGGCCTCGGGATCGCCGAAGACGTGGGCGGCGCCGGGCTCGGGGCGATCGTCCAGTGCCTGGTCCACCGGGAGCTCGGGGCGCGCCTCGCTCCGACCCCGTTTCTCGGCTCGGCAGGATTTGGCGCCGCTGCCCTCGACGTCCTCGTCGACGATGACGAAGCCGCGCACGGCCTGCTGGCGGCCGTCGTGGACGGCACCGTTCAATGCGCCCTGGCTCTCGGTCATGGTCGGGGGTGGCCGGGACACGAGTCGCCCTCGATCACGGCACAGCCAGTCGACGATGGCTGGACGGTCACGGGGAGCGCGGCCCTGGTGCTGGACGCCGCCCGGGCAGACGTCGTACTGGTGGTTGCCGCCCTCGAGGAAGGCGGGTGGCGACTGTTCCAGGTGGCCGCCTCGGCCCTTACTCCGACGCCGGTCCCGCTCCTCACCGTCGACGTGACCCGGACCTACGCCGACCTGCTGTTCGACCACACCCCGGCGACACCGATCGGCGCTTCGTCCGTGACCTCGGATCGCGTGTCCTTGCTCGTGGACCGGATCGCGGTCTACCTCGCCGCGGAAATGGTGGGGGTGGCGATCGCCTGCACGAACCAGACCCTCGACTACCTCAGGACGCGTCACCAGTTCGGGAAGCCGCTCGGCTCGTTCCAGGCACTGAAGCACAGGTGCGCGGACGTTGCGGTGGCGGTCACGGTCGCTCAGGAACTCGTGTTCTCGGCGGCCACGCTGATCGAAGCCGATGACGTCACGTCGCTCGCGCTGGCCGCTCCCCTCGCGCTCGCTCGAGCGGGCGAGGTGATGCTGCATGCCACCCAGGAAGCGATTCAGCTGCACGGAGGCGTGGGGTTCACCGACGAGGTGGACATCGGGCTGTACTACAAACGGGCACTGGGCGATCTGGAGCTGATCGCATCGCCCGTGGACGCCTACGCCCGGATGGACCTCGTCCGTACCGGAAAGACCTCATGAGCACGCACGTGCTTCGTGGCTCAGATCCTTCGGACGCCGACGAGCTGGGGGCGGCCCTCGAGGTCGCCTTCCGTGCGATCAAGAATGCGATCGCGAATGACGACGCCGTCGTGGTCGTCGTACCGAGTGAGGACCTGTTGGGGCATCGTTCGCCGGTTGGAGCCGCGTACGTCAACGCGCTCATCGGGATGACGCGAGCGGTCGCCTTCGAGGGCGCTCGCGTCGGATGGAAGATCAACACCGTCGCGGTGCCATCGACGAGCGAGCTGACCGACCGCCAGGCGATTGACGCCGTGGCGGCCGACGGACTGACCGGCCAGGTGCTGACCCTCGGGACCGCCCTCGTGGGAAGGCTGATCCCGTGACGGCCCGGGTGGCTCTCATCACTGGGGGCGCACGCGGGCTCGGTCTGTCGATCGCGCAGGTGCTTGCCGAGCGCGGCTACAAGCTCCTCCTCGTCGATCGCGACGAAGCCGTGTACGCCACGGCGACGGGCCTCGGCGGCGACAGCGGCGGTGTCACGGGCTGTGTCGCCGATCTGACTGTCTCCGATGACGTCGAACGTCTCGTCGAGTTCGTCCGGGGCTCGTTCGACGGCCTCGACGTGCTCGTCAACAACGCCGGCATCACCCGAGATGCCCGGCTGGGGAAGATGGAGCCCGAGGTCTTCTCCTCGGTCATCGACGTGAACCTCCTGGCACCCCTGCGGCTCACGTTCGCCCTGGACTCGTCGTTTCGCGATGGGTCCTCGATTGTGAACATGACCTCGCGCGCCGCACTCGGCAACTTCGGCCAGACCAACTACGTCGCGTCCAAGTCCGGCCTCATCGGATTCACTAGGGGGCTCGCGCTCCAGTGGTCACCCCGGACCCGAGTCAACGCGGTGGCACCGGGGTTGGTCGACTCGGCGATGAGCCGGGCCATGCCCGAGGACGTGCTCGGGGGTCTGGTCGCCAAGATCCCGGCCGGTCGGATCGGGGAGCCCGAGGACGTCGCCCGGGCCGTTGCCTTCCTCGCCGGCGACGAGTCGTCGTACATCACCGGTCAGGTGCTCACGGTCTGCGGCGGACGGAGCATCTCCGCCTGACGTTCCGTCATCGCCTGCCTCCGTGCGGAGCGTGTCGAAACGAGACAGTCCCATCCACCAAACAAAGGCTTGAATCGAATCATGACCTCATCGACTCCCGGTCGCGTCGCGGTGGTGAACAGCGCGCAGACGCTGCTCACGTCCTCGTGGTCCGACCGTCAGCACATCGACCTGATCTCCGAAGCCGTGAGCCGGGCGCTCAAGGGCACCGGGATCCGCCTCGAGGACGTCGACTTCGTCATCGACTCCGGGAGCGACTTCCTCGACGGTCGCAGCATCTCGAACTGCGGCTTCCTCGGGGCCATGGGCGCCCATCACAAGGAGGAGTCTCGGGTCGAGGAGGACGGGCTCTGGTCGCTGACCTACGCCGCGAACAAGATTGCCTGTGGCTCCGCCGCCGTCGGTCTCGTCGTCGCCTACTCCAAGCCCTCCGAGAGCGACGTCAGCGCATTCTGGACCGGGCTGTTGGAGCCGTTCATCCAGCGGCCGACCGGGCTCGACCAGTTCTCCGCCGCCGGCCTCTACGCCCAGCGCTACCTCGCGAAGGCAGGGCTCAAGGCCGATGACCTCCACGATGTGAGCCGTCGTGCCTGGGAACGGGCCGCCCGCAACCCGTTCGTCGATGTCGACGAGGTTCCGGACGATCGGTCGTTCTGGTTCGAGGACGTCGCGACGCCGCTGCGTCGCTCCGACATGGCCAGACCGGTTGACGGCGCTGTCGCCGTGCTGGTGGCGAACGCCGAGGTGGCCGACCAGATCGCCAAGCGCCCCGTGTGGATCACCGGACAGGGCTCGGCGATCGATCAACACTTCCTCGCAGCCCGTGAGCCCGACTCCCTGCCCGCCTGCGAAGCCGCCGGACGGACCGCCCTTCGCGCGACCGGCGCTGCCTCGGCCAAGGAGTTCGACATCGTCGAGGTCTCCGGCACGTCCACCGTTGGCGAGCTGATGGTGCTCGAGGCACTCGGACTGGCCGAGCCCCACCGGGGCATCGACCTCTATCGCGATGGAGGGTCCTCCGGGATCAATCCCTCCGGTGGCGCCCTGCCCGCGGACGTGATCATGGCGACCGGCCTGGCGCGGTTGCACGAGGCGGCATCCCGCCTTTCCGGACGTACCGGTTCCCCCCAGGACGGCCTGGACAACGCTCGCACCGCACTGGTGCACGGCACAGGAGGATTCGCAATGCAGAACCACTGCGTGGTCACGATGGCGGCGGCGTCATGACCCGCGTCGCGATTGTCGGCACCGGCCAGACCGTCCACGCTCGCCGTCGTACCGACGTGAGCCAGGCTGGCCTCGCCCGCGAGGCGGCCGTGGAGGCGCTGGCCGATGCGGGGCTGACGATGGACGACATCGACAGCGTCGTGGTCGCCAGCGGGCCGGCCATGTTCGGAGCGGTCAACCAACCGGAGAAGTGGCTGGTCGATGCCCTCGGGGCCCGGTACAAGCCACTGGTGCGAGTCACGAGCGGTGGCGGCACCGGCCTTGCCGGAGCGCTGGCCGCCATCAACCAGATCAAGGCGGGCGCCGCTCGCCGAGTGCTGGTGGTTGCCTACGACAAGCTCTCCGAGGGCCAGCTCCAGGCCTCCATCTCGACTCTGTACGACCCGTTCTGGGGACGTGAGTTCGCGGTCGGGATCATGGGCTTCTCAGCGGCCTACTGGCACGCACGCATCAAGCGGCTCGGCCACACCGAGGAAGCCGCCGCGATGGTCGCGGTGAAGAACCGCCACCACGCGATGGCCAACCCGAAGGCGCACGTCAAGAAGGAAGTGACCGTCGAGGAGGTCCTGGCGTCGCGACCGCTCTGCTGGCCGATCAAGATCCTCGATGTCCCGCCGATCTCCGACGGTGCCTGTGCTGTCATCCTCGCGGCGGACCAGGATGCCGAGTCGATCACCAGTACGCCGGCGTGGATCCACGGGATGGCCTACTACTGCGAGGCTGACAACGCTGCGGACAGGTCGATGCTCCAGTCCGAGCCGCTCCAGATTGCCGCCGCCAACGTCTACAAGGCCGCCGGGATCACCAACCCGTTCCGCCAGTTCGACGTAGCGGAGGTGCAGGAGCCCTACACCTGCTTCGAGCTCAGCTACTACGAAGGCCTCGGACTCTGCCCCGAGGGCGGAGCAGCCGAGCTGGTCGCGTCAGGTGCCACGACGATGGGCGGTGAGCTGCCCGTGAACCCGTCGGGTGGCTGCATGGGCGCCAACCCGATCGGCGCGACTGCCCTGATTCGACTGGCCGAGGCCGCGATGCAGGTGACCGGCAAGGCGGGCGCGCACCAGGTGCCGAACGCCTCGCGTGCACTCGTGCAAGCAGGCGGCGGCTGGGCCAACCTCCGCGGTGTCGCCGTTGTCGGCGCAGAGAAGAACTGAGGAGCAGACGATGACCACGATTCACCACGCCGACCCGTCCGAGACCATGGAGTCGATGCCAGCTCAGATCTCAATGCCGTACACCCTGACCCCCGGACAGGCGACCGGGATCTTCCTCGCGGAGCTCCGCAACCGCCGGCTCATCGGATCGAGACACGGCGACGGCACGATCCTCGTGCCGGCCCAGGACTTCTGCGGCTCGACGGGGGAGCCCGTCACCGACTTCGTCGAGGTGGCAGCGGCCGGAGAGTTGCAGGCCTTCACCACGACGGCGCGCGGAACGATCGGGATGGTGCTGATCGATGGCACCAGCACTCCGTTCGTGCACCAGATCCTGCAGGCGGACCCCGCCGCTCTCGAGATCGGTACCAGGGTCGAGGCGGTCTGGGCAGTTGAGGCCACCGGTACCTTCCTCGACCTCGCCGGCTTCCGGCCGGCCGGCAACCCGAACACGTTCGAGCCCCGCGAGAGTCCGGGCGACCTGGCCGAGCCCCTGCAGCAGGTCGACTACCGGATGACGCTGGACTACCAGCACGCGTACGGCCAGTACTACGGAACCCTCTTCGACGGGGTCAAGAACAGCCGCCGCATCCGCGGCGTGCGCTGCTCGGAGTGCCGAAAGGTGCTCCTGCCCCCGCGCAGCCACTGTGACGTCTGCTTCGCACGCACCCACGAATGGATCGACGTCAAGCCCACGGGCACCATCCAGGCCTGTTCGGTGGTCCACATCGAGTTCATCGGCCAGCGGCTGACGCCGCCGTACATCTACGCGGAGATCGTCCTCGACGGATCGTCGACGCGGCTGATCCACATGGTCGGCGGCGACGCGGCCAACGCCGACAAGCACGCAGTCGAGCCGGGCAACCGGGTGCGAGCGGTCTGGAGCGAGCGCCGCACCGGCAGCCTCGCGGACATCGAGCACTTCGAGCTGCTTCCCGCCGACGAGGATCCGTCGTGACCTCTGTCCTTGCCGACACAGACGTGCTCGGGGTCGAGGTGACCGATGGACTCCTCGAGCTGACCTTGAACCGTCCGGACGCCCTGAACTCCCTCAACCTGGAGCTGAAGGGCGCGCTGGCAGAGGTCCTGCGCGAGATCACGCACGACGCGTCGGTCCGAGCGGTCCTGCTCACAGGGGCCGGGCGCGCGTTCTGCGCCGGCGGAGACGTCTCGGAGATGGACCCCACTCGATCGCCCGAGGAGGCCCGCACGCGACAGCAGAAGCTGCTCTCGGAGGTGTTCCTTCCCCTGGCTCGAACCCCCAAACCGGTTGTCGCCGCGGTCAACGGGCACGCGCACGGAGCCGGTCTCAGCCTGGCCCTCGCGTGCGACATCGTGATCGCCGCCGAGACCGCCCCGATGTCGTTCGGCTACGTGCTGCGCGGACTGACCCCGGACTGCGGGATCACCTACTTCCTGCCCCGTCTGCTGGGCATGGCCAAGACGAAGGACCTGCTCTACAGCGGACGTCGGTTCACGGGGCTTGAGGCAGCCGCGATGGGACTCATCGCCCAGGCGGTGCCGGACGAGAATGTCGTGAGCGTTGCGCGCGAGCGAGCCCAAGGGCTTGCCCAGGGGGCGACGGTCGCTTTCGCGCTCACCAAGCGCATGCTCGACCAGTCCTCCCAGCTCAGCCTCGAGGACCTCGCAGAGGTGGAGGCCTACTCCCAGGCAGTGACTCGATCGACGCGGGACCACGCCGAGGGCGTCGCGTCCTTCACCGAGAAGCGCGCGGCGGTCTTCCAGGGACTGTGACGTCTCATCGTCACCCAGGACAAAGGACAAGCATGGACAAGGTCGTGGCGAGTGCCGAGGAGGCGGTCGCGGACATCGTGTCGGGTTCGAGGCTGTCGGTGGGCGGTTTCGGGTTGTGTGGGATCCCGTCGGTGCTGATCGACGCGGTCCTTGCCTCCGGTGCGAGTGATCTGGAGGCGGTGTCGAACAACTGCGGCGTCGACGAGTGGGGGCTGGGCCGGCTGCTGATGGCCAGGCGGTTGCGCCGGATGGTCTCCTCCTATGTGGGGGAGAACAAGGAGTTCGCGCGGCAGTTCCTGTCCGGTGAGCTGGAGGTCGAGCTGACCCCGCAGGGCACGTTGGCGGAGCGGATGCGTGCGGGTGGTTCGGGGATCGCGGGGTTCTTCACCGTGACCGGGGCCGGGACCCAGGTCGCTGAGGGTGGGCTGCCGTGGAAGTACGACGACTCCGGCAACGTGATCGTGGCTTCGCCGCCGAAGCAGACCCAGGTCTTCGAGACCCATGACGGGCCGAAGGAGTTCGTGCTCGAGGAGGCGATCACGACGGACTTCGGGCTGGTACGGGCCTGGCAGGGCGATCGGCACGGCAACCTCGTCTACCGGGACTCCGCGCGGAACTTCAACCCGTTGGCGGCGATGTGTGCGCGGGTCACGATCGCGGAGGTCGAGCACCTCGTGGAGCCGGGGGAGATCGACCCGAACAACGTGCACACACCGGGGGTGTTCGTGCAGCGGGTGGTCGAGCTGACCCCGGAGCAGGCTGCGGACAAGCGGATCGAGAAGCGCACCGTGCGGGCCCGGATGGAGACAGCACAGTGAGCTGGTCGCGTGAGGAGATGGCGGCCCGGGCGGCCTCGGAGCTGGTCGATGGGTCGTATGTGAACCTGGGGATCGGGTTGCCGACGTTGGTGCCGAACTATGTGGCCGAGGACGTGGAGCTGGTGCTGCAGTCGGAGAACGGGATCCTCGGGGTGGGTGCCTACCCGTTCGAGGGTGAGGAGGACGCGGACCTGATCAACGCGGGCAAGGAGACGGTGACGCTGCGGCGGGGGGCGTCGTTCTTCGACTCCGCGACGTCGTTCGCGATGATCCGGGGCGGCAAGATCGATGCCGCGATCCTGGGCGCGATGCAGGTCTCGGCGGCCGGTGACATCGCGAACTGGATGATCCCGGGGAAGATGGTCAAGGGGATGGGCGGCGCGATGGACCTGGTCCATGGTGCGAAGCGGGTGATCGTGTTGATGGAGCACGTCGCGCGGGACGGGTCGTACAAGATCGTCAACGAGTGCTCGTTGCCCTACACCGGGCGCGGCGTGGTGCAGCGGATCATCACCGACCTGTGCGTCATCGACGTAGCGGCAGAGGGGCTGCACCTGGTCGAGCTCGCCCCCGGAGTCACCGAGGACGAGGTCCGCGACAAGACCGAACCACCGTTGGCCGGCTGACCGCTCATGGGTGAACCGGCGTACGGCGAGATCGGGCACGGGTACGCCGCGCAGCGGCGGCGCGACAGCCTCGACGTGGGCTGCTGCCTGGTCACGCGGGGGTGGTCGACGTGACCCCTTCGCCCGCAGGCAAGCCGGAGCTCGAGGAGCTGCTCGTGGCGGACCAGGCGGCCTGGCGCGCGTGGCTCGAGGCGAACCACGACTCCTCGCCGGGGATCTGGCTGGTCCTGCACAAGAAGGGCGGGACCGTCACGGCGATGACCCACGCGCTGGCGCTGGACGAGGCGCTGTGCTTCGGCTGGATCGACGGGCAGGCGCGGCGCCGCGACGACGAGAGCTCGCTGCAGAAGATGACGCCGCGACGGCCCCGGAGCACGTGGTCGGCGCGCAACGTCACCTACATCGCCCGGCTGGAGGCGGAGGGGCGGATGCACCCGGCCGGCCGGGCCGCGGTGGCGGCTGCGAAGGCCGACGGCCGCTGGGACAACGCCTACGCCGGCCCGGCCACCGCCGAGGTGCCGGCCGACCTGGCCGCGGCGATCGCGGCGAACCCGGAGGCCCGGGCGATGTTCGACGTGCTCACGAGGACGAACCGCTTTGCGCTGATCCATCGCCTCGGGCAGGTCAAGCGCGAGGAGACCCGGGTGCGGAAGATCGGCGAGTTCGTCGAGATGCTGGCCCGCCACGAGACGCCGCACCCACAGAAGGCGAAGCCGGAGTGACCCACGAGTAGGGTCGGCGGCATGACCAAGTGGGAGTACCTGACCGCGCCGATCCTGACGCATGCCGCCAAGCAGATCCTCGACAACTTCGGGGCCGACGGTTGGGAGCTCGTGCAGATCGCGCCCGGGATGAACCCCGAGAACCTCGTGGGCTACTTCAAGCGCCCGATGGCGTCATGAGCACCCCCGAGGAGCGGCTGGCGGAGCTGGGCCTTGCGGTCCCCGACGTGGCCAAGCCTGTTGCCGTGTACGTCCCCGCGGTCCGCAGCGGCAACCACGTCTTCACGTCGGGCCAGCTGCCGCTGCGATCGGGTGAGCTGATGCTGACCGGCAAGGTAGGGGACAGCGTCACCGCGGAGGAGGCCTACGAGTGCGCGCAGCAGTGCGCGCTCAACGCCCTCGCCGCCGTGAAGTCCGTGGTCGGCGACCTGTCGACGGTGAAGCAGGTCGTCAAGGTCGTCGTCTTCGTCGCGTCGGCTCCGGACTTCACCGGCCAGCCGGGCGTCGCGAACGGCGCGTCCGAGCTGCTCGGGTCGGTGTTCGGCGACGCGGGCGTGCACGCGCGTTCCGCGGTCGGCGTCGCGGCGCTGCCGCTCGACGCCCCCGTCGAGGTCGAGCTCGTGGTCGAGGTCCAGGTCTAGTGGCGATGAAGATCCCGCTGCCGCCGGTCCCGTTGCCGGCGCACCTGGTCGACGTGGCCCGGGAGTTCGCGGAGGGCACGCGGACCGCGGCCGAGCCGCGCAACGCCGCGACCGTCGTACTGCTGCGTCCCTCGGACGAGGGCCCGTCGGTCTACCTGCTGCGTCGCCACGTGACGATGGAGTTCGCCGGCGGCATGTGCGTCTTCCCGGGAGGTGGCGTGGACCCACGGGACTTCGACGCGTCCGTGGGGTGGGCCGGGCCGTCGCCGGCCGAGTGGGCGACCTCGCTGGGCACCGACGAGGAGACCGCGCGGGCCCTGGTGTGCGCGGCGGTGCGCGAGACGTTCGAGGAGTCCGGTGTGCTGCTCGCGGGCGAGTCCTCGTCGACGGTGGTGGCCGACACCACCGGTGCCGACTGGGAGGCCGACCGGCTGGCGCTGGAGTCGCGTGAGCTGGCCATGACCGAGTTCCTGCAGCGGCGGGGACTGGTGCTGCGCACCGACCTGCTCGGTGTCTGGGAGGGCTGGCTGACGCCGGTGTTCGAGCCCAAGCGCTACCGGACCTGGTTCTTCGTGGCGTTGCTTCCGGAGGGGCAGCGCACGCGCGACGTGTCGACGGAGTCCTCCGAGGTGACGTGGATGGGGGCCCTGCCGGCCGCCGATGCAGCGGACAGGGGCGAGCTGATGATGCTGCCACCGACCTACCTCACCTGCCTGGAGATCGCTCAGCACGCGTCGCCGGCGGACGTGCTCGCGGCGGCGCAGGGCCGGACCGTCGACATGTTCACCCCTGGCGTCGAACCGTTGGGTGACGGGTTCACGCTGTCGATGCCCGACCACCTGCGGCCGCTCGTGGCCGCCCGTCGGTCGTGAGCCGGTCCTCGTGAGCTGGGCGGGCGGGTCGTTCGGGTCGCGCGCTCAGTGCGTGCTCGCGCCGAACCCCAACCTGATGACGCTCGACGGCACCAACACGTGGGTGCTGCGCGAGCCGGGGGCGCGGCGCTCGGTCGTCATCGACCCGGGTCCGTCGATCCCGTCGCACCTGGACGCGATCGCCGCGGCTGCTGGTGAGGTCGGCGTCGTACTGCTCACGCATCATCACCACGACCACTCCGAGGCCGCGAAGGAGTTCGCGGAGCGGATGGGCTGCGGGGTGCGGGCGCTCGATCCGGACTACCGGCTCGGCTCGGAGGGGCTCGCGGACGGCGACGTCGTGTCGGTCGACGGGCTCGAGATCCATGTGGTCGGCACGCCGGGCCACACCGCGGACTCGCTGTCGTTCCTGTTGCCCGCGGAGGCTGCCGTGTTGACCGGGGACACCGTGCTGGGTCGGGGTACGACGGTGGTCGCGCATCCGGACGGTCGACTCGGGGCGTACCTCTCGTCGCTGGACCGGCTGCACGCGTTGGCCCTGGCCCATGAGGCGGTCACCATCTGGCCCGGTCACGGTCCGGTCATCGACGACGCGCTGGCGGTGCTGGACTACTACGTCGCGCACCGTCGGGAACGGCTCGCTCAGGTCGAGGCGGCGGTCGCGGCGCTGCGGGACGCGCCGCACCCCGAGGGCCTGGCCGCCGACGAGCTACCCCGGCGCGTCGTCGAGATGGTCTACCAGGACGTCGACCCCGTCCTCTGGGGCGCGGCCGAGCTCTCCGTCCGCGCCCAGCTGGCGTACCTCGCCTCCCGTTGACCGTTGAGTTGGGCCTCCGGCCCCGTTGAGTTGGGCCCCGCGCCCCGTTGAGTTGGGCCTCGCGCCCCGTTGAGTTGGGCCTCGCGACCCGTTGAGTTGGGCCTCAGGCCAGCCGGAGCGCCTCGCGCAGCTCGGCGATCCAGGCGTTGCAGGCCTCCTCGGTGAACGAGTCCTTCGTGAGGACGATGACCTTCCAGCCGTGGTCGCACAGCCACGTGCGCCGCGCCCTGTCGTGCTCGCGGGCCTCGGGGCTGCTGTGGAACTCTTCGCCGTCGTACTCCACCGCCACGCGGGCGTGGCGATAGGCAAGGTCGAGCCGAAAGGTCGGGACGCCGTCGATCTCGATCCAGACCTGGGGTTCCGGCGCCGGCAGGGCGCGGTCGATGATCTCGAGCCTGCTCCAGGACTCACCGGAGGACTCGGAACGACCGTCGACAAGTGGCACGAGCTCGCGTAGCTGGATCACACCGCGACGCCGGAAGTACCTCGGGAGCAGCCGGAGCATGTCGGCGAGCGTGAAGCCGTAGGCGCGCATCAGCGCGTCCATGACGGCCAGTGCCTCGCGTCGCGGAAGCTTGCAACCGAGGTCCATGGCCGTCCGGATGGGAGTGGTGGCGCGTACGCCGTCGATCTCGAACCAGTCGCACGATCGCAGATCGCGCGTCCCGCCGTTGCACTCCGGACGGTCAGTGGGGTCGTGGCCCCGCAGGACGTACGACTCGATGGGCGGGACCACGTCGAGCTCGTGAAAGCGATAGACCTCGTGGCCGAGCAGCCACGACGCGGTGCGGTCGCAGACCACCGAGTGAGGTGAGATGACGAGCTTCGCGGCCTGCACGCGAAGGCGGGTGTCGTCGGGGAGGGCTGCGTCCACGTAGACGTTGCGCAGCACCCGACGTACGCGCTTGCTACGCACCAGCGCGGCAAGCTTCTTCGGGTCGATCGCCCATTGCTCGGCCTGACGGCGAGTGAACGGGCCGGCCGGGAGTTCCAGGTCGAGATTCATGAGCGACACGGTCCCCAGGTCGGCGCATCTGTGGGCCGGTCGGCGGGGCGGTCTGTGGGCAACTGCTCTTGACGGCGCGCTGTGCGCGATAAGCGGGGCGCGGGGCCCAACTCAACGGGACGCGGGGCCCAACTCAACGGGGCGCGGGGCCCAACTCAACGGGGCGCGGGGCCCAACTCAACGGGTCAGCGGGCGCGGCGGGCCAGGCGCTCGACGTCCATGATGACGACCGAGCGGGGCTCGAGGCGGAGCCAGCCGCGCGAGGCGAAGTCGGCGAGCGCCTTGTTGACCGTCTCGCGGGAGGCGCCCACCAGTTGGGCGAGCTCCTCCTGGGTGAGGTCGTGGTGGACGTGTACGCCGTCGTCGGCGGTGCGGCCGAACCGGTCGGCGAGGTCGAGGAGCGCCTTGGCGACGCGGCCGGGGACGTCGGAGAAGACGAGGTCGGCGACGACGTCGTTGGCCTTGCGCAACCGGCCGGCCAGCTGGGCGAGCAGGCCACGGGCGACGACCGGGCGGCCCTCGAGCCAGCGCAGCAGGTCCTCGTGGGAGAGCGAGGCGAACGTCGCGTCGGTCACTGCGGTGACCGTGGCGGAGCGCGGGCCGGGGTCGAACAGCGAGAGCTCGCCGAACATCTGGCCCGGGCCGAGGATGGCCAGCAGGTTCTCGCGGCCGTCGGCGGAGGTGCGGCCGAGCTTCACCTTGCCGTCGAGTACGACGTACAGCTTGTCACCGGAGTCGCCCTCGTGGAACAGCACGTCGCCGCGGCGAATACGGGTCTCACCCATCGTTCCCCGAAGTGCCGTGGCCGCCTCGTCGTCCAGGGCGCTGAAGAGCGGAGCCTGACGAAGCACGTCGTTGTCCACGGGGACCTCCTTGTCACGTCCCCTCACGAACGTGAGGGCGGCACCGGAATCCTATCCAGTGGTCTCGGTCACAGGAACCACCGAGTCCGGCAATTCGGCCCTCGGTCCCTCGGGACGGTCGCCGTCGACGACACCGCCTAGGCTGCCTGTGTGCCCGTGCCCGCCGAAACCCGCACCGGACTCGTTCGCCGTGCCCGCAGGATCGACCGGGTGCTCGCCGAGACCTATCCGGACGCCCGCTGCGA
>JAOPXC010000457.1 GCA_025965335.1 Nocardioides sp. | reverse complement strand
ATCGCGTCGACCGCGTAGGACAGCGGCAACACGTCGGAGATCACCTCCAGCACGCGCGGGAGCGCATCCCGCGGCACGAACAGGCCGCAGAGCAGGATCTGCGGGATGACCAGTGCCGGCATGAACTGCACGGCCTGGAACTCCGTGCGCGCGAAGGCCGAGACGAACAGCCCCAGCGCGGTGCCGAGGACCGCGTCGACGACTGCGACCACCATCAGCATCCACACGGAGCCCACGACGGTCAGGTCGAGCAGCCAGACGCACACGCCGACGGCCAGCGCCGACTGCACTGCTGCCACCAGCCCGAAGGCGACGGCGTAGCCGAGCAGGAAGTCCAGCTTGCCCATCGGCATCGCCAGCAGGCGCTCGAGCGTGCCGGACGTCCGCTCGCGCAGCGTGGTCACCGACGTGACCAGGAACATGATGATGAACGGGATCAGCGCGAGCAGCGCCGGACCCAGGCGGGAGAACCCGTCACCGGGCAGACCGTCGAACATCCACCAGAGCAGCGACATCAGCGCGCACGGCAGCACCAGCAGCATCGCCAGGGTCCGGTGGTCCCGGCGCAGCGGCGTCAGCACGCGCGTGGTCACCGCCGTGGTCGCTCGGGGTGTGAGCAGCGCGCTCATGCCGCCTCCTCCTCGTGGACCCGAGACAGGAACGCGTGCTCGATGTCCTTCGTGCCCGTGCTCTCGAGCAGACCGGCCGGGGTGTCGTCGGCGATCAGCCCGCCCTCACGCATCAGCAGCAACCGGTCGCACCGGGACGCCTCGTCCATCACGTGGCTGGAGACGAGGAGGGCGGCCCCCGCGTCGGCGAGTCGGTGGAAGGTGTCCCAGAGCTCGACGCGGAGGACCGGGTCGAGGCCGACCGTGGGCTCGTCGAGCACGAGTAGCCGTGGCTCGCCGAGCAGGGCCACGGCCAGCGAGACGCGGGAACGCTGCCCGCCGGAGAGTTGGCTGACCACGCGGTCCCGGTGGTCCCCGAGGGCGACCGTGCCGATGCACTCGGCGACCCGCGCGTCCGCGACGCCGAGGATCCTGGCGAAGAAGCGGAGGTTCTCGGTGACGGTGAGGTCGTCGTACACACTCGGCTGCTGGGTGACATACCCGATCCGGTCACGCAGGGACGCGCTGCCTGCCGGCTGGCCGAGCACCTCCACCGAGCCCCCGGTGATCCGCTGCACGCCGACCAGAGCGCGCATCAGGGTCGTCTTGCCGCATCCGGAAGGACCGAGCAGCCCGGTCACCTGTCCCGCCGCGACCTCGAAGGACAGGCCGCGAAGGACCTCATGGCCGCCGCGGGTGACGTCGAGGTTCTGTACCGTGATGGCGTTTTTCATCATGTGATGAATTATGGCCACGCAGAACGGCCCAAGTCAAGGGTCAGGTTGGTCTCCGTCAGGAGGGGAGGGGATCGGCGAGGTAGCGCTGCAGCGTCGGGGCGTACGTCGCCACCAGCACCTCGCCGTCCATCGACGCCAGTGGCTCGACCTCGAGGACGTAGCGGAGCATCACCAGGCCCATCATCTGGCTGGCGACGAGGGCCACCCGGCGCTGCGGCTCGTCGAGACCGAGCGCCGGTCCGAGCGGGCCGAGCACCACACCGAGGAGGCCATCGCGAAGCAGCTGGCGTCCCGATGGCTCGAAGACCCCGCGGATGAGTCCGAGCAGCGACAACCGCGCGGTCTCGTCGTCCCAGACCGACAAGAACACCCGCAGCAGCCGCTCCGCCGCACCGTCGAGACCGCCCTCCAGCACGGGGCGCAGCGCCACGCGCGGGTCGACCGGCAGCTCGAGAGCAGCGACGAACAGGTCGTCCTTGCTGCCGAAGTAGTGGTGCACCAGCGCGGGGTCCACCCCCGCTCCGGCGGCGATCGCCCGGACCGACGTACTCCCGAAGCCGCGTGCGGCGAAGAGGGTCCTGGCGGAGGCCAGGATCTCGGCGCGGGTGTCAGGTGCACCGGGCCGGCGCCCCCGGTTGGCGCGCCCGGTATGGCGGTTGCTCACCCGGGCAGTCTTCCACCCGGCAGTGAGCGGGTCCCAGTCAGTAGGCGTAGGTGGCCCGGGTCTGGATCTCCCGGACCGGCAGCGTCACCGCGGGGCTGGCCGGAGCAGTCAGCTGGATCGTCTGCGCGCCCTGGCCGGGCAGCACGAAGGTCAGGTCGTAGGTCGTGGTGGTGGTGATGTCGTAGCTGTCGACCGCGCTCTGGCCCGAGTTGCTGACCGACGCGGGAGGCTTCGGCGCAGTGGTGTCGAGACCTTGCGGCGCTGTCGGGCTGGGCGCGCTGGTCGGTGCTGGTCTCGCCTGCGGCTCGTCCCTGCCGCAGCCGGTCAGGACCAACGCAGCGAGCAGCGCCATCCCCAGGACGACGGGTCCGCTCCGCATGGCTGGGACCCTACCCACGACCGTGCTCACGCCTGGGCCGCGGCGAAGTGCAGCTTGCTGAACGCGAGCGACTCCAGGAGATCGGCCTCGCGCGCCTCACGGGTGCCCGCCTTGCGCGTGTTGATCTCGGCCACGATGTGCCCCTCGAACCCCCGGGTGGCGAGGAGTTCCAGGAAGGCGCCGCACGGCTGGCTCCCGTGCCCCGGCACCAGGTGCTCGTCCTTGGCCGACCCGCTGCCGTCGGTCATGTGCACGTGACGCAGGCGCGACCCCAGCCGTTCCGCCATCGCGATCGGGTCGGAGTGGGCGGTAGCCGCGTGAGACAGGTCGATGGTCGCGTTGGCGTAGGACTCCTTGGAGGGGTCCCAACCGGGCTGGTAGACCTTCATCTCGCGTCGCGAGGTGGCCCGCCACGGATACATGTTCTCCACGGCGAACGCGATGCCGGTACGACGTTCGAGGTCGGCGATCCCCTCCACGAAGCCGGTCGCGTAGTCCCGCTGCCACCGGAACGGAGGGTGTACGACGACCACCTCGGCACCGACCTCGTGCGCCATCTCGGCGGACCGCTTGAGCTTCCCCCACGGCTCGGTTCCCCAGA
>JAOPXC010000335.1 GCA_025965335.1 Nocardioides sp. | reverse complement strand
GCCACCTCGCTCCTGCACGTCGAGGGGCTCGTCGGTCTGGACTTCGAGGGGGTCCTGAACGACGTCACCGCCCAGGCCACCTGGCTCGGCGTGGCGATGTCGTACTGGTACTCCTCCCTGCACTACGTCGTGACTCCCGCAGTTCTGGCCTGGATGTTCTGGCGGCACCGCGCCCAATACCCGCGCGTCCGCAATGCCCTCATCCTGGCGTCCGCGGTCGCGCTCTTCGGCTATCTTTTGGTCCCGATGGCTCCGCCCCGGCTCATGTCCGACGGGTACGTCGATGTCCTCGCGCAGACCGCGCAGTACGGCTGGTGGTCCGACCACGCGTCGGCACCGGTCGGACTTGGCGGCCTCACCAACGAGTTCGCCGCCATGCCCTCGCTGCACGTGGGTTGGGCCATCTGGGTGGCGTGGGCGGTGGCCACCCGGACCGGCCGGCGCGGGCAGGCGCTGGCCATCGCCTACGCCGTCGGCACGGTCGTCGTGGTGATCGGCACCGGCAACCACTGGGTGCTCGACGCGGTTGCCGGAGCCCTGCTGATGTGGTTCGCCATCGCCGGTACCGGCGTCCTGCACCGCCGGAGATCCACGGCGGCCCCCTGACCGGCGTGCTCGCCTAGCCGAAGCAGCGGGCGTAGCGTCCGACGCGTGCTCGAACACGCCGCGATGATCCGGGGCCTCGTCACCGACGCGCCGCCCGGGCTGCTGCCGGCCCGCGAGCAGATGGCACTCTCGCTCGGCTGGCACATCATCTTGGCCTGCTTCGGCGTCGCGTTCCCGTCGATGATCTACGCGGTCCACCGGCGGGGGATCGGCCGCGACGACCCGGTCGCCCTCGGCCTGGCTCAGCGCTGGGCCAAGGTCTCGGCCGTGTTGTTCGCCATCGGCGCCGTGTCGGGAACGGTCCTCAGCTTCGAGATGGGGCTGCTCTGGCCGGGGCTGATGGGCCGGTTCGGCGACGTACTGGGGCTGCCGTTCGCGTTCGAGGGGCTCTCGTTCTTCGTCGAGGCGATCTTCCTGGGCATCTATCTCTACGGCTGGAACCGGATGCCGCCGCGCCGCCACCTCGCGATGCTGCTCCCGATGGCCGGCGCCGGCGTCGTGGGCAGCTTCTGCGTGGTGTCGGTCAACGCGTGGATGAACAACCCGACAGGGTTCCGGATCGTCGACGGCCAGGTCACCGACGTGAACCCGTGGCGAGCGATGTTCAACGACGGGGTCTGGCTGCAGTTCGCGCACATGTGGGTGGGCGCGTTCATGGTGGTCGGGTTCATCGTCGCGGGGGTGTACGCCGCCGGCATGCTGCGCGGGCGCCGGGACGCCCACCATCGCCTGGGCTTCATGGTGCCGTTCGTGTTCGCGACCGTGGCCGCGCTGGCCCAGCCGCTGATCGGGCACGTGCTCGGGCTCCAAGCCGGCGACAGGCAGCCGTCCAAGCTGGCGGCGTTCGAACTGGCCACCACGACCGAGAGCCCGTCGCCGCTGCGGCTGGGTGGGGTGCTCATCGACGGGAAGGTGTATGGCTCGATCGACATCCCACGCCTCGGGTCGATCATCTCGCGCAACTCGTTCACCAAGCCGGTCCCGGGCCTCGACACCATCCCGGCCGACGACCGGCCGCCGGTCAACATCACGCACCTGGCGTTCCAGTCGATGGTGGGGATCGGGACCCTGCTGGCGCTCGTCGCGGTTCTGTTCCTGCTGGCCCGCTGGCGCGGGCGTGACCTCATCGCCAACCGCTGGTTCCTGCGGTTCGCGGTCGTCGCCGGCCCCCTGGCGGTCCTCGCCCTCGAGTGCGGCTGGATCGCCACAGAGGTGGGGCGTCAGCCGTGGGTGGTGTGGGAGGTCCTGAGGACCGCCGACGCGGCCAGCACCAACAACGGGCTGTGGTGGAGCTACGCAGGTGCGTGGGTCGTCTACGTGGGCATGACGGTGGGCGCGGTCGTCGTACTCCGCTCCATGGCGCGCCGCTGGCGCGCCGGCGAGCTGGACCTCCCGAGCCCGTATGGCCCCGAGGTCGCCACCGTCGACCGGGCGACCGACGAGTCTCGAGAGTCGCGGGCATGACGCTCGCTGTCGTGGTGGCGGCCGCGCTGTTCGCCGGCGTTGTGGTGTACGCGCTGTTCGGAGGGGCCGACTTTGGGTCCGGCTTCTTCGACCTGACCGCAGGCGGCGCTGCACGCGGCTCGGAGCTGCGCACGCTGATCGACCGCAGCATCGGCCCGGTGTGGGAGGCCAACCACGTCTGGCTGATCTACGTGCTGGTGATGTGGTGGACCGGGTTCCCGACGGCGTTCGCGGCCACGATGAGCACGCTGTTCGTGCCGCTGATCCTGGCCCTGCTCGGCATCGTGCTGCGCGGTGCCAGCTTCGCGTTCCGCAAGTACTCCGCGACCCTCGCGCAGGCCCGCCTCTTCGGCATCGTCTTCGCCGGCTCCTCGCTGATCACGCCGTTCTTCTTCGGCGCCGTCGCCGGCGCCGTTGCCTCGGGACGGGTGCCAGCCAGTGGCCAGGGCGACGTGTGGTCGTCCTGGTTGACGCCCACCTCCCTGTTCGGCGGCGTGATCGCGGTCGGCACCTGCGCGTTCCTGGCCGGGGTCTTCCTGACGGCCGACGCCGACCGCGGCGGCAACGCGGCGCTGGCCGAGGGCCTGCGACGCCGGACCCTCGGCGTCGGCGTGGTGACGGGAGCGGTCGTGTTCGCGGCTCTCGTCCCGATCCGGCACGACGCGCCCACGCTCGCTGCCGGGCTCGAGGGCCGCGCCGCACCCCTGGTCGTCGTCTCGGGGCTGGCGGGGGCCGGAACGCTCGTGCTGATCCTGCGACGTCGGTACGCCGTCGCCCGGCTGACCGCGGCGGTCGCGGTGGCCACCGTGGTCCTCGGCTGGGGTGTCGGGCAGTACCCCTGGATGCTCGTCGACCAGGTCACCATCGCCGACGCCGCGGGCGCTTCGGCCACGCTGACCGGGCTGCTGATCGTGGTGGCGCTGGCGGTCGTGGTCGTCCTCCCCGCGCTGGCGTATCTCCTGTGGCTGACGCAGCAGTGGACGAGCGACTGAGCCAACGGGCGGGTGTGTGGGTCAGGACTGTCCGGGGTGGAGCAGCACCTTGGTCCAGCCGTTCTCCCGCTTGTCGAACCTGGCGTAGGCCTCCGGAGCGACGTCGAGACCCAGTTCGTGGGACACCAGGAAGCCCGGGTTCGCGCGACCCGCGATGATGAGGTCGCGCAGCTCGGCGTTGTAGCGCTTCACCGGCGCCTGCCCGGTGCCCATGCGTTGGCCCTTGGTGAAGTACTGGCCGTACTTGAACGGGATCCGGCCCTGCTTCGCGGCGTCGTTCGGCCCGTCGGGGTCCTCGGGGACGTAGACGCCCACGACGCCGATGCCGCCGTGCACCTTGACGCTCTCCACGAGGTTGTCGAGCACGAGCTCGGGGTGCTCCGCGCCCGAGGGATCGTGGGCCTGCCAGCCGACGGCCTCCACGCCACAGTCCGCGCCGACCCCGGAGGTCGCGTCGAGCACCTGCGCCACGGGGTCTCCGACCCTGGGGTCGATCGGGGTGGCCCCGATCGACTCGGCCAGCTTGAGGCGGTCGTCGTGGAAGTCGATGCTGAAGACCTCGCGAGCGCCCTGGATCACCGCGCTGTGCGCCGCGAGCAGGCCAACCGGTCCGCAGCCGTAGACGGCCACGGCGTCGCCCGGTCGCATCCCCGCGAGCACGGTGCCGTGCCACCCGGTCGGGAAGATGTCGGAGAGCATCGTGAAGTTGTTCTCGTGCTCCGAGCCGGGAGGCAGTTGCAACAGGTTGAAGTCCGCGAACGGGACCCGCAGGTACTCCGCCTGGCCCCCTGGGTAGGGCCCCATGTTCGCGTAGCCGTAGGCGGCACCCTGCATCCCTTCGTTCGGGTTGGTGCGCTCGCAGAAAGAGGTCCAGCCCTGGTTGCAGCTGCGGCAGGTCCCGCAGGCGACGTTGAAGGGCACGGACACCCGATCGCCGACCTTGGTGAACGCGACGCCGGAGCCCACCTCCTCGACGATCCCCATGTTCTCGTGACCGAGGACGGTGCCTTCCTCCACGGACGTCCGACCTTCGTACATGTGCAGGTCCGACCCGCAGATGTTCGTCGTGGTGATCCTGATGACCGCGTCGTTCGGTTCCTTGATCGCGGCGTCGTCGACCTGCTCGACCGCGACCTTCCGCGCTCCCCTGTAGACAAGACCCTTCACCAGAACCACTCCTCACCGTCGTTGGTGGAGGCCAGAAAATTTCGGCCTGTGGGCCCGGTGCCCGACGAGCAGATCGCGAAACGCGGTCGAGCGACCATTCCGACCCGGACCTGCAGAAAGCCCCGACCGACGTCGGGAACGGCCTCTCGCCTGCGACAACGCTGGTACGGCACCAGGGACTCGCACCCCGAACCCGCTGATTGAGAGTTTGGATTCGGACCTGCCACGGGTTCGGCACCGTCCCAACTGGTCCAGTTTGCGCTCACGAGGTCCCGACTCCTCCGATGGAATCCGGGTGCTGTGGTCTGGTCCGTGACCAATCAGGTCAGGACACAACGGCTGGCGCGGGATGGTTCTATCCATAGGAGGAACGCGATGAAGTCGCTGGCACAGGCTCGTCGACCGCGACCTGGCCGCCGACCTCCTCACCTGGACCCAGACCCTCGCCTTCACGGCAGACCAGGGCCCATCACCCGACTGACAGGCGGTATGCCGCGCCTTCCTGACCCGCCGAGGCTTTGCCGGCCAAGCGCGTAGGCTCGGCGTGACCAAGGGACCAACATGAATGTCGTTGACATCGGGATCCCGGGTGTGGACCAGCTCCCGTTGG
>JAOPXC010000304.1 GCA_025965335.1 Nocardioides sp. | reverse complement strand
CTTGCGGGGTCGGCCCGGTGACGGGGTCGGCGGGGTCGGAGTGAGTGTTCGGTGGACCGGACGTCATCACAACCGGTCGACCCGAGGGGCTCCTGGTGCTCATACCACCGGGAGCCCCTCACCTATTTCCCCGCGCTGATCGAGCTTGTCGAGATCACCCGCCACACTGGACCCGTGACCGCACCCGTCTCCGGCCGTAGCGTCGGGGCCCACGCGCTGCTCGTGGAGGTGGACGACGCCGTCGCGGCGCTGGCGCTCGCGACCTGGGCGAGGGCCGTCGACATCGAGGCGGTGGAGGTCGTCCCGGGTGCGGCCAGCGTGCTCTTCGACGGCGTCCGGGATCCGGCCGCCCTGCTCCGGGTCCTGGGGGACTGGACGCCCGGCTCGGCACTTCCGCCGGGCGAGCTCGTCGAGGTGCAGGTCGTGTACGACGGGGCGGACCTCGACTTCGTGGCCGAGTCCTGGGCGCTCACCACCGACGAGGTGGTGGCCCGGCACGCGGCCCTCGAGTTCGTCGCCGCCTTCTGCGGGTTCGCCCCCGGCTTCTCCTACCTGTCCGGGCTGCCCGACGACCTCGCCGTACCGCGGCTCGACACGCCGCGCTCGAAGCTCCCAGCGGGATCGGTCGCGCTGGCCGGCTCGTGGTGCGGGATCTACCCGACGGCCTCGCCCGGAGGCTGGCGGATCATCGGGCGGACCGACGTCGTGCTCTGGGACCAGGACCGGGCCCAGCCGGCGCTGCTGCCGCCGGGCACCCGGGTCAGGTTTCGAGACGCCTCGTCCCTCGGCTCCGCAACCCAAGGGTTGGCGACGTGACCACCCCGGACAACTGGTCGCTTCGCTCCGCATCGGCACCCCACGAGCTCACGCGCTGCGGTCCTGACTGCGCAGGCACCCCGCCGCCCGGGGACCCCGGGTGAGCCTCCACGTCGTCCGCGCCGGCCACCTGACCACCGTCCAGGACCGGGGCCGGAGCGGCCTGGCCCACCTGGGGGTGGCCCGCGCCGGGGCCCTGGACCGTCCCGCCGCCGACCTCGCGAACCGGCTCGTCGGCAACGAAGAGGACGCCGCGGTGCTGGAGCTCACCCTCGGTGGCCTCAAGGTGCGGGCGGACCCCGGATGCTGGGTGGCGGTCACCGGGGCACCCGCCCCCGTCACCGTCGACGGCGCGGCGCGCGGCCATGCGCGAGCGGAGTTCGTGCCGGCCGGAGCCATGCTGCGGGTGGGTACGCCGGTCCGCGGCGTCCGCTCCTACCTGGCCGTCGCAGGGGGCATCGACGTCCAACCCGTGCTCGGTTCGCGGTCCACCGACACGCTCGCCTGGGTGGGCCCGCCCCGCGTCGTGGACGGGACCGAGCTGACCCTGGGGGAGTCCGTGGGCCAACCCGTCGCGCACGACACCCCGCGGCCACCCGACGCGGGTCCGCTGAGGATCGACGTCGGTCCGCGCGAGGACTGGTTCGCCGCCGGCGCACTCGACGTCCTGTGCGGGACGCCGTACACGGTGGCGGCGGAGTCCAACCGGATCGGCCTGCGGCTGGACGGCCCCCCGCTGCCGCGGGCACGGGCGGGCGAGCTGCCCAGCGAGGGGATGGTGCTCGGTGCGGTGCAGGTGCCTCCCGACGGAAGACCGGTCGTCTTCCTGGCCGACCATCCGCCGACGGGTGGTTACCCCGTGATCGGCGTGGTGCGGCCCGGGGACCTCTGGCAGTGCGCGCAGCTGCGACCGGGCGACGAGGTGCGCTTCACGATTCGTCGGACTCGTCACTGACGGGCAACCAGGCGCTCAGCTCGGGGTCGTCGTGGGCGTAGGACCGCACCGGCCCGGGCGGTGTCTCCGCGGTCTCGAAGCGCACGGTGACCACACCGCGGCCCGACCCCCAAACCCACCCTCGTCCCATCGCGGTGTGGACGACGTCCATGCCGGGCGACCAGGTTCGCCGTTGGGTGGTGGGTACGTCGACCTCGTCGGGCAGGTCGTCGTCCTCGTCGGTCGTCTCGCCGAACAGGTCCTCCTGGATCCAGTCCGCGAGGCCCGAGACGCCCACGCCGAGCAACCGGACCCCGCCCGCGGTGTCGAGGTCGGTGAGCAGGGACCGGGCCAGCCGGGAGATCGCCGCGGTGCTGTCGGTGGGGGACTGCAGCGTGGTGGACCGGCTCAGCGTCGTGAAGTCGTGCATGCGGACCTTGATCGAGATGGTGCGCCCCGACAAACCGTGCTTGCGCAGGCGGCCGGCGACCTCACCCGCCTGGCGCGTCAGCAGGTGCTCCATCAGCTTCCGGTCGGTGAGGTCCGTGTCGTAGGTGCCCTCGACGCTCACGGACTTGGTCTCGCGCTCGGGGACCACGGGTCGGGTGTCCAGCGCGCGCGCCAGGGACCAGAGACCGTTGCCGTGCGCCTTGCCGACCAGGCGCACCAGCTCCTCGAGGCTCACCGACTCCAGCTCGGCAACGGTGTGGATGCCGGCTCGCCGCAGTCGCTCCGCCGTCGCGGGCCCGACGCCGGGAATGACGCTCACGTGCATGGGTCGGAGCAGGTCCTGCTCGGTGCCCGGCGGGACGACGGTCAGCCCGTCCGGCTTGTCGAGCTCGCTGGCGACCTTGGCGATGAACTTCGAGGTGCCGATGCCGACCGAGGCCGTCAGGCCCCCGGTGGCCTCCTGCAGGCGCCGGCGCAGGCCTTCGGCGAGCGCCGTCACGGTCGGCACCTCCAGGTCGGGCAGGTCGGCCCGCTCGAGGTCGATGAAGGCCTCGTCGAGGGACAGCGGCTCGACCAGGGGTGAGACCGAGCGCAGCAGCGCCATCACCGTGCCGCTGGCGTCGCGGTAGGCGTGGAACCGACCGGTCAGGAACGCGGCGTGCGGGCATCTCGACCGGGCCTCACGCGTCGACATCGCGGACCGCACGCCGTACTTCCTGGCTTCGTACGACGCAGTGGCCACCACCCCGCGCCCGCCCACGCCGCCCACGACCACGGGCTTGCCGCGCAGGGAGGGTTTGTCGCGCTGTTCGACGGCGGCGAAGAAGGCGTCGAGGTCGATGTGCAGGACCGAAGCGTGCGCGCGCACTACCGAGACCTCGCCGACCTCGACCACATGGCCGCAAACTACCCGCCGTCGCCGACATCCCGGCCACCTTCGGTGCACAGGCGTGCCGCAGGTGATCGTCCTCCCCAGCCACCGGAGGTCGGACGCGTCACCGTCGGTCGGCGTTGGCAGCGTCGCTGCATGACTCCCTCACCCTCGACAGCACCCATCACCCTCACCGCGCGCAGTCCCGAGGACGTGCTCGCGATCGTTCCCGTCGTGCTCGGCTTCGTGCCTTCCGACTCAGTCGTCATGCTCACGTTCGGGGCCGCCCACACCTTCCACGCACGCGTGGACCTCCCGGACGATCCCGACGACCTGACCGACCTCGTCGACGCTCTGCTCGAGCCGGCCAGGCACCATCGCGTCCGGCGGGTGGTGTTCGTCGTCTACTCCACGGACCCCCGGCTGGCCCGGAGGGTGCGCCGGGCGTTGACGGGCTCCTTCGAGCGGTCGGGGGTCGACGTGGTCGACGTCCTGCGCGCCGACGGCGAGCGCTGGTTCCCGCTCGCGGGTGGTCACCCGGGGGTGCCGGCCCGGGGCGTTCCCTACGACGTCACCGCCCATCCGTTCCTGGCGCAGTCGGTCCTCGAGGGTCAGGTGACCCACGGCTCCCGCGACGAGTTGGCCGCGATGCTCGAAGCCGATCCCGACGGCGTGCGGGCCGTGACGGAGGCGCTGGGTGATCCGGCGCCGCCGTGCGACGACGACGCGGACTGGGTGCGCGCGATGGTCGCGCAGCACGTCACGGACGGCACCACTCCCGATCCAGCCGACACCGCGCGACTGCTCGCCGCCATCGCCGACCGGACCACGCGGGACGTCGCCTGGACCTTGATGACGCAGGACACCGCCCGTGAGCACGTCCGGCTCTGGACCGACGTCGTCCGGCGGGCCCCGGGCCCCCTGGTCCCCGCCCCGGCGGGGCTCCTGGGCTTCGCGGCCTGGCTCTCGGGACACGGAGCCCTGGCCTGGTGTGCGATCGACCGCTGCATCGAGGCCGACCCCGACTACACCATGGCGTCCCTCATCGCCCAGGTGCTCACGCGGGCGGTGCCGCCCTCGGTCTGGAGCGGCGAGTGGTCGGCACGCGATGCGCCCGGGTAGTCGGGGCGGCGCGTGGTGGCCCCGCGGGTGGGGTGGATCTCCATACGACGGGGTACATCCCGGCCATGGTCGCGCGCACGGTTGGCATCGAGGAGGAGCTCCTGCTCATCGATCCGGCGACGCGCTTTGTCACCGGCCGGTCCCCCGACGTGCTCAAGCGGCACCGGGAGCCACGGGACCCCAGCCGGCCGCAGCCGGCGGTCGGCGGTCTCGGCCAGGAGCTCTTCCAGCACCAGCTCGAGACCCGTACCGAACCTGTCCTCGAGCTGTCCGAGGCTCTGGTTCAGCTGGTTGCCGGCCGGCGGGCGGTCGGCGTGGCGGCGCGGGCGGAGGGCGTCGCTGCGGTGGCCTCGGCGACCGTCCCCCTCGGTGACCAGGAGCCGCAGGTGTCTCCCGACGCCCGCTACCGCGACATGATCGGCGCCTTCGGCGAGATCACGCGGATGTCGGGCACGTGCGGCATGCACGTGCACGTGGCCATCGACTCGGACGACGAAGGGGTCGGCGTGATCGACCGGATGGCGCCGTGGTTGCCGATATTGCTCGCGACCACCACGAACTCCCCGTACTCGGCGGGGCGAGACACCCGCCACATGTCGTGGCGCACCCAGCTGTGGTCGCTGTGGCCGAGCGCGGGCAAGACCGAGGCGTTCGGATCGGCGGCGAACTACTACGACGTCCGGGACCAGCTGTCGGCGACCGGGGCCGCCACCGACGACGGGATGCTCTACTTCGACGCCCGGTTGTCGGTGGGCCAGCCGACCGTGGAGGTGCGGGTCTTCGATGTCTGCGACGACCCCGCCGACGCCGTGCTGGCCGCGGCCCTGGTGCGGGCTCTGGTCGAGCACGGGGCGCGCGACTGGTCGCGCGGGGAGCCGCTGCCGCGGTGGCGGGCCGAGGTGCTGCGGGCCGCGCACTGGCGGGCGGCCAGGCTGGGCCTCACGGGCTCGCTCCTGGACCCCCTCGTCCGCGAGCTGCGTCCGGCCCGCGAGGTGCTGGAATCCCTCGTGGCGACCGTGCGGACCGAGCTCGTCGCGGCCGGCGACCTCGACCTGGTCACCCGGGGTGTCGACCGGGTCCTGCGCGGGACCGGGGCCACGCGCCAGCGTGCCGCGTTCGAGCGTCTCGGCACGATCGAGGCCGTGGTGGACGACCTCGTCGAGCGCAGCGAGGACGTCTGGCGCGACCCAGACGCGGAATCCTCCGTATCCCCCTAGGGTCTGGTCATGGGCGAAGAGGTGGAAGCACAGGAGTTCTCCCGGGCCGACCGCACGCGCCACCGCGAGAAGGTCCGGCGATGTCTCGACGTGTTCGCCCGGATGCTGCGGGAGGAGCAGTTCGACACCGACGACCCGATGACCGGGCTGGAGGTGGAGCTCAACCTCGTCGACGAGCTCGGTGACCCGGCGCTGAAGAACGCCGAGGCCCTCGAGGCGATCGCCGACCCCGACTTCCAGACCGAGCTCGGCCAGTTCAACGTGGAGATCAACGTGCCGCCGGCCAAGCTCCGGGAGGGCGGGCTGACGACGTTCGAGCACCACCTGCGGCGCAGCCTCAACGACGCCGAGGCCAAGTCTGCCGAGGTCGGCGCCCACATGGTGATGATCGGCATCCTGCCGACGCTCGCAGACGGGCACATGGGTCCGTCGAGCCTGAGCGGCAACCCGCGCTACCGGCTGCTGAGTGAGCAGATCCTGGCCGCCCGGGGCGAGGACATCAACATCGCGATCAGCGGCACCGAGCGCCTCGTCACCACGGCCGACTCGATCGTCCCCGAGGCCGCGTGCACCAGCACCCAGCTCCACGTCCAGACCTCGCCCGACCAGTTCGCGGCTGTCTGGAACGCCTCGCAGGTCGTCTCGGCCATCCAGCTGGCGGTCGGCGCCAACTCGCCGTACCTCCTCGGCAGGGAGCTGTGGCGCGAGACCCGGATCCCGTTGTTCGAGCAGGCCACCGACACCCGCAGCGACGAGCTCAAGGCGCAGGGCGTCCGACCGCGGGTGTGGTTCGGCGAGCGGTGGATCACCTCGGTCTTCGACCTGTTCGAGGAGAACGTCCGCTACTTCCCCGCGTTGTTGCCGATCACCGACGACGAGGACCCGCTCGCGACCCTGGAGGCCGGGGGTGTCCCGAAGCTGTCGGAGCTGCGGCTCCACAACGGCACCATCTACCGCTGGAACCGGCCCGTCTACGACATCGCCAACGGCGTCCCGCACCTCCGCGTCGAGAACCGCGTGCTCGCGGCCGGCCCGACGGTCGCCGACACGATGGCCAACGCGGCGTTCTACTTCGGCCTGGTCCGGGCGCTTGCCGAGAGCGAGCGGCCACTGTGGTCGCAGATGTCCTTCAGCGCAGCCGAGGAGAACTTTCACGTCGCTGCCCAGCAGGGCATCGAGGCGCAGGTCTACTGGCCCGGCGTCGGGCAGGTCCGGGCCACCGAGCTGGTGCTGCGTCGCCTGCTGCCGCTGGCCCACGAGGGTCTCGCCGCCTGGGGCGCCGCGTCCGCGGAGAGCGACCGGTTGCTCGGCATCATCGAGCAGCGCTGCCTGAGCGGCGTCAACGGGGCCGAGTGGTTCGTGCGGCGGATGGGGAAGCGGTCCGACCTGGACAGGTACGACGCGTTGCGGGCGACCCTGCTGGACTACCGCGAGGGCATGCACACCAACGAGCCCGTCCACACCTGGACCTGACGGTCGCCCCGCCTGGGCTCAGCGCCCCCGCAGCCGCGTCCAGGTCCGCCCGACGCCGCTGCGCGGGTCCCGCCACCCGTGCCGGTTGACGATGACCATCGTGAGCGCGGCGCCGGCCTCGGCGTACGCCGTCCGCGCGCCGGCCAGCCACCGGGCGTCGACGTCCTGCAGCTCCAGGCCACCGGTTCGGGTGAGCCACACGATCGGGGGCTCGGCGCCGCCGCGGACCCGGCGCAGCATCGCCGCGAGCACGTCCGCGGCCAGCGCGTGGTCGGCGACGTCCTCGGGCCGCACCGCGAACACCGTCTCCTGTCGCCCGGGCAGGCCCACGTGGACCAGTGGGAGGTACGCCCTCCGATGCTCCGACCGGGCATGGTCGAGCGCAGCGCGGCGCAGCAGTTGGTGCAGCGGCCGGGGGAGCGGTTCCCGGATTCCTTCCACGTCTGCCGACACACGCCCAAGCGTGCCCGGAACCGCTTCGGGGCGCAGCGTTCGTCCACAGGTCCCCCGTCGGCCGCGCAGATTCGGTAGCGTGCCACGAGGAGCCGGTGGTTCCGCCTGAGCAGGAGGAGAGTCGATGGGGACCGTCGTGGTGGGGTATGTACCCAAGCCGGAGGGCGAGGCCGCGCTGGCAACGGCGATCGACGAGGCGAAGCTGCGCGGTACGAAGCTCGTGGTGGTCAACTCACACCGGGGGGGCAACGAGTTCGACGCCGAGGCCGCCATCAAGTCCGAGACCCAGATGAACGCGGTCAAGGCGACGCTCGACGCTGCCGGCGTCGAGTACGACCTGCGCCAACTGGTGCGCGGTTTCGAGCCCGCCGAGGACCTGATCAGCATCGCCGAGGCCAACGAAGCCGACCTGATCGTCATCGGACTGCGCCGCCGCTCGCCGGTCGGCAAGCTCATCCTCGGCAGCAACGCGCAACGGATCCTGCTCGACGCGCACTGCCCGGTCCTGGCGGTCAAGGCCGCCGACTGAGCCCGCCCCGGTCGCGCGGAATCACCGGCTGACCGGCGATTCCGCGCTTGTCGGCCTCGGCGCCGGTAAGACGTGGACCGGGGCGCCCCCGCACATCATGGACTGAGGTGATTGTCCTCGGGCGCCGGGAGAAGCCTGCGTCCGCTGACCTCGACCGGCTCGATCCGGATGAAGAGGTTCCGGACTCCCGCTGGCCAGATTCGGAGGTCGGCAAGGTGCTCGGGTGCCTCCTGCGCCTCGACGAGTTCGGCCACGCCCCGGACCACGACGCTCCAGCCGGACCGATTGGCGGGGTCGAGGCTGTCCACCTCGACCGCGACCAACTCGCCACCGGACTCGCGCGCGAGCGCTGAGTATGGATTGGTGCGGAACCACAATGCGCCCTCGGCGATCGAGTAGTTCACTGGAACAACCGCGACGCCGCGGGGGCCGTTCCAGGCGGCACGCGCGATCTCGGACGACTTGAGCAGGTTCCAGCAGTCAGGAGTCGGGAGGTCGACCAGGCGACCACCGGCTCCGTGGGTCATGTTCATGGTGCCTCCTATGTCTGTGTCCAGCGTCGCCCCGACGGCGATGTGCGTCCAGAACACAGCGGCCCCACCGTGGGCAGGACCTTCGGCCCGACGGGACCCTTGTGACGGGAATCGCGAAGTTGCCAGCGTCATCGCGGGCGCTGCCATTGAGGCGAGGAGGGACAGATCGCCGACGTACCCAGCCTCGCCGCGGAGCCGGAGGAGCCCGCGCTCGACGGCCCTGCTAGCGCCGCGCCCCGTCCTGCTCGAGGCGAAGGGCGAAGTGCCGCCGCGGTTTCCGGTGGTCTGGGACGAGGGCCGGCCGCGGGGCGCTCAGGGGCCAGGCTCCAGCCGCACGATGGTGACGCCGGCGGTCGTTGCGGGACGGCTCATCGCAGCGAGGGCCGCGCCGGCGTCGCCGAGCCCGATGACGGAGCCGACGAGCCGGCCCGGCCGCACCGCGCCGGAGGCCACGAGGTCGAGCATCGCCGGGTAGTCCCGGGCGGCCATGCCGTGGGAGCCGTGGATCTCGAGCTCCTTGGCGACCAGCATTCCCATCGGCAGCGGGGGAGTGGCGTGCTCGCCGAGCAGGAGCCCCACCTGGACGTGTCGCCCGCGCGGACGCAGCGAGGACACCGCGGCGACGGCCGTGTCGGTGGAGCCGACGGCGTCGAGGGACACGTGGGCGCCACCGCCGGTGGCGTCGACGACGCGGCGGACAGCGTCGGGGCCGCCCTCGACGAGCACCTCCGCGCCCAGTTCCGCCGCGAGCTGGAGGGCGGGCCCGGACACGTCCACCGCGACGACGCGGGCGCCGAGCGCGGTCGCGATCATCACCGCCGACAGGCCACGCCGCCGCAGCCGTGGACCGCCACCCACTCTCCGGGACGCACCCGCCCATGGGCGGTCAGGGCGCGGTAGGAGGTGGCGAAGCGGCAGCCCAGCGACGCCGCCGTGACGAAGTCCAGGTCGTCGGGCAATGGGACGACGTTGAGGTCGGCCGCCGGGACGGCGACCAGGTCGGCGAACGACCCCGGCTGGGTGAACCCCGGTTGCGACTGGTCCGGACACACCTGGGCGTCACCGGCCGCGCAGTAGGCGCACCGTCCGCAGCCGCACACGAACGGCACCGTCACCCGCTCACCGACCCGGCGCGTGGTCACCCGGGGCCCGACGATGGTGATGACGCCCGCGAACTCGTGCCCGGGCACATGCGGCAGGGAAACCGGGTCGTGCCCCTGCCACGCGTGCCAGTCGGACCGGCAGACGCCGGTGGCGCGCACCTCGACGAGCACGCCGTCGGCGGGGCAGTCGGGAGCGGGGATGTCGACGAGGTCCGGTGTCGCGCCGTACGCGTCGTACTGGACTGCCTGCATGGGGGCGATCCTAGGGAGCCGGGCCCGCATGGGTGGATCGGTGTGGTCTGGCGGGGGCGACGCGCGTGACGCGCTGACCGAGACCGTCGTTTGCGGTTTCGTGGACTCGACCGACACCGTCCCGGTCCAGGACCCGAGAGCGACGTGCTCGGCAGCTTGGTGACCGGCGAAGTGGTCGCGCGACGTGACTACGTCGGGCACCCTTGGCTGCATGGGATTCAACATCACGGGCGACCCGAAGGCGGACGCCGTATTGGACACGCATACCTTCGCACTCCTCAGCGGCATGATGCTCGACCAGCAGTACCCGATGGAGCACGCGTTCCGGGGTCCTGCGAAGGTCCTGGACCGTTTCGGCAGCCTCGACCCGGCCCAGATCGCTGCGGCCGACCCGGAGGAGTTCGCGGCCCTCTGCGCGACCCCGCCCGCCGTACACCGGTTCCCGGGCTCGATGGCGTCCCGCATGCAGGCGCTCGCGGCGCTCGTGGAGGAGAAGTACGACGGCCACGCCGAGCGACTGTGGACGGAGGCCGGCAGCGGCAAGGACCTGCTCGCCCGGGTGATGGAGCTTCCGGGCTTCGGCAAGCAGAAGTCCCAGATCTTCGTGGCCCTGCTGGCCAAGCAGCTCGGCGTACGACCCGAGGGGTGGGAGGCCGCGGTCGGCGCCTACGCCGAGACGGGCTTCCGCTCGGTGGCTGACGTCGTCGACGCAGAGTCGCTGCAGAAGGTGCGCGACTTCAAGAAGCAGAAGAAGGCGCAGGCAGCCCGACAGGCCGTCTGACCTGCACCGGAGCACATTTCAGACCCTCCGAGTCCTCAGCGAGTCCTTGAGAGGACGCAGCGCCGCGTCCATGACGTCCCGGGTGCGGTCGTCGTCGCCGGGCCACAGGTGCGAGTAGGTCTGCAGCGTGATCACCGCGGACGCGTGGCCCAGGACCGTCTGAACCTGCTTCACCGAGGCGCCGCCCGAGATCAGGGCCGAGGCGAAGAAGTGCCGCAGACCGTGGGCGCTGAAGTCGACGTCGTTCACTTTGGCGGCAGCCTCCCAGAGCGTGCGCCAGCGCCGATACAGCAGCGGCTCGCCGATCTCGTTGACGAACAGCGCACCGTTGGACGGGTACGCCGCCAGGTGCGCCGCGAGCTCGTCGATCACGACCTGGCCGACCGGGACGACCCGACGCGAAGACTTCGACTTCACCGGCCCGAGGTGGCCACCCTGCATCCGCTGGCGCTCGACGGTGATCGTGCGGCGCAGGAAGTCCACGTCGGAGACCTGCAGCCCGAGCAGCTCGCCGATGCGCAGGCCCGAGCCGGCCAGGGTGATCACGAGGCCGCGCCACCGATCGCCGATGCTGTCGGCCATGGCCTCGACCTGCTCGAGCGTCGGGATCACCACGTCGCCGTCATCGGCCTTCGGCAGCCGGATCTTCCGGCACGGTGACGACGAGATCACCCGGTCGTCGACGGCGGCCGCGAAGATCTGCGAGGCG
>JAOPXC010000300.1 GCA_025965335.1 Nocardioides sp. | reverse complement strand
CGCGGGTGCAGACACCGCGTCGCTGGGGCGAACCCTTCAGGGCAGGCGTCTTGTTCTTCGACACCTTGTCCTGGCGGCCCTTGCGGACCAACTGGTTAATCGTGGGCACCGGGTGGTTCCCCTTCGTCTTGGCTCTCAGTACCCGGCGCTCTGCCGGGCACGATGTACTGCGGGTGTGCCCGGGGGTGCAGACCCAGGGCACGCTGCTCGCCCACGAGGTCGGGCGTGTCGCCCGGCGCACGTCGTCCCCGACGATCCGGTGACGATGGCTGACGTGTCGGAGACCAGCGGTTCGATCCGCTGACTACTTCCGGGCACGCGCAACGGCCTGGTTGTCCCAGACACGAGGAACGAGATTACCGGGCCGTTCAACGGGGGTCAAAACGCGGCGACCCCGCAGATACAGCAACGAGGACACGACGACCCCCATCACCGTCATCGCACCGCCGAACAACAACGTCCAGCGGGCTCCGAACGCCTCCCCCACCCAGCCGACCAGCGGCGAGCCGAGCGGCGTACCCCCGATGAAGATCATCATGTACAACGCCATCACCCGGCCCCGCATTCCGGGATCGGTCTTGAGCTGCATGAAGGTGTTCGCGCTGGTGATCATGGTGAGGGCGCTGATCCCGAGCAGGGGGCAGAGCAGCGCGAACAGCGTGTATGTCGGCATCACCCCGGCGGCCATCTCGACCACCCCGAACATCAGCGCCGCGCCGACGACGATCCGGTGCCGGACCTGCTCGCGCCGGGCCGCGATCAGCGCGCCGGCCAGGGAGCCCACGGCCATGAACGTGCCGAGCAGGCCGTAGCCGGTGGGGCCCTTGTGAAAGACCTGGGTCGCCATCAGGGCCGACGTCATCTGGAAGTTGAGGCCGAACGTGCCGGTGAAGAAGACGATCCCCAGGATCAGCATCAGGTCGGGGCGACCACGCACGTAGGCCACACCTGCGCGGATCTGGCCGGGCTCGCGCTTGACCAGCTTGGGGGTGTGCAGGGCGCGGCCGTCGAGACGGTGCAGGGTGAGGATCGGGGCGGCGTAGCTGATGCCGTTGGCGAGGATCACCCAGCCCGCGGCGTCGACCCCTGAGCCGAGCGCGGCGATCGCGAGCCCGGCGATGGCCGGGCCGAGGATGCGCGCCAGGTTGAAGCTGGCCGAGTTCAGCCCGACCGCGTTGGTCAGGTCGTCGTGGTCGACGATCTCGGACACGAACGACTGGCGTGCCGGGGCGTCGAACGCCGCAGCGATGCCGAGGATCAGGGCCAGGACGTAGACATGCCAGATCTCCACCGTCCCGGTCACCGCGAGAACGCCGAGCACGATCGCGGGCAGCGACATGCCGACGTTGGTCATCTGCAGGAGCCGGCGCTTGGGGATCCGGTCGGCGGCGAGGCCGGCCAGCGGGGAGAGCAGCAGGAACGGCAGGAACTGCAGTCCGGTGATGATGCCGATCGCGGTACCGCTGTTGCCGGTCAGGAGCAGGATCAGCCAGTCCTGGGCAACGCGCTGCAGCCAGGTGCCGACGTTCGACACCAGGCTGCCGTAGGCGTACCGCCGGTAGTTGGGGTTGGCGAGTGAGCGGAAGGTGGGGCTCAAAGCGGAAGACTCAAGGGGGCGATCAGTCCTTCTGGGCAAGTCGTTCGAGGATGGGGGCCGCCTGGCGCAGGACCGCGCGCTCGTCGGCCGTGAGCGCACGCAGGCGCTGGGCCAGCCATTCGTCGCGGCGGGCCCGGTCGGCGAGCAACGTGGTGCGGCCGGACTCGGTGACCGCCACCAGCACCTGGCGTCCGTCGGTGTCGTGAGCGCGCCGCGTGACGAAGCCGCCTTCCTCCAGGCAGTTGACGGTGCGGGTCATGCTCGGCGGCTGCACCCGCTCGCGCGCGGCGAGCTCGCCGATCGTGAGGTCGCCGTGGAGGTGGAGCGCGCCGAGGACGGCCATCGAGTTCATGCTGAGCTTGTTGTCGGGATGCCGCTCGTTGGCGAGGCGCCGCCGGAGCCGCATCACGGAGAACCGCAGCTCGGACGCAAGTCCGGCGTCGGTGCGGGCAACTCTCTCCACGGTAGGCATATCGTTAGCATAACTCATTACTCATGCTAAAGATTCCGAGCGAGCGCAGCGCACCACCAGGGGTTTGGCCCGAACCGCAACCACCGGTGGTCGCCGCCCTGCCTTCACTCCCTCAATGTTTCGAGACGGTTGCTAGCGGCAACCTCCTCAACCACCCGGTGGGACGGGCTAGCCTGAGCCTGTGGACCTCCGCGACGAGCAGCCGATGCAGCACGAGTTCCGCAATCGGATCTACATCGTCGCCGACGTGGACCCTCTCGACGTGGACGGGGTCCGGACCGTCGAGGTCGGGGTGGGGGTCTGGCTGGTCGCGTTCATCGCGCTGCTGCCGTTCTACGGCCGGCTCCAGGACGACGGCCGCGGCTGGTGGCTGTGGACCTGCATGGCCGGTTTCGGCCTGGGGCTCTTCGGGCTGGAGTACTGCCGGCGCCGCCGCAAGGCACGCGCCGTGCTCAGGGAGGCCGCCGGGGCCACCGGCTCCGCGGAGGAGCAGGGCTAGAACGTCTCGATGTCGTCGGGGTTGAGGTTGTCGACGACCGGAACGGGCGGCGGCGCCGGCTCGTGGCGCTTGGCCAGCCGTACCTCGGAGTGGGCACCGCAGCCGTGGTCGAAGCTGACGATCCGACCGTCGTCGTTCGCGTTGCCGTTGGCGCAGACCCCGAAGGACTCCGCCAGGGGTCCAGCGATGCGGACCAGGAACCCGCAGGTCGTGCATGCGTCGGGCGCGGACTGCGCCAGGGGCGAGGCGGGCCCACCGTCGCCGTCGTACCAGCGCTGCGCGGCGAGCTCGCGACCCTCGACGGAGAGGGTGCGGATGCGGCCCAGCCCGAGGTCCAGGGCGACGTTGCGGATCTGGTCCTGCTCGTCGTCGGGGAGCGGGTCGTCGCCGACGAGGTACGTCGGGACAAGGCGGGGGTCGTCGTCCTCGACGGGCAGCAGGTCACCGGGCGACAGGTCTCCCGGCTGGATCCGTTCGCGGTAGGGCACCCACTCCGGGGCGACGATCGCCTCCTCGCCGGGGATCAGGACGATCTCGTCGACGGTCACCGTCTTCTGCCGGGACGCACGGGCCACGGTCACCGACCAGCGCCAGCCCACGTACCCGGGTCGGTTGCAGGCGAAGAGGTGGGTCGCCACGCGCTCGCCCTCGACCTCGCAGCCGAGGTGGTCCCCCACGTCGGAGGCCTCGGCCTCCAGCAGCAGGGCGGCGCGCGCCTCGTCGACCGCGGCCACGGCAGCGGCGTCGGGCTTGAGGCGCACCAGAGTCGTCACAGGGCAAAGCATGACTCATCACTGGCTGCGCTGTCAGGTCGGGAGTCCGTGTCCACGAAGCGGCGCCGGGAATGAACGGGCAGGATGTCGTCATGACCACGCCCGGCCCCGACGCTCCTCGGGAGCAACGCTGGCGGGACTCGCACCCGGAGTCGGCCCCCTCGGGTGGTGCCGGCACGCCGGGCGGCCGGGCCCGCGCCGTCGGTCGCGGGGTCGGGACGAGCGCGAAGGCGACCGCCCGCGGGGCGAGCGGCTTCGCACATGCGGCGAGCCGGTTCGGCAGGTTCACCTGGCGGCAGGCACGGCGCGCCACGGGTGCAGCGGGTGCCGAGCAGTCGGGTCTGTCGCGGCTGATCGAGATGCACGTCTTCAACACCGCCGGCGACGCCGCCGTGGCGATCTCGTTGGCCGGCAGCCTGTTCTTCCAGGTCCCCTCGGGCGAGGCCCGCGGCCAGGTCGCGCTCTTCCTCGGGCTGACGATGCTGCCCTTCGCGATCGTGGCACCCTTGATCGGCCCGTTCCTCGATCGCTTCAGCCACGGTCGCCGCTGGGCGATCGGCGCCACCATGGCGCTTCGGGCCTTCCTGTGCTGGGGGCTGGCCGGCGCGATCAACGACGCGTCGGCGTGGCTGTTCGCGGCGGCTCTCGGGGTGCTCGTCTCGTCCAAGGCGTACGGCGTGACGCGCGCGGCCGCGGTCCCGCGCCTGCTGCCGCGTGACTTCACGCTGGTGAAGGCCAACGGCCGCGTTTCCATGGCGGGACTCATCGGTGCCGCGGTCTCCGCGCCGATTGCCGCGCTCGCGTCCCTGGTGGGACCGGAGTGGTCGCTGCGCTACGCGTTCGTG
The DNA here is from genome assembly GCA_025965335.1 of Nocardioides sp. GTDB lineage: Bacteria > Actinomycetota > Actinomycetes > Propionibacteriales > Nocardioidaceae > Nocardioides. The sequence continues at coordinate 19,638 of JAOPXC010000300.1, read as the reverse complement.
CTGTTCGTGATCGCCACCGTGTGTGCCATCAGGCTGCCCGCCAAGGTCGACGCCAGCGAGGGCGAGGGCGACCTGGTGCTGCGGGGTGAGACCGGGGCCAGCACCCGACGGCCCGGCCGTCAGCGCACCCGGATCCCACCGGCGGTCGCGTTCGCGCTGCGGGCCAACTGCGGGCCGCGCTGGCTCTCGGGCTTCCTGCTGATGTTCATCGCGTTCCTGCTGCGGGAGAGCCCACCGGACACGAGCCTTGACTCCAAGGTGCTGATCGGGATCGTGATCGGCGCAGCGGGCCTGGGCAACGCCCTGGGCGTGGTGGCCGCGTCGGTCTTCCGCAGCATCAACCCAGTCTTGACCGTGGTGATCGCGCTGCTCGCCGACACCGCGGCCGCGCTGGTCGCCACGGTCTTCTACGGCGTGCTGCCGCTGGCCCTGCTCGGCCTCGTCGCCGGGCTGTCCCAGTCCCTGGCCAAGGTGTCGCTCGACTCGACCATCCAGAGCGACATCCCGCACCGGGTGCAGGCCAGCGCCTTCGCGCGCAGCGACACGACCCTGCAGCTCGCGTGGGTGATCGGTGGCTTCGTGGGGATCGCGCTGCCGCTCGACCCCGCCCGGCTCGGGCTGGGCGTGGCCTTCGTGGTGCTGGCCGCCTGGACGGCGTACGTCCTGGCGACCGGCCCACGGCTCCGTGAGGCGGTCGCGGGCCCGGTGGCGAACCCGACCTAGAGGAAGAGCTAGAGCTCGAGCTCGTCGGCCAACGCGCGCAGCAGCTTCGCCGTGGGCTTCGCCGAGCGCGGGTCGGCATGCCGGCCGTGCCGGTAGCCCTCACCCAGACCCTCCAGCAGCCGGATCAGGTCCTCCACGATCGGCGCCATGTCCTCGGGCGTCTTGCGGCGTGCGTGCGACTGGTTGCGTGCCACCGACGCCGGAGCGTCGAGGATGCGGACCTGCAGCGCCTGGTCACCGCGCCGACCCTGGGCGATGCCGAACTCGACCCGGGTGCCGGCCTTGAGGGTGGCGGCAGCCCCGTCGGGCAGCGCGTCCGAGCGCACGTAGACGTCGGGTCCGTCCTCCTGCGACAGGAAGCCGAATCCCTTCTCGGCGTCGAACCACTTCACCTTGCCAGTGGGCACGGGTCTGACCTCTTCTGGTCTGCTGTCCCCGCCTGGTTGCGAGGGCAACAGCAAAGCCTATGAGAGTGGGCAAGCCCGGCGCGAGCCGGTTAGGGCGTGGACCGGCCGAGCGCGTCGTTGAGGGACCCGGAACGAAAGCCCCGGGGGTCGATCGCGGCCTCCGCGAACCCGGCGCGTCGGACGGCGTCGAGGACGGCGTCGGCCAGGTCGTCCGGCAGGGGCAGGAGTGCTGCGTCCACCTCGACCGACGCCCGGTCACCGAGATCGCGGACCCGGAGGTCGAGCAGCCCGGAGTCGGCCAGCAGGTCGCGCACCGCGGTCTCGGCGCGCTCGACCCGGGCCAGCCGGTGCGGGGTGACCTCGACCCCGTACGCCACCCGGGAGGACAGGCAGGCCGCGGCCGGCTTGTCCCAGGTGGGGAGTCCCCAGATCCGCGAGGCCTCGCGGATCTGCGCCTTGGTGAGGCCGGCGTCGCGGAGCGGGGTGACGGCGCCGCGCTCGGCGGCGGCACGGATCCCGGGTCGGAAGCCGGCCACCGCGTCGTCGGCGTTGGTCCCGGTCGCCACGGCCGCGATGCCGCGCTCCGCGGCCAGCGGGACCAGGACGTCGATCAGCTCGGCCTTGCAGAAGAAGCAGCGGTCGCCGGCGTTGGCGCGGTAGCCCTCGCGCTCCATTTCGTGGGTCTCGGGCGTCAACACCTCGACGCCGAGCGACTCGGCGAACACCCGGGCCGGGTCCCGCTCGACCTCGGGAAGGGAGTGGGAGTAACCGGTGGCGGCCACGACGTTCGTGGGCCCGAGCGCGCGGACCGCCGCCGCGAGGAGGAAGGCGCTGTCGGCTCCCCCGCTGTAGGCCACCAGCACCGAGCCGTGCGCGCCGAGGTCGGCCTCTAGCGCCGCCAGCCGGGTCATGAGCAGGTGCTCGTCCAGCCAGGCCGGGAACTGCGACAGGTCGTCGAGGACGACGTGGGTGCCGGCGGCGACCAGCTCCTCGCGGGTGCAGCCTCCGGTGAGCACCGAGACGCTGGTGGCGCCCGCGGCCAGGGCGCCCTCGACGTCGTGGATGTGGTCGCCCACGTACACCGAGGCGCCCTCGCGCAGCAGCACCGCCGCCTTGCCGACGCCCCACACCCAGCCCTCGAGCACGTCCACGTCGAGGCCCACGTGGTCGATGTGCAGACGGGCGTTGTCGGGGTACTTCCCGGTCACCACGACCGTGCGGCCGCCGTGGCGTCGTACGGCGGCGAGCGCCTCGTGCGCGCCGCCGAACGCCGCGACCGACGTGATGGCGTGGTCGGGGTAGATCGCCCGGAAGCGATCGCCTGCGGCGCCGATCTGTTCGGCCGGCAGGTGGTCGGCGAGGAGCAGGTCGAGGGGCGGTCCGAGCCTCGCTGTCAGCTCCTCGAGGGGGAACTCGACGCCCAGCTCGTCGCCCAGCGCGGCGAGGACCGCCGAGAACCCCGGGACGGTGTCGATCAGGGTCATGTCGAGGTCGAAACCGACGACCAAGGGGTCCGGAGCCGGCGAACTGGACATACCTGCAGGTTAGAGCGGGTTTGGTAGCCGGCCCAATCGCCTGTCACGCTGGATGGCTCCGAGTCACAATGGGAAGTTCGTGGGACGGATGGGAACGGTGATGGAGTCAGAGAGCGGGCCCGGCCGCAGCGTCGTACGGCGCGGGCTCACCGGCGCCCTCGGCATCGCGCTCGTCGCGCTCCCGCTCACCCTGTCCGCGGCACCGACCGCCTCGGCCGCCCCGTCCGTGGTCGTCGGTGACGACGCCATCTACCTGGTGACGCTGGACGGGCCGGGACTGTCCGGCTACCGGGGGTTCCTGCCCAGGGCGATCTCGCAGCTGCGGATGCTCGGGCAGCAGGACACCGCGCTGGGGCTGGTCGGCGACCCGACGCCGGTGGCGCGGTGGACGACGGCGCTCAACGGGTTCGCGGTCCGCCTCACCCGGGCGGAGGCCCACACGCTGGCAGCAGAGCCCAGCGTCTCCCTGGTCGAGCGGAACGCGGTGCGGAAGCTGGCCGGCCGGACCAGCACCCGGGCCGGCCTGGCCGCCACCGGCCCGCACCGCGGCGGCGCCGGCGTCGTCATCGGCATGGTCGATTCCGGCATCCACCCCGAGAGCCCGCTGTTCGCGGACGTGCCGAGCCTCCGCAGCGTGCCCCAGCGCTTCGTCGGCGACTGCACCACCGGCCAGGACTGGGACGCGGACACCTGCAACCGCAAGATCGTGGGGGCCCGCTGGTTCGTCGACGGCTTCGGACGCGACCACCTGCGGACCGCCTCGTCGCTCTCGGCCCGCGACGACGACGGCCACGGCACCCAGATGTCCTCCATCGCAGCCGGCAACCCAGGCATCACGGTTCGCGTGGAGCACCAGCGCCTCGGCAACTACGGCGGGGCCGCGCCCCAGGCACGCCTCGCCGTCTACAAGGCCTGCTGGACCGCCCCCGACCCCCACGACGACGGTTGCGCGACGGCCGACCTGGTCAGCGCCATCGACGCGGCCACCCGGGACGGGGTGGACGTGCTGAACCTGTCGGTGGGCGGGCCGGACGGCTTCGACACCGTCGAGCGCGCGCTGCTCGGCGCGGCCGAGGCCGACATCGTGGTCGTCGCCGCGGCCGGCAACGGCGGCCAGCGCAGCTATGCCGCCCACGCCAGCCCCTGGGTCACCACCGTCGGCGCGAGCACCGGCGTCGCCCGGCGCGGCCGGGTCGAGCTCAGCTCCGGGCCGACGCTCACCGGTGCGATGTCGGCCACGCGGGCGGCGGGTCCGGCCCGGCTGGTCGTCGGCGCCCGGGTGGCCGCGCCGGGCACCACCCGCGAGGCCGCTCGCGTGTGCACTCCCGGCAGCCTCGACGCTGCCCGGGTGTCCGGCGCCATCGTGCTCTGCGAGCGTGGCGAGGTCGGCCGCATCGACAAGTCCGCCGCCGTACGCCGGGCCGACGGCGTCGGCATGGTCCTGATGAACGTCACCCCTGGCTCGCTCGACGCCGACCTCCACAGCGTGCCGACCGTCCACGTCGACCGGACGGACGGGCGGGTGCTGAAACGGTGGGTCGCGCGGCATCCCGGTGGTCGCGTCACCTTGAGCCCGCTCGGGGTCGAGCACCAGCGCGCCCGCGTCCCCGTGTGGTCGAACGGCGGTGACCCGAGCGGCGCCGTCCTCAAGCCCGACGTCGTAGCGCCGTCGGTCGGCATCCTCGGCGCGATCCCGCCCGACGTCCGGGGTGCGCGCTGGGACTTCGTGTCGGGCACCTCGGCCGGCACGGCGTTCACCAGCGGCACGGCCGCGGTTCTCCTGCGCCGCCACGGGTGGTCCGCACCGAGCGTGCGGTCCGCACTGGCGACCACGGCGTCGCCGCTGGGCGGCTCCGTGCTGCGCAGCGGGGCCGGCCGGGTGCGCCCCGGGCGCGCCGCCGACCCCGGCCTGGTCTACGCCGTCCCGGTCGAGGACTACCGGGCCTGGCTCGACGGGGTCCTGCCCAACGACCTCAACACCCCGTCACTGGTGCTCACCGAGGGCGACGCGACGGCGCAACGCACGGTCACCAACGTCGGGCGCCGCACCCTCTACTTCTCGTCGAGGGCGACCGGGTTCAGCCGGCACTCGGTAACGGTCACCCCGGCCGCAATCCGCCTCGACCCGGGCGAGAGCACGACCTGGACGGTCAGGGTCGACAGCCGCGCCGGCGCGCAGCCAGGGGACGACGGTTTCATCACCTGGCGTGGCGCCAACGGCACCCGCACGCGGATCCCGGTGCTGCTCACCCGCTGACCACCGCTGGTCGAGCAGCGAAGGCCGCCTCGCGGCCTGAGCGTTGTCGAGACCCCAGCACGTTGCGCAGGGCGGCAACCACGTTGGTTGCGGCCCTGCCTCGCCCTCAGGGGTCTCGACAACGCTCGCTGCGCTCGCTGCTCGACCACCGAGGTCGTCAGAGGTTGAGCTTGGCGGCCGTCTCCTCGCGCATCTGCACCTTGCGGACCTTGCCGGTCACGGTCATCGGGAACTCCTCGACGACCAGCACGTAGCGCGGGATCTTGTAGTGGGCCAGCCTGCCGTCGACGAACGCCCGCACGGCGTCCGCGTCGAGGGGCTTCGCCCCGGACTTCATCCGGATCCACGCGCACAGCTCCTCGCCGTACCGCTCGTCCGGCACGCCGATCACCTGGACGTCCTCGATGTCCGGGTGCTGGTAGAGGAACTCCTCGACCTCGCGGGGATAGACGTTCTCGCCACCCCGGATGACCATGTCCTTGATCCGGCCGACGATGTTGCAGTAACCGTCCTCGCGCATCTCGGCGAGGTCACCCGTGTGCATCCAGCCGTCCGCGTCGATGACCTCGGCGGTCTTCTGCGGGTCCTCCCAGTAGCCCTTCATGACGGAGTAGCCGCGGGTGCAGAACTCGCCCGGCTCACCGCGCTCGACGGTCTCCCAGGTCACCGGGTCGACGATCTTGACCTCGACGTGCGGGTGGGCCCGCCCGATCGTGGCGGTACGGCGGTCCAGGTCGTCGTCGGCCAGGGTCTGGCAGGAGACCGGGCTGGTCTCCGTCATGCCGTAGGCGATCGCGACCTCGCTCATGAACATGTCGTTGATGCACCGCTTCATCACCTCGACGGGGCAGACGGCGCCGGCCATGATCCCGGTGCGCAGGGACGAGAGGTCGTGCGCGGGGAAGCTCGGGTGGTTCTGCATCGCGATGAACATCGTCGGGACTCCGTACACGCCGGTGCAGCGCTCCTCGGCGATCGCCCGCAGGGTGGCCTCGGGGTCGAAGCCGGGCGCGGGGATGACCATCGTGGCGCCGTGGGAGGTGCAGCCGAGGTTGCCCATCACCATCCCGAAGCAGTGGTAGAACGGCACGGGGATGCAGAGCCGGTCGTGTTCGGTGAGATTGATCAGCTCGGTCACGAGGTAGCCGTTGTTGAGGATGTTGCGGTGGCTGAGCGTCGCGCCCTTGGGGTAGCCGGTGGTGCCGGACGTGTACTGGATGTTGATCGCATCGCCCGGCTCCAACGCGGACATCCGCTCGGCCAGCGCCTCCGCCGGAACGGCGGCGCCGCCCTCGACGAGCTCGGCCCAGTCGTCGGTGTCGAGGAAGACGGTGCGCTCGAGTGTCGGGCACTCATCGCCGACCTGCTCGACCATGTCCCGGTAGTCGCTGGTCTTGAAGCTCGACGCCGCGATCAGCAGCCGCAGGCCGCTGTGGTTCACGGCGTAGGCGAACTCGTGGGTGCGGTAGGCGGGGTTCACGGTGACCAGCACGATGCCGGCCTTGGCGGTGGCGTACTGGGCGATGGTCCACTCGGCGCAGTTCGGTGACCAGATCCCGACCCGGTCACCCTTCTCCAGCCCGGCGGCCATCAGCCCGCGCGCCAGGGCGTCGACGTCACGCTCCAGCTCGGCCCAGGTCCAGCGGCGGCCGGTGGCGACGTCGACGAGCGCCTCCCGCTCCGCGTGGGCCGCCGCCGTGCGCGCGAAGTTGGCGCCGATGGTCTCCTCGAGCAGGGCTGGCTCGACCACTCCCCGTGCATAGGCGTCCATGGGGCGAACCTACGCCGGTCGGGGTCGGCTGGACACCGACTCAGCGTTGCGGACGGAAGACCTGGAACTGGACGCCGTTGGCGTACGTCGTGGTGTCGACCAGCTGCAGCTTGACCTTGTCCTCGGCGTCGTCCGGGTACAGCCGCCGGCCACTGCCGAGAATCGCCGGGAACACCATCAGCCGCAGCTCGTCGACGAGACCGGCCCTCAGGAGCCCCTGGGTCAGCAGGAGGCTGCCGGCCACGAGGATCGGGCCGCCCTCGCCCTCCCTGAGCCGGGCGACGTCGTCGAGCGAGGACAGCACGGTCGTGTCGTGCCACTCCGGGTCGGTGACCGTGCTGGACACGACGTACTTGGGCATGGCGTTGAAGCCGGCGAAGTAGTCCATTTTCGGCCAGACCAGCGAGAAGGCGTCGTACGAACGGCCGCCCATCAGGAGCGCGGTGGCCTCCTCCTGCTCACGACCCTTGGACTCGTACATCGTGGGGTCCTCGTCGACGTCGAAGGTCCAGCCGGCGTGCTTGTAGCCGGGCTCGCCGCCGGGCGCCTCGGCGACGCCGTCGAGGGAGACGAAGTGGGAGGTGATCAGGGTGCGCATGGTGCGGTCCTTCCTGGGTGTGTCGCTGTCACCTGCTCCACGAACGAAGGGCGGCGGATACGACAGCGACCTCCGACAGTTTCACTGGTTAACCAGTGAAACCGGCACTGAACGTGGAGTATTCGCCGTGTTCAGTGACAGTTTCGGCCGGTCGGTGTGCAGTCAGTCCCGCTCGGCCATCCGCACCAGGGCCTCCATCGCGACCGGGGTGTCCTGGGTGACGATCGGGCCGATGTCGTCGGCGCCGGGGCCCTCGATCGTGGTCCGGACGGTGACCTCGGCACCGTCACCGGCGTCCTTGACGACGTGGTCGATGCGGATGACGAGGTCACCCATCGTCAGCTGGTCGAGGAAGCGGGTGCCGTCCTCGACGATCTCGAGCGTGAACGGCATCTCGATGGGCCCGGTGAGCACCATCGTGCCGGTCTGACCCTCGACGAACGGTCCGTCGAGCTCGACCAGGTTGACCGCGGGGTCCCACTCCACCCAGGTGCCGGGGTCGCTCCACAGCGCCCATACGTCCTCGCGGCTGGCAGAAGTGGTCACGGTGCGTTCGAACTCGAAGGTCATGCCCGGAAACCTAGCGAAAGCAGGCGAGCGGGCAGTCGCAGGGCGGCCGGGTCGCAGCCGGCCGCGACATTCCGGCTCAGGGGTCGGTGACCTCGATGGTCACGCCGTCGCCGAGGTCGAGGACCGCCCCGGCGATGAGCTGGACGGGGATGCCCGCCTCCAGGGTCTCCGGTGGCAGGCCGGGCTGTGCCAGCACGGTGCCGTTGGTCGAGCCCAGGTCGGTGGCGACGGCGCTGCCGTGATCGGCCCCCGCGCCCGGACGCACCTCGAGGTGGGTCGCGGAGATCTCCTGCAGCGGGCTCTCGACGGTGACCAGCCGGGGCTGGTCGGTGGCGGTGGACTGCCACGCCTCGGGCGCCCGGCCGACGATCACGACCCGGTCGACGTCCACCGTCTCGCCGCTGGAGAGCACCAGCGTGGCCACCGACGGTGCGGTGTCGCTGGCTGCCGGGGGGTGGCCGAGGATGCCGGGCCGGTCGAACCCGTGCGGGTCGGCGTCGCCGGTGCCGGTGCCGGTCTGTCCGTAGTGGTCCGGGGTCGGCACGAAACCCGTCAGGTCCAACGGGTCCAGCGGGTCCAAGGGGGGCGGCGGATGGGACGGAGGTGGCGGCGGTGGCGGTGGCGGATGCGACGGCGGTGGCGGCGGTGGCGGTGGCGGATGGGACGGAGGTGGCGGCGGTGGCATCGGCGGCGCCGCGGACCCGGCCGGTACGACGTGCGGCGGGTCGTCGAAGCGCGAGATGCGGACCAGGCCGGAGACGATCGGCAGGTCCGGTCCGTCGGCCGGGTCGTCGACGGTCACGACCATGCTGGTCACTCCCGACAACGAACGCTCGACCCAGGTCGTCGCCTCGGCCCCCTCCAGCTCGACGTACCCGTCGGCCGTCGTGAACGCGGCCCGCGCGGGCCCCCGCAGCACCACCTTGGTCTCGCCGCCGACCGAGCTGACCAGCACGAAGCCGGGGAGCTGCCGCAACCCGCCGGAGATCAGGCGGTCGAGCGTCTCGTCGAAGCCGGCGCCGCCGTCGACCATCTCCCAGACCGGCGCGACGCGGACCTTCTCCGACGGCGGCAGCAGCACCGTGACCCGTTCCCCGAACACGGCGAACCACCCGCCGAGGCGGTAGCTGCGGGCGCCGAGGGTCGGCCCATCACCCACGAGCGGCCCCCCCTTCCCGCTCGAGACTCCCCCGTTGGCGCTCGGAGTCGGAGTAACGCTCATCCACGGATCCCACCACATCGACGACGACGGCCGTCGCGTTGTCCCGGCCGCCGGCCGCGAGGGCGGCGGCGACCATCTGCTCCGCGGCGGCACGGGGGTCGTCGACCGCCGCGAGGATCTCGGCGACCTGCGCGTCGTCGATCATCCCCGTGATGCCGTCGGAGCACAGGACCAGCCGCTCCACCGAGGGCAGCGGAAGCAGGAAGTAGTCGGCGGCGGCGCCCCCGAGGGTGCCGAGCGCGCGCGTGATCACGTGCCGTTCGGGATGTACGGCGGCATCGTCTCGGGTGATCGCGCCCGCATCCACGAGCTCCTGCACCACGCTGTGGTCGACGCTGACCTGTTCGAGCCGCGCCCGGGCGTATCGGTAGGCGCGGGAGTCCCCGAGGTTCGCGAGCAGCCACTTCGGCTCGGCGTCGTCCTCCACCAGCAGGGCGACCACCGCGGTCGTCCCGACCCGGAACCGGCTCCCTCCCGGGCCTCGCTGGGCGGCAGCGAACTCCGCGAGACGCTGCTGGCAGCTGCGCAGGGTCGCCGCGACCGCCGCCGCCCCCCGCCGGGCGTCGTAACCCTCGTCGGCCAGGCGCGCGAACTCCTCGATCACGATCGCGCTCGCCACGCCGCCGCCCTCGTGGCCCCCCATGCCGTCGGCAACGACGAACACGGGTGGCGCGGCCAGGTACGCGTCCTCGTTGACCTCCCGGACCAGCCCGATGTCCGTGGCGGCCCCGTGGCGCAGCTCGACCGCCTTCACGGGTGCCTCCGCGGGCCGCGGCAAGGGTGGCCGGATAGCGTTGTCGGGATGGCCAACTCGACCGGTTTCCGCTCCCTCGCCGACCAGCTGCGTGGCTGGCCGGACGAGCGCCTGTCCCGGCTGCTCGTCGAGCGTCCCGATCTGGCCACGCCTGCCCCTCATGACTCCGGGCAACTGGCCTCTCGGGCGGCCACCCGGTCCTCGTTGCTTCGTGCACTCGATGGTCTCACCCGGCTCGAGCTCTTCGTTCTTGATGCCCTTGTTGTCGCAGGTCAAACCACGCGGGCCGAACTCCCGACCCTGGTGCACGCGGATCCCGACTCGGTCGCGACCGCCGTCGAGCGGCTCGTCGACCTCGCGCTGGCGTGGGAGACACCGGGTGGCCTGCGTGCCTTGAGCGGCGTGGCCGAGGGCCTGGCCGGCGGGCGAGAAGGCGGCCTGAGCGGTCTGCACCCGCGGTCGTCGGAGGCTCCGGACCCCGCCGAGATCCAGCGCAGGCTGGGCGAGCTGTCCGAGGCGGCGCGGACGCTGCTGGACCACGTGGCCGCGAACGGTGGCGAGGCGACCACGGGTACGTCGCGGCACACCGTGCTGCCCGACGACGCGGCCACGCCCGCCGAGGAGCTGCTCTCGCGACGGCTGCTGGTCCCGAGGAGCGGTGGCGTCGTCGTCGTACCGGGGGAGGTCGGGCTGATCCTGCGCGGCGGGCGGACGACGCCCGAGCCGGTCGACAACGTCCCGGAGGTCGCCACCACGGAGCGTGCGCCCGCGGACGTGGACCGGGCCGCGGCGGGCGCGGCCTTCGAGCTCGTCCGACGGGTCGAGCTGCTCCTGGACCACTGGGGCACCCAGCCTCCGTCGGCGCTGCGCAGCGGGGGGCTCGCCGTCCGCGACCTCAAGGCAACCGCCGCCTACCTGCACGTGGACGAACCGACGGCCGCCCTCGTCGTCGAGACCGTGGCGGGTGCGGGGCTGCTGGCCGTCGGCGCCGACCCCGGCGGCAGCCCGTACTGGCTGCCGACCGACGCCTTCGACGCGTGGACCACCCAGGAACCCGCCGCCCGCTGGCTGACCCTGGCCCGGGCCTGGCTCGAGAGCCCGCGGATGCCGGCGCTCGTCGGCTCGCGGGATGCCGCCGGTCGGGCCTGGAACGCCCTCGCCCCCGACCTGGCGAGCTCGCTGCAGCTGGAGAGCCGGCGGATGACTCTCGACGTGCTTGCCGGGGTCCCCCCGGGCGAGGTGCTGGCGGCGGGCACCGGTGGACCGTCCCTGGTGCAGCGGGTGACCTGGCTGCGGCCGCGACGACCCCGTACCCGCGCCGATCAGGTGGCCGGGACACTCGTCGAGGCCGCGTCCCTCGGTGTCACCGGGCTCGACGGGCTCGCCGCGCACGCCAGGGCGTGGCTGGACGGGGACGAGAAGGCGGCCGTGACCAGGCTTGCGGAGCTGCTCCCCGAACCCGTCGACCACGTGCTGCTGCAGGCCGACCTGACCGCGGTGGCCCCCGGCCCCCTCGAGTCGACGCTCGCGCGCACCCTGCAGCTGGTGGCCGACGTGGAGTCACGCGGCGGCGCGACGGTCTACCGCTTCACCGCCCAGTCGGTACGCCGGGCCCTCGACACCGGCTGGTCGGCGGTCGAGCTGCACGACTTCATCGGCTCGGTCTCGCGGACGCCGGTCCCCCAACCGTTGAGCTACCTCGTCGACGACACCGCGCGCACCTTCGGCACCATCCGGGTCGGGCACGCCGAGGCCTTCCTCCGCGCCGACGACGAGACCGCGCTCACCGAGCTCCTGCACCATCCGAAGGCCGCCTCCCTGGGACTGCGCCGGTTGGCCCCGACCGTCGTCGTCACATCGACCCCACTCGACGTGCTGCTCCCCCGGTTGCGCGAGCTCGGCGCCGCCCCGGTGGTCGAGGCGGCGGACGGCACCGTGCACGTGGCCCGGCCCGACCTGCTGCGGGCACGGGCGGGCCGGGAGCGCCGGGGCGTCGCACGAGCTGTGCGCGAGAGCGCCCGGGTGGCCCAGGTGGTCACCGCGATCCGGTCCGGCGACCGCGCCGCGACCTCGCGCCCGCTCACCCCCACCGCGACGCTCTCGCCGAGCGGCTCGCTGGCGTTGCTGCGTGAGGCCGTCGAGACCGGGACCCCGGTGCTGATCGGCTACGTCGACAACCACGGCGGCAGCAGCGAACGGATCGTCGACCCGCTGTCGGTGGAGGCCGGCCAGCTGACCGCGCACGACCAGCGCAGCGACGACGTCCGCACGTTCGCGGTGCACCGGATCACGACGGTCAGGGTCGTGTCCGACGACCCGTAGCCGTCCCGCGTCGGGCCCGGGGACGTCGCGCGTCCTATTGAATTGCCCACGGTCCGTAGAATCGGCAGGTGGACTTCCTCAGGTACGCCGAGCAGTCGGCGGGTCTCCTCAACGCGGAGATCTCCGGCGTCGACGCCCTCGTCGACCACCTGGCCGACCGGCACTGGTTGCACGAGCGGTGCAGCGACCGCGACTGCATGCAGCTGCGGAAGTTCCAGCGCGAGCTCCGGCCCGTCTTCGAGGCCTCGGCCGCCGGTGACGTCCAGGGCGTGATCGACGGGCTCAACGAGCTGATGGTCCGCTACCCCGTCACGCCGCGGATCTCCGACCACGACCCGGCCCACCTGCACCTGCACGTGGCCACGAAGTCGGCCAGCGTCGCCGAGCTCCTCGTGGGTGAGTCGCTGCTCGGGCTCGCCACGCTGGTCTGCGACCTCGGTCCCTCCCGGCTCGGGGTCTGCTCGGCGGCGCCCTGCACCAACGTGTACGTCGACACCTCCCCCAACCGGTCGCGCCGCTACTGCTCCGACCGCTGCTCCTCGCGGGCCAACGTCGCCGCCTTCCGTGCCCGTCAGCGCGCGGTGGCGGCGGTTGTGGGGCCCGCAGATTCACTGGTTAACCAGTGAATCTGGTGCTTCACGTGGAAAGTTCTCCGTGTCCAGCGCCGGTTTCACTGGTTAACCAGTGAAACCGACATCCCCCACCCCCGACGAAAGAGCGCATGAACGACGGCCCGTTGATCGTCCAGTCCGACAAGACCCTGCTCCTCGAGATCGACCATGACCGCGCCGCCGACTGCCGCAAGGCGATCGCGCCGTTCGCCGAGCTGGAGCGGTCTCCCGAGCACATCCACACCTACCGGCTGACGCCGCTGGGGCTCTGGAACGCGCGGGCCGCGGGCCACGACGCCGAGCAGGTCGTCGACACGCTGCTCGAGTTCAGCCGCTACGCCGTCCCGCACTCCCTGCTCGTCGACGTCGCGGAGACCATGGCGCGGTACGGCCGCCTGCGGCTGGAGAAGAACCCGATCCACGGGCTGGTGCTGGTCTCCAACGACCGCCCGGTCCTCGAGGAGGTGCTCCGCGCCAAGAAGATCTCGGGGATGCTCGGCACCCGGATCGACGACGACACCGTGGTCGTGCACGCGTCCGAACGAGGCAACCTCAAGCAGGCACTGCTCAAGCTGGGCTGGCCGGCCGAGGACTTCGCGGGCTACGTCGACGGTGAGGCGCACGCGATTGCGCTCGACGAGACCGAGTGGCACCTGCGCGACTACCAGCGCGACGCCGCCGACTCGTTCTGGAACGGCGGGTCCGGCGTCGTCGTGCTCCCCTGCGGCGCCGGCAAGACCCTCGTCGGCGCGGCCGCCATGGCCCACGCCCAGGCGACCACGCTGATCCTGGTCACCAACACCGTGAGCGCGCGGCAGTGGAAGGACGAGCTGGTTCGTCGGACGTCGCTGACCGAGGACGAGATCGGCGAGTACTCCGGGGCCGTCAAGGAGATCCGGCCCGTCACGATCGCGACGTACCAGGTGATGACCACGCGTCGGAAGGGCGTCTACTCCCACCTCGAGCTGCTCGACGCCCGCGACTGGGGTCTGATCATCTACGACGAGGTACACCTGCTGCCCGCGCCGATCTTCCGGATGACCGCCAACCTGCAGGCGCGTCGCCGGATCGGCCTCACCGCGACCCTGGTCCGCGAGGACGGCCGTGAGGGCGACGTGTTCTCGCTGATCGGCCCGAAGCGGTACGACGCGCCCTGGAAGGACATCGAGTCCCAGGGCTGGATCGCGCCGGCCGACTGCGTCGAGGTGCGGATCAGCCTGCCCGCATCCGAGCGCCTGACCTACGCGACCGCGGAGCCGGAGGAGCGCTACCGGCTCGCCTCGTGCACCCACCAGAAGGTCAACGTGGTGCGCGACCTCGTCGCCCAGCACGCCGATCAGCCGACCCTGGTGATCGGCCAGTACATCGACCAGCTCGACGAGCTCGCCGAGGCCCTCGGCGCCCCGGTGATCAAGGGCGAGACCACGGTCAAGGAGCGGCAGCGGCTGTTCGAGGCGTTCCGCACCGGCGAGGTCGGGCTGCTGGTGGTCTCGAAGGTCGCCAACTTCTCGATCGACCTGCCCTCGGCCGAGGTGGCCATCCAGGTGTCGGGGTCGTTCGGCTCCCGGCAGGAGGAGGCCCAGCGCCTCGGCCGCCTGCTGCGGCCCAAGACCGACGGCCAGACCGCGCGGTTCTACACGGTGGTGTCCCGCGACACCGTGGATGCCGAGTTCGCGCAGAACCGGCAACGGTTCCTCGCCGAGCAGGGCTACGCCTACCGGATCGTCGACGCGGAGGACCTGCCGGCCTGATGCAGTCGGGACGTCATACGGATGGGGCACCCGTTTGCTCCGTCCGTATGACGTCCGGCGGCGCCGGGGTCAGGCGGAAGGGAACAGCTCGTCCAGGTCGGTGTCGACGTCGAGGATGTCGACCTCCAGCCACGGACTGTCCGCGTCGCCGCCGACCGGGTGGCAGCGCACCACGACACCCGTCTGCTGGTCGAGGGACACGTCGTAGCAGTCCGGGTACGTCGTCCCGGGCCGCGCCGGGGGCGCATCGCCGGGGTCGTCGAACTCGCACCGTCGCGACACATCGCTGAAGAGCAGCTCGCAGCAGTTGCCGCCGCAGCGCGCGGAGTAGCCCTCCTCGGCGCGGAGGAACGAGCGCCACACGGGCCGCCCGGCCACCTCGTCGACGCGAGGGTCGGCGACGGCCACGTGGTGGCTCAGCTCGACGGGGTCGAGCATCGCCACCCAGCGGTAGTTCCCCCACATGGGGTCGTCGTAGTCGACGTCCCAGGAAGCCGGTCGCTCGGCCACCAGCCCGTCGGGCCGCAGCGTCGGCTCCACCTGCTGGGGCGGCACCGACACCGGACGCACGAAGTCCGGGTCGGTCGACACGAACATTCTCCCGTACGGCACGCCGGACACGCGGTGCTCCTGACCGTCGCCGGTGCGCACCAGCAGGTTGCCGGGACGGCGCACCCACGCCTCGACCTCGGCCTCGCGGTAGCCACCGCGGTGCCTGAAGTGCAGCGTCGTCCAGCGCCACGGCGAGCTCCGCGCCAGCGCCCGGATCGTGTCGTCGGTCGGGTACATGCCGACATCGTCACCCGACGGTACGTCGTCGGGACACCGGTTTTGGGGTCGGGTACCTCAGCCCGACGGGGCGACGTACACCGTGCGCCGGAACTTCTGCCCGTCGATGTTGAACAGCACCGTCACCGACTCGCGACGCTCGGCCACGCCGTCCTTCAGCGTCGGCAGGGACACGACGACGCTCTTGCCTCCGGGCCGCAACTCCTCGAACACGAAGGCGTTGAGCCGCTGCAGCGGGGCCGCCGGGTCGATGGGCCAGGCGTGCGTCTGCAGCCAGGCGAGGGGCACGTCCGCACCCCTGAGCACCGGTCTCGGACCGCGCACGACGCGCCCCGAGACGTAGAGCTCGTAGTCGACCCAACGGTCGATCCGCAGCTTCCACTCGGCCGACTCCCCTTCGGTGATCGTCTTGTCGACCGCGGTGATCGTGATCGGCGGCGTCGGGTCGTCGTCGTCGACGGTGAGCGCGCCGAGGTAGCTGTCGGTCATCAGGTCGCGCGTGGCCCAGGCCGACACGGTCGTGATGTACGGCGTCAGGTCGTCCCGGTCGTCCGCGGTGTACTCGATCGGGACGCTGCCCGAGCTCTGGCCGGGGGCCAGGTCGATCGTGAACCGCTGCACGGAGCCCCGCGCCTGACCGGCCGTCACCACGACGAGCCGGCCGGGGCGGGACAGGTCTCCCGTGACCCGGAACGGGACCCGGGCGGTGAAGCTGCCCTTCCGGTCACCCTCGTCGATCCGGATCGCCGACAGGTTGACCACGGGGGCGCGCCGGTCGGGCACCGGCGCCAGCGTCGCCGGGGCGGCGGCGAGGTCCGCGACCCACACCCGGCCCCGGTCGCTCTTCCCGATCAGGTCCACCCGGCTGATCCGGGTCAGGTCGACACCCGACGCCCCCGCCGGCTCGACGACGAGCGTCTGGGCCCAGACCTTGGTCACCGCACCGCGGAGGAGCGCGGTCAGGTTGCCAGCGCCCATCGGGGTCAGCTCGGCGCTGGCGCCGTCGAGGTCGGTCACCCGGACCCCCAGCTGGACGTCGCCGATCCGCGGATCGACGATGGTGCGGAGCTCCAAGCGTCCGGTGCTGAGGTCGAGCGGGGTGGCGAACAGCATGCCGCCGCTCTCGCCCGAGTGCTCCCACAACATCTCGAAGGCGCGCCGGGTCGGGATCTTCTCGTAGGAGCCCGGCCAGTGCGGGGTGATGAAATCGCTCATGTTCCTGCCGCACGCGCCGTACCTGGTCTGGAAGTCGACGACGCCGTTGCAGAACTGGGTCTGCGCCCCGTCCGCCAGGGACAGCGAGGTGTCGACGCCGGGGCGCCGCTCGTCGCGCCCGCCGCCGATGGCGTGGCTCAGCACCTGCGCGTCGCCGATCGACGGAACGGTGACCTGCGAGCCGTCGAACATCGGCAGGAACTCCTGCTCGCCCGTGAACAGCCGGACAGCCCCGGTGACGTACGCCTGGCCCACCGACCGCTGCTCGGCTGCGCTGAGCCGCTCGGGGGTCCGCTTCCCGCAGGGCTCCTTCTTGCCGCCGTACCAGTCGTCGAAGGACGGGGCGACGGCCACGCCCGGGGTCCACTCGGTGTTGAAGAAGTTGTGGTTGGCGCCCATGACCATCACCGAGCTCTTGAGCGACGTGTCGTCCGCGGCGATGTCGCGCGCGGCGTCGGTGAACTTCTGTCCCTGCAGGTCGCTCACGTCACCGTCGCAGTAGGGCAGCAACGTCACCGTCGGGACGTACGGCGCGGTCTGGGCCGCGAAGTCCGTGGGCGCGATCAGGACCTGGCCGACGATCCGGTACGGCGCGTCCAGCGGGATGCGGATCGAGGCGCGGTTGACCCCCTCGCCGCCGCGGCTGTGACCCACGAGGACCACCTGCGAGAGGTCGACCTGGTGCTCGTCGGCGATCGTGGTCCAGTGGTCGAGGTGCGCCTGGACGATCGTGGCGCGGGCACCGGCACCACCGTCCTCGAGCCTGAAGTCCTGCGCGTTGATGCCGTTGACCCGCACGGACACGGTCGTGAACCCCTGCGAGGCCAGCACTTGCTGGATGTAGTCGTAGCCGAGGTGGCTCGGGATCTCCTGGAACGGCGCCTGGCACGGCCAGCCGTACTCGCCGTCCTCCCCGGTCGGGTTGTAGCAGTAGTCGTGACGGCCGTGGAGGAAGAGCACCAGTGGCCGGGGGCCGGTGGCCGCGTCGGCAGCCGGCTCGACGACGTGGCCGATCATCTCGATCGGCTCGCGCATGCCCGACACCTTCACGGGCGCGAGCTGGTAGTCGCTGGACACGGTCTCGAGGTCGCCGGGAGCGCCCGGATCGGCGGACAGCTCCCGGGCGTGCGGCCGCTGCTGGCGTCCCGAACCGGTGGGGCCGCCGGTCGAGCTGCGCCGGTCGTCTCCCGGGGCGTCGAGTCGGTCGCCCGACAGCAGGACGTCGAAGTCGTTCGAGGTGGGGGTCGCGTCAGCGGTGACGACCGCATGCACGGTGCGCTGGTCGGCGCCGATGGTGGGCGCGCTGATCGACATCGCGCGGCTGCCCACGATCGTCGGCCGGTCCGACGTGACCGGCAGGCGACCGGGCGAGGTCCACGACACGTCGTAGCGGCCCGCGCCGAGGGCCCGGACCTGCCAGCTGCCCCGGTCGTGGTGTGCGGTACCGGGCCCCTGCTCGGCGGTGGGAGCGGCGGTGGGAGCCGCCTCCACCGCGCCTCCGACGACGGCCGTGGCGGTCAACGCCACGGCCATTGCTGCGCAGACCCACCCGAACGTGCGACGTCTTCCCACTGGCCCCGTCCAATCTGTCAACCCGCTGTGGATCGCCACATCATGCACCGCCCCTGCGTATGACGCTTACGGACGCGCCTCGGTTGCGTGTCGTGGGCTCGCCTAGGCTTGACGACCGTGAAGGCCCTGCTGCTCGAGAACATCCACCCGATCGCCGTCGAGATCCTCGAGGGACGTGGCTTCGAGGTCGAGCTGCGGTCCGGTTCCCTCAGCGAGGACGAGCTCATGGCGGCGCTGCCCGGGGTGAGCCTGCTCGGCATCCGCTCCAACACCACGATCACCGCCGCGGTGCTCGAGAAGGCACAGGACCTGCTCGCGATCGGCTGCTTCTGCATCGGCACCAACCAGGTCGACCTGGTCGCCGCGGCGGAGCAGGGAGTCGCGGTCTTCAACGCGCCGTACTCCAACACGCGCAGCGTCGTCGAGCTCGTGATCGGCGAGATCATCGCGCTGGCCCGGCGACTGCCCGAGAAGACCTCGAGGATGCACGAAGGGGTCTGGGACAAGTCGGCCAAGGGGAGCCACGAGATCCGCGGTCGCACGCTCGGCATCGTGGGCTACGGCAACATCGGCACCCAGCTCTCCAACCTGGCCGAGGCGCTCGGTCTGCGGGTGATCTTCTTCGACACCGCGGACCGGCTCGCGCACGGCAACGCCCGGCGCGTCGGCTCGCTCGACGAGCTGCTCGGCCAGGCCGACGTCGTGAGCCTCCACGTCGACGGCCGACCGGGCAACGCGGGGCTGTTCGGGGCGGAGCAGTTCGCCAAGATGAAGCCCCGCTCGGTGTTCATCAACGCGTCCCGGGGCATGGTCGTCGACGACCGCTCGCTGCGCGACAACATCCTGTCCGGGCACATCGCCGGCGCTGCGCTCGACGTCTTCCCGGTCGAGCCGAAGCGGCAGGGCGACGAGTTCGAGTCGGTGCTGCGCGGCCTCGACAACGTCATCCTGACGCCCCACGTCGGCGGCTCGACGCAGGAGGCCCAGGAGGAGATCGGCTACTTCGTGGCCGGCAAGCTGGCCGGCTTCGCGCTCCAGGGCAGCACCGCACTCTCGGTGGACCTGCCCGCAGTGCAGGCTCCCGAGCTGGGGTCGGGGTCTCGCGTCGGCTACCTGCACATCAACGTGCCGGGGGTGCTCGCCGCGGTGAACCAGCTCCTGGCCGACCACGGCGCCAACATCGAGGGCCAGTACCTCGCCACCAGAGGCGAGCAGGGCTACGTCGTGACCGACGTCGCCGAGGCGCTGCCCGACGCCGCGCTCGCGGACCTGCAGGGCTCGCCGCACACCATCTGGCTGCGGACCTGGCGGCCCTAGCTCGCAACGTTCGGCCCTAGCGGGCGGGGCGTTGGTTGTGTCCCGCGGCGGCCGGGGTCTCGGTGGTGCGGTCGCACGGTTCGGCTCCAGCGCCGGTCCCCGCAGGCTCCGGCACGCCCGTCGCTGGGCTTCGCCGTGTCGCCGGTCGCCTCGTGTGGTGGTTGCTCGCCGCTGCGGCGCCACGCCTTCGCCCTTGAGGCTCCCGGGCGTGCCTGTGCCTGCGG
>JAOPXC010000285.1 GCA_025965335.1 Nocardioides sp. | reverse complement strand
CTCCGCCGCGGCAAAGGGTCCACGCGGACCCGGCAGCGGATTGAGGCGTGGCTGGTCTACTCCGCGCGTCAGCGGAAGGAAGCCGCCTGATGATGGTCACCCTCGTTGCCCGCTACCCATGTAACCCCTGCGGCTACCGGCTCAAGGCGCTGCTCCTGCCGAGCATGCGGATCAACAAGCGATCCATGCGCAGCGTCGGCACTTCCATCGGAGTCACCGACCGGATCTGCCCCGAATGCGGGACGTCCACCCCGCCGACCGACCGTCTCGCCTACCGGCTTACCCCTGACAGCGCCGCGCAGGTGTCCGCGTACCGGCTCCGACGCTGGCCCGAGCTGGCCAAGGAGCTGACCTCATGACCACCACCGACCTGCCCTGCCGCGCCGTCATCGACGCCACCCGCTGCGCCCACCCTGCCGCCTACCGGACCACCCTCGCCGACTGCGACCACTGCCACACCCGCGGCTACCTGTGGTGCGCCGGCCACTCCGCGTGCGTCCGGCACGCCGCTGAGCTGCGCACCGGGACGCTCCTGTTCACCGCGGGCCGCCCGGTGGTCGTGGCCCGGATCCTGCAAACCCCCGCCCTGGAGGTGGCCCATGCCTGACGACACCCCCGTGATCCGCGTCGCCCAAATCTGGGCCAGCCGAGCCGAGAGCGACCGCCGGTTCTTCGTCTTCCGCACCAGAGACGGCTTCGTACACGGCATGGACTACTACGCCCACAAGTCGTCCACCAGGGACAAAACCCTGGGCGTCCACGCCTTCGTCGACCAGTTCACCCTGCTGGAAGACACCCCCGCCCACCTCCTGCGGGGAGCTGTCCATGCCTGACCCCTACTTCGCCGACGACACCGTCAGCCTCTACCTCGGAGACTGCCGCGAGGTGCTGCCCGCCCTCGGTGTGACCGCTGACCTTGTGCTGGCGGATCCTCCCTACGGGGAGACCTCGCTGGCGTGGGACCGGTGGCCCGACGGGTGGCTACAGGCCGCCGCCGCCATCACAAAGAGCCTGTGGTGCTTCGGCTCCATGCGCATGTTCGGGGAGCGCTGGCCGGACTTCGGCCGAGCGAACTGGAAGCTGTCCCAGGACCTGATCGGCGCCGACTCGGGCGACGACCCGGTCTTCGGCGACGTGCACGTGGTGTGGGAGAAGAACACCGGGACGGGACGCGCCACTGACCGGTTCCGCCGCGTCCACGAGCACGTCTTGCACTGGTATCAGGGTGCCTGGGGAGGCGTCTACCACGAGACGCCTCGTGTGCCCGCCACGCCTGAGCAGATCGCCCGCAACGGCAGCGCGGTCCGCACCAGCACCGGCACGGCCCACACCGGCAACTACGGGGCGCGAGCGGGATGGGGCGAGACCGGTGTCCGGCTCATGCGGTCGGTGATCCGGACGCCTACGATGCGCGGCAAGGCCATCCACCCAACCGAGAAGCCAGCCGAGCCGCTTCTCCGGCCGCTTGTCGAGTACGCCTGCCCTCCAGGCGGCCTGGTGGTCGATCCGTTCACCGGGAGCGGCAGCACCCTCGCGGCTGCCCGCATGTCCGGCCGCCGGGCCATCGGCATCGAAGCCAACGAGAAATACGCCGAGAAAGCCGCCCAGCGGCTCGCACAGGCACCCCTGGACTTCGAAGAGGTGGCCCATGCCTGACCGCCGCGACACCACCACCCCGGCCGCCACCCCCGGCCGTGCCCTCCCCCGCCTGAACGGGCCCTGCGGCCACGGGGCGGGACCGTGCGGGGCTGAGCCTTCGAGGCCGTACCCGGCGGGCCCACGGTGCCCTAAGCACGCGCCCGTCGCCGCCATTAGGAGCACGACGTGACCGCCCTCGTACTCCGCGGCGACGCCCGGACTCTCCCGCTACCCGACGCCTCTGTCGACCTCATCGTCACCTCACCGCCGTACTGGTCGCTGAGGTCGTACACGGACGGCGGCCAGCACTATGACGGGCAGATCGGCGCTGAGCAGACCCCGTGGGACTACTTGGATGCGCTGTGGGAGTGCACACAGGAGTGGATCCGGGTGCTCAAGCCCGAAGGATCACTGTGGATCAACTTGGGTGACAAGTACTCCACCTATGAAGGACCGCGCACCGTCCGAGCCCCCGCGGGCTCGCTGAACGCCCGCCTCGCGGACGCGTCGCAGGAGTCGGCTCGCCAGCACACCCGCTCTGCTCCTGACGCCTACGGCGTGCCCTACAAGTCGCTGATGGGCCTGCCGTGGCGCTACGCCATCGGCTGCGTCGACAATCTCGGACTCACCCTTCGCGCCGAGGTGATCTGGGACAAGCCGAACGGACTCCCCGAGTCGGTGACCGATCGCGTCCGCCGCTCCCACGAGCAGTGGTTCCACCTGGTTAAGCAGCCCCGCTACTACTCCGCGGTCGACGAGATCCGCGAGCCGCATGCACCGGACAGCCTTCGGAGATCCAAACTCGGCGCTCGATCCATGAAGGCGCGTAACGCCAGCATTGACGGCGGTGCGACGGCGTATGCGGGAGGTAACCCACTCGGAGCCCTGCCCGGCAGTGTGTGGGAGATCGCCACCCAGCCGCTTCGCGTCCCGGTGGAGCTCCAGGCTGACCACTTCGCCGCTTTTCCGATGGAGTGGCCGCGCAGACTTATTCTCGGCTGGTCTCCGCACGGCATCTGCATCGAGTGCGGAGACGGTCGCCATCCAGTTCGTGACAGCAGCGAGAAGGTGCTTCACCGTCCATCTGGCGCCGCCAATCTAGGCAAGGCGATGGCTGAGGACGCATCGCGCACACGTCGTTCAGCGAACAACGTGCTTTCAGTCCACAAGATCACCGGCTACGCCTGCGCCTGCCCCGCTCCGGATGCGCCCACCCGTCCCGCCGTAGTCCTCGACCCGTTCGGTGGCACCGGCACTACCGCTCTCATCGCCTCCACTCTCGGCCGCCGCGGCGTAACCGTCGACCGATCCGCCGACTACTGCCGCATCGCCCAGTGGCGCACCACCGACCCGGGGGAGCGGGCCCGAGCCCTCGGCCTGCCCAAGCCTCCGCTGCCCGTCACAGGCCAGGACAGCCTCTTCGAGGAGCTGGTCACGTGACCGCCGACCAGCGGGTTCCCGTGATTTTCCTGTTATGTGGAGAAACCGGGGGAGCGGTGACGAGATCAGGCGCCGGCCGCCGGAGGGGTGTCCTCATGGACCCGTTTGATAATCGCGCGGATGGTCTCACGGGACCATCCGGTCACCTCGGCCACGTCGATGATCTGCCATTCGCCGGAGTCGACGGCGCGAGTGATCTCCTCATCGAGCTCCCGGCGGGCAAGCCGCAGCCGTTCCTCGGCAACGCGATGTGCCCGCAGCTTCGCAATGAGCCTGCCCGTCGTCATGCGCACATGGTCCCACGTCA
>JAOPXC010000038.1 GCA_025965335.1 Nocardioides sp. | reverse complement strand
TCCGGCGCCGGGGCCGCCGCGGTCGGGACCACCGGCAGCGCGAGGGCAGCGGCAGCGACAAGGGCTGGGGCGAGCAGGCGGACCGGCGTCATGCCTGCACAACGTGGCGACCGTCACTGGGTCACGTCCGGGTGCTGGTTGAGGAGACGGCCTGGGTGCTGGTTGAGGAGGTTGCGCTAGCAACCCCTCCGCTGGTTGAGGAGGTTGCGCTAGCAACCCCCGCTGGTTGAGGAGGTTGCGCTAGCAACCGTCTCGAAACCCCGGAAGTGAGGGCAGGGCGGTGAGCAGGGGCAGGTCAGTGGATCTCGTAGGTGCCGAGCGGGGTGACCTGGTAGCGGCGTCCGTGGGGTGAGGTCCAGGTGTAGGTGTCGTCGCGGTTGCGGGCGTATCGCCAGCGGCCGGCGGTCTTGCAGCGGTGGTGTCGCCGGCACAGCGGCGCCAGGTTCTCGGGGTTGGTTTGGCCGGGTGGGCCGGGGTCCTGCGGGGGTGCCGGGGTCGTAGGGGATCACGTGGTCGAGGTCGCAGTCGCGGGAGCCAACCCCGCAGTACGGGAACACACAGTGCGGGTCACGCAACCGGACGAGCTCGTCCATCCACGGTGGCGGCTGGTGCTCGTCGACCGCGTCGCCGCGGCCCATGTCGAGCACGGGCTGGATGGTGACCCGGCGGCTGCCGCTCAGCCAGTCCCGGATCCGCGCCACGGTGGCCGGCCCGAGGCGCTCCACAGCGCCCACCCCCAATTCGCCGGAGGCGCGGCGGTCTGCCTGCGTGTCGGCCATGGCGGCTTGGAGCTGGGCCCAGTCCAGGTGGACGTAGAACGTCCAGTCCCGCTTCCTGCGCTTCGTCCCCGTCGTCGTCGTGGTCGTCGTGGGGTCGCCGGCGGGTGCTGGGGGCCCGGACGGGGTGTCGGGGTTGGTGAGTTGGTCGGCGATCACGCCGAGGGCTTTGGCCTTGCGCAGGTCCAGGTCGTCTTCGTCACCGCCGCGTTTCAACGCCTCGGCGGTTTCGCAGACCAGGTCGTGGAACCGAGTCAGGTCGGTGGTGTCGCCGGCGGCGTCGATCCACGACGTCCCGGCCCAGCCACCAGGCCCCCCGCCGACCGCACCGTGGGAGAGCCGCACATGCCAACTCTGCCGGTCCTGGTCCTCGGCATCAGCGAGCACCTCGGGGTCGAACCGGGCGACGGCCTCGGCGATGGCCCGGTCGATGGTGACCGGACCACAGGAGTCGATCCGGTCCACCAACACCTCGTCGACATGGCGGGCGGCCGCCAGGGACAGCGACGCGGTGGCCTTGGCGAGGCGGCGAGCCCGCCACGGCGCGATGCCGAGGGACTGCACCTTCCCCCAGACCAGGGGCTGTCGGTGTTCCAGGTTCAGGGCGTCGGCCATCAGCTGCATCCCGGCCCGGGTGGAGATCCCCAACGCCGCGGCGAGGGGTTCCGCGGCGAACGCGGCCACCAGCGGGGCGCCCTCCCCACCGATCGCCTCGTCACAACCCAGCACGTCCCGGTCCCCGGCATCCGACCAGGTCGCGTGACCGGTGTCGGTCTTGGCCGGGTGCAGCACACACCACCGTGCCGCGTAGTTGAGCTTGCGGCGTTCAGCCCGCCGGGACTGCAGCTCGGCGTCGGTCGCGAACGCGAGCAGCGTGTCCGCATCGAGGTCGTCGACCTCGTGGGGAACCAGTCCGCTGTCCGTCTCGATCATGGCACCAAGCCAAGCACCCGGCACCGACACTCCGGACCCCGAAAGCCCTTGCTCCACAGGGGATTCGAAAGAAATCTCAATCTTTGAAGAGCGACCACGGAAGGTTGACCACCGCCAACAGTAAGAGGGACTTCGGTCGCAACCAAGCACAGGAACCACCGCCAACAGCAACCACATCATTCGATGGATCCAGTCAAGACGTCCTGCCTTGCCGACAGGGGTTTCGACGACGCTCGCTGACGCTCGCTGCTCAACCACCGGTGGGTGGCCGCCCTGCCTTACCTCACCGGGTCTCGACAAGCTCGACCAACGGGGCCACCGCCCTGCCTTGCCTCACCGGGTCTCGACTAGCTCGACCAGCGGCCTCAACCAGCGGTGGGGTTGCTCAGGGCCTGGGCGGCGAAGGCGAGGTCGGCGACGCCGCGGGCCAGCTCGTCGGGGCGGTCGGTGGTCAGGTCGAGGTGGAAGCCGTAGAGAGCGGAGTCGACCAGGGTCACGATCCGGGCGACTCGCCGGGGTGGTGCCCCGCAGCGCACGAAGTAGTCCCTCAACGACGCGGCCCATTGCTCGTTGCTCGCCCGGGCGTCGGACCGGTAAGGCTCCTGCCCGATCAGTCCGGAAGCGGCCGCCTGGCAGTAGATGTCGAGGCAGCTGTGCAGCGGTTCGGTCCGGTAGGCCGCCCAGAGCCGGTTCACCGCAGACCTGACGCTCGGCGCAGCAGGCAGCCCTTCCACGATGACGATCGCCCGCTCGGTGGCGCGCGCCACGACCGCGGAGACAAGGGAGTCGCGGTCCCCGAAGTGGTAGATGAGCATTCGGTCGCTCGTGCCGATGGCTGCCGCCAGGGGACGCAGCGTGAGCCCGATCAACCCGTGCTCGAGCACGTGGTCGGTGACCAGGTCGAGCAGCTCGCCGCGTCGGTTCATCCGGCGATTGTAGCGAGTGCTACAGTGGGTTGGAATGTAGCGACTGCTACATGGTTTCGAGACAGGCGCTAACGCGCCTTCCTCAACCACCGAACCACGAGAACCAGCGAACAGAGAAGGTGTTTCACATGTACGGCGCGGGAGCCCTGCTGATGATGGCGATCGGCATCGAGGTACTGGCGACGGCGTTCCTGCCCCGCGCCCAGGGGTTCACGAACCCGCTGTGGAGCGTGCTCGTGCTCAGCGGCTACGGCCTGTCCATCTGGCTGCTGGCCATCGTGGTGCGCTCGATGCCGATCTCGGTGGCGTACGCCGTGTGGTCCGGCCTCGGGACCGCGCTGGTCGCGGCCGCGGGCTACTTCTTCCTCGGCGAGCCCATGAACTGGATCAAGGCAGTGTCCCTGGCGATGATCGTCGCCGGAGTCGTCGGGCTCAACCTCGCCGGCGCCTGACCCAGCGACCCGCACCCCGCGTTACAGCGCAGCGGCAGCAGCGCGTCCCGCCGTGCGCCCCGAGAAGAGGCAGCCGCCGAGAAACGTCCCCTCGAGCGCGTTGTAGCCCATCATCCCGCCGCCGCCGAAGCCGTTGACCTCCCCCGCGGCGTACAGCCCGGGGAACGGCGTGCCGTCGCTGGTCAGGCACCGACCGGACAGGTCCGTCTCGAGTCCGCCGAGGGTCTTGCGGCTCAGGATGTTGAGGCGGACGGCGATCAGCGGACCGGTCTTGGGATCCAGGATCTTGTGCGGGCTCGCGACCCGGATCAGCCGGTCGCCCCGGTAGTTCCGGGCGCCACGGATCGCGGTCACCTGGGCGTCCTTGGTGAACGCGTTGTCGATCTCACGGTCGCGCTGCTCGATCAACGAGCGCAGCGAGGCCTCGGAGATCGAGCCGGCCAGCTCCGGATCCCCGACCCGGGACATGCCGGCGACCAGCTCACGCAGGTTGTCGGCGACCACGAAGTCCTGCCCGTGCTGCTTGAACGCCTCGACCGGGCCTGGCGCGCCGGCCCTGAGACGACTCAGCAGGAGCCTGATGTCCTTGCCGGTCAGGTCGGGGTTCTGCTCGGAGCCGGAGAGGGCGAACTCCTTCTCGATGATCTTCTGGGTGAGCACGAACCACGAGTAGTCGTGCCCGGTCGCCCGCAGGTGCTTGAGCGTCCCGAGCGTGTCGAAGC
>JAOPXC010000253.1 GCA_025965335.1 Nocardioides sp. | reverse complement strand
GCCTCGACCACCTCGGCGACCGAGAACTCCAGCTCGGTCTCGACGTCGACCACGACCAGCGGGGTGCCGTCGTCGTGCGCCTCGAAGCCACGCTCCCGGATCTGGCGGAACGGGATCGCGAGCAGCCGGTCGGCGATGTGCCCGTCGGCCGGCACGCCCTCCTCGAGCGGTACGTCGAGGATCGACTCGACCACCCGTCGCCTGCCGCCGACGAGGCCGACGGTGTCGCGGTCCCCGGCCCGGGTCGAGCGCCGGATGATCGCCCACGCCTCGTGCCCCTGCAGCGCCTCGATCGCGGCCCGGGCATCGGTCGTGGCAGTCATGCCGGAAGCCTAGTTGCGCCCGCGGGACCCCCCGGACGTCATACGGTCGGTGGGACAGGTGGCCCCGTCCGTATGACGTCGCGGGGGCGGCGTCAGGAGACCGTGGTCAGCAGCTGGGTCGCGCGGGTGAGGGTGACGTAAAGGGTGGCGCGACCGGTGGCCGACTCGGCCTCGATCTCCTGGGGCCGGACCACGACGATGCCGTCGAACTCCAGGCCCTTGGTGTCGAGTCCGGTGAGCACCACGACGCGGTCCTCGCCGGACGGCGCGACCGAGGAGTCGATGGCCGCGCGGGCACCTCGGGCGTCCTCGGCGAACTCCGGCCACGACGCCAGCCAGGCGTTCACGTCCGAGCGACGGGCGGCGGGCACCACGATGCCGACCGTGCCGGCGACCTGCCCGGCGATGTCGGCCACGGCCTGCCGGGTCGCCGCCGCCAGGTCGGGCACTCCCTCGACGATGCGCGGGGCCACCCCGGTCGAGCGGACAGCGGTGGGCAGGTCGGCGTCCAGTCCGACGCGCTGGGCGTACGCCGCTGCGTACTCGTAGATCTCGGACGAGTTCCGGTAGTTCGTCGACAGGTGGAACTCGTGGACCTCCTTGCCCTCGAGCGCGACCGCCCGCGACTCGGCGGCCTCCGCGGGCACCGGCCAGGACGACTGCGCCGGGTCGCCGACGATCGTCCAGGACGCGGCCCGGCCGCGGCGCCCGACCATCCGCCACTGCATGGGCGTGAGGTCCTGCGCCTCGTCGATGAGCACGTGGGCGAACGGGTCGTCCTCGATCCGGTGCGACGGGGGCGCCCAGGCACGCCCGGAGGGGGCGTACTCCCGGTCGGCCGCCGTCAGCAGCTCCTGCATGTCGACCCCACCCTCGAGCAGGGCCTCGTCGACGTCACGCTCGTCGTCGCTGCGGGCGGGCACGTCTCCGAGCGAGTAGCGGAGCTCGTCCAGCAGCGGCACGTCCTCCACGGACAGCGAACCGTCGCCGCTCCAGGACTTCGTGAGCAGCCGCTGGTCCTCCGAGCTCACGACGCCCTCCGCCACCCGCGAGAGGAACTCGGGGTCGCGCAGCCAGGACAGCACCCCGGGGGCGTCGAGGGGCGGCCACCAGGCGACGGCGAAGTCGAGGAACGACTGGTTCGACAGCATCTCGTCGTCGAACGCGTCGCGGCCGCGATCACGCCCGCGCTCGCCGCGAACCTGCCGCCACATCGCGTCGAGGAGCGTCGGCGCCACCCGCGGCAGCTGACGGTTGCGCCGGCCCTGCGACATCAGCTGACGACGGAGCCGTCCGAGCAGCCCACGGTCGAGGCGGATGATGTCGTCGCGCCAGAAGATGCGGAACTCGTTCGGGCTGCCGGGGGCCTGCTGCCGCGAGGTACGCCGCATCAGCTCCGCCATCCGCGCCGAGCCCTTGACGTCGGCCACCGCCGGTTCGTCGTGCCGGGTCGCCCGCACGCCGTCGACGACCTCGCCGAGGGAGCGCAGCGCGACGGCGGTCTCGCCGAGGCTCGGCAGGACCCGCTCGATGTAGCGCATGAAGACGCCGCTCGGGCCGACGATCAGCACGCCGCCGGACTCGTAGCGGCGGCGCTCCGTGTAGAGCAGGTACGCCGCCCGGTGCAGCGCGACCACGGTCTTGCCGGTGCCGGGGCCCCCGCTGATCGTGACGACGCCCTTGCCGGGCGCGCGGATCGCCTTGTCCTGCTCGGCCTGGATGGTCGCGACGATCGAGTGCATCGAGCGGTCGCGGGCCCGCGACAGCTGGGCCATGAGCGCGCCCTCGCCGATGATCGGCAGGTCGGCACCCGACTCCTCGAGGGCGTCGGCGTCGAGCAGCTCGTCCTCGACGCCCACGACCGTGGGGCCGGTGCAGCGCAGGACCCGGCGCCGCACGACGCTGTGCGGCTCGGCGGCCGTCGCCTGGTAGAAGACGGCGGCCGCGGGTGCCCGCCAGTCGATCAGCAGGGAGTCGCGGTTGGCGTCGCGCAGCCCGATCCGCCCGATGTAGCGGGGCCTGGGGTCGAGCTCGGGGGTCAGGTCGAGCCGGCCGAACACGAGTCCCTCGTGCGCCGCGTCCAGCTGGGCGATCCGCTTGGCCGCCTGGAACACCATCGCGTCGCGCTCGACCAGTCCCCCCTCGTGGCCCAGCCGACCCCGGTCGTGGCCCTCGCGCGCCAGCTGCTGCGCGGCCCGTGCCGAGTCCTGGAGCTGGACGTAGACGCGATCGACGAACGCCTGCTCGCGGCCGATCTCCCGCTCCACCAGATCTTCAGTCAACGATCGTTCCCCTTGCACCGCATGCTTGCCCGTGAGACCGAGTCCGCCCAGGACTCGGCAAGTTCTCAACCTTACCCGCGCCGAACGACCACTCGTGCGCGGTTTCCCAAGCCGCAACACGGCCATCCGGTTGCCGGGACGGATCACGCGCCCGGCGGAGGCCCGCGACGGTGGCGCGACGCCGCCCTCGACCCCGACCGAGTGAGCGTCGGCGCTCGGTCAGCTCTTCCTGCCGAAGACCTGGGAGACGTACCAGAGGCCGTCGTTGCCCTTCTGGGCACCGATGGCCATCAGCCGGAATCTCGTACTGAGGATGTTCGCGCGGTGGCCCGCCGAAGGCATCCAGCCCCGGTTCACGACGGACCTGCCGGTGGGAAAGCCGAAGGCGAGGTTCTCACCGGCCTCCGACAGGTGACAGGCGTCCTTGATGGCCGGCAGTGACTGGTGTGGAAGCTTCCAGTCCTGGTCCCGGGCCAGCTTCTTCGCCTGCCTGGTGGCGAACTGCTGCAGGCAGTTGCTCTGCCTGAGTGTCCTCAGGTCGCGTTGGGTCCGCTGCTTGTTGGTCGCCTTGAACGCAGCCGCGGCGTAGGCCCCGCCGATGGTTGCCTGGGCGGGTGCCGTCGGGACCGCGACGAGGCCGACGAGCAAGCCGAGGACAGCCACACTGCTGCGTAGATTGGTCATGGCCG